>JAIXSO010000014.1 GCA_027484685.1 Bacteroidota bacterium
TAAAGGTTACAATAATTTTATTGATTGGTCTGGAAGCAATGGAACCACCAATACTGATTGGTATTTGAACTTATCGAATTTTAGAGATAATAATAATTTATACTAATTCATTTTTCTATAACATAAAAACTCCTTTTATTCAGTTAAAAGGAGTTTTTTTTTATTCCTAAAAATAAGTTTATTTGCTTAAGACAAACTTTACATTAAATGCAAGTAGAGAACGAATACAACGATAAAAAAGGAGAATTTTATATTTTAGAAAATGGCAAAAAAATAGCAGTGCTAGAATATGTTTTTGCTGGACCAAATAAATTTATCATCGATCATACTGAGGTAGCCATAAACCAAGAAGGAAAAGGTTTAGGCAAAATTTTAGTAAAAGCTGCAGTTGATTTTGCAAAAGAAGGTAACTACAAAATATTGCCTTTATGCCCTTATGCAAAAAGTGTATTTGACAAAACACCAGAGTACGCAGAAGTATTATTTTAAGTAATTTCTATACGTTTATGTTTGAACAAATAAATGCTCAAGTTTCCAAACTTGCCAACTTTTCAGCGCAAGAATTAGCCATTTTTAACCAATTATTGGAGCACAAATCAGTGCCTAAAAAAACCATTTTATTACAAGAAGGCGAAATTTGTAACTTTGAAGCATTTATTATAAAAGGCTGTATTAGAAACTATTACATAAATGAAAATGGTTTTGAAGTTACCATGCAATTTGGCATAGAAAATTGGTGGGCTAGCGATATGGCCAGTTTCCATGAACAAACACCAAGCAAGGTATTTATTGAAACTCTAGAAGATTGTAAGATTTTACTTTTACATCGCGAAACCAAAGAAGAATTGCTTGAAAAAGTACCAAAATTTGAGCGTGTATTTCGTATTATGGTGCAACGTAATTTGTGTGCCACTCAAAATAGATTAATAGGCAGTATTTCAAAATCGGCTCAAGAAAAATATTTGGAGTTTATTGAAAAATACCCCACCATTCCGCAACGTGTAGCTCAACATTATATTGCATCTTATTTAGGAATTTCAGCTGAGTTTTTAAGTAAGGTTAGGGCCAAATTGAATAAAAAATAAGGCTGTATTACCTCACCAAAGTAATGGTTCCATGGTAGTTTTTATCTCTATTTTTTAAAATATAAAAATACACCCCTGAGCTAACAGGTTTGTTTTCATAATTGCCATTCCAACACACACCATCAGTTTCTGAATTAAACATTACTTGCCCCCATCGGTTAAATACTTTCAATGTATTACATTCATTATCAAGCATAATTCCTTTAATATAAAAACAATCGTTCATGCCATCGTTATTAGGTGTAAACACATTGGGAATTAAAATAATAGAGTCAGTTGGAAGCGGATTTACTGTTTTCTCTATTTCATCTACGCACAATCCATCCTTAGTATTTAGCTTTATTTGGTACGATTGATTTACTAAAAACTTAGTTTCTTCTAACTCTTTTAGCTGCTTTTTTTCATTGTTTAAATACCATTGCATTTCGCTGAATTGAGAAATAGAATCAAATTTAATATTAGCTGTATTACAATTGGTAGTTATTTTATATGAAAACTGCGCTTCAATGGTTTTTATGTAAATATTTACGGTATCTGAATTAGTACAAAAGTCGTTTTTTCGAGTTCCAATATATTGAATATTAGCCAATGGTTTTGATAATGGCCTAGCCAAAGTTGAATCGTTTAAATATAATGCGGTATTCCACACATAATTGTATTTAGCTGTATCGGCTATACCTAAAAGTACCTGTCCACCTTCACAAATGGTGGTATCGTTTCCTGCAAAACGCGCATTATCACTAAAAATAGTTACCAATGCCGATGTACTATCAAGACAATTGCCTTTGCCAACCTTGAGTTTAATTTTGTACTTTCCAGGACCGGGAAATAAAAAAATTGGTTCTTTTAGGGTACTTGTATCTGTTTGTAAATTATCTATTCCAAAATCCCATAAATAACTATCGGCACCAGTGCTATTGTTTTTAAATGCTACCGTATCAGTACATGTTTTTATATCGTTGGTAAATGAACTTACTATATTAAACTGACAATTCAGTACATTAAATTGAAAATCTCGCCTAATCGTATTAATTAATTTACCATTTCTATACTCTTTAACAGCTATACCAACCACATACTGCCCAATACTACGTGGTTTTACATTTAATACTCCAGTAATTGAATCAATAGTTAATTCGGGAGCTCCATTCATCATATTTTTTTCATCAAAAGTGTTTTCCCAAATAATTGGGGCATAAGGTGGTTTTGTTGGTGGACGAGGTAAGTTATTGATTGGATCAGCACCAATATAAGGTGTAATAAGTTCGTAAGCCAATGAATCTCCATCAATATCGGTAGCTGAATGATTGTAAATAAAAGTATTGTTATTGCATAAAAAATTGGGAGGAACACTGTTAAAAACTGCTGACGAATTATAACCCATGGTTTGCAAAGTATCGGGCACATAGGCCCAATAAGTTGCCCCAGTATTTCCAGGACTTACAATATTGGTAATACTGTTATTTCTACAACAACGCTGATAAGCCAAGTAGTACCCACCATTAACATAGGGTAATCGAGTAAAATATTGATATACATATTTATCAACACAAGCATTAGTTGGTGGTAAAACACAATTATAATTTACAGAGTTTATTCTAATAGGTAAGCTCCTATTTTCGAGCAATGTTTTAACCAAAGTTCCTGTGGTATCAAAAACACCAATCATGGCATCTGCATCTAAGGCAATGGCTCCAGGACTTCCATTAATACAATCAATATACAGAACTAAGTTTATTTCAAAACTATCGTTGGCAATGTGCTTATAGGTTAAATCGCCACCAACTACATGGGTAGCTTTGCTGTTAGTGGTAAATGCCAACAACAAACTTAAAAACATCCCAAATTTAGTCCAATTAAAACCCATCTCTAGGCAAATATAATCAATAATGTATAGCTAAAACCTTAAGAACAAAAACACCTTGATTTTAAGTGAAATTTTACAAAAAAATCATGTTTTACTAAATGTAATGGTAAAGGTAGTTCCTTTATTGATTTCACTTTGTACATGAATAGAACCGCCAAGCGAGTTTATTTGCGATTGAACCAAATATAAACCAATTCCTTTGCTGTCTTCGTGGTTATGAAATTTTTGATACAATCCAAAAATTTTATCTTTTACTTTTTGTTCATTAAAACCAATTCCATTGTCCGAAAAACTTAGTTTTAATTTACCATCTTCTATAAAAGATTTGATAGTAATTAATGGTTTTATCTTTGGCTGAGCATACTTTATGGAGTTGGTAATTAGGTTTAAAAATATACTTTCTAAATACGTTTTATTAAAGTAAACACTGTCAATATTTTCAAAATTGGCCAAAATTTGTGTGCCTGAATTTTTTATAAGAGAACCAATAGAATCAGAAACATTTGACAAAACATCATTGAAAGCAATTTTCTCTAATGTTTGATTGGTATTTCCTTTTATAATCAAAATTCTTATCAAATCATTTAAAGTATCGTTTAAATGATTGGTAGATGCTTTCATGGCACTTAGCAATTCTAAAGTTTCGCTATCATCAATTTTTGACAAATCTAATATATCTAATATGGCCAATAAATTGGTTAGTGGCGAGCGCATATTATGAGATGTAATGTAGGAGAACTGCTTTAATTCTAAATTACTATTGGTAAGCTCTTTAATTAAGTTCTTAAGTTCTTCATCCATCTTTTTCTTTTCGGTAATATCTTTTGTAACCGAAAAAATAAGTGCTTCTTCCACTAAAGGTGCACATGTCCACGATAACCATTTTACATCTCCATTTTTAGCTATAAATCTGTTTTCTAAATAGGTAGTTATTTTACCATTTTGCACATTTTCAAGTTCAGCAAGTGTTAAGTTCCTATCATCTTGGTGCACAAAATTTATTAGAGGTTTATTTAACATTTCCTCTTCTGAATAACCTAAAATGTTGGTAAAAGCAGGATTGACCTTTTTAAAATAACCATTCAAATTTGAAATGGCCAACATATCGGCCGACATATTAAAGAATTGATTCAACTCTAAATCTTTTCTATTTTTTTGAATATAAGCACCAATTTGCGTGGTAAGTTTATTTAATAAATCAGAATTTATTTGTTCTTTAGTAAATGGCTTTTCGCTAAATAAGTTAAATACCGCTATTACCTCATTATTAAAGTAAATAGGCAATGCCATACCGCTACTTAACTTAGATTTTAAAGCATCGGCTTTACGCAAAAAAGTTGAATTTTGAAGGTCTTCAATATAAATGCGTTCTTTTAACTTCCAAGATAAACCTGGCAAGCCTTGTCCTTTTTCAAGTGTATTGGTACCTTTATTTATTTCTCCTAAAAACTTACTATCATCAATTCTATAAGTTGCCCTATGCACCATTTTGGTTTCATCAATATTTATCGACCAAATTTCGCCATAATGAAAACCTAAAAACACGCATACATTTTCAATAACCTCATTAAGCGAAAAACTTAAATTTTGGTTTTTATTAATGCTTTGAATAATTTCAAAAATGGTTTCTTTTTCTATGCTGTGTTTATTTCTTTCAGTGGTATCGCGCTGAATAGAAACAAAGTGCGTACATTTACCTTGCGCATCAATTAATGGGAAAATGGACAGATTTACCCAATATTCCTCCCCATTTTTTTTGTAATTAATTAATTCAACTTCACAAATTTCTTGGTTTTCTAAACTTTTTCTAAGTTTATCTAATACATTTCTATTGGTTTTTGGTCCTTGTAAAACGCGTGGAGTTTTACCAATAATTTCTTCGCGTGTATAACCAGTCATTTTGGTAAACGATTCGTTAACATAAATAATTTTAGGGCCATTATTTGATAAATCGGCTTCAGCAATAATTACACAATCGTTGGTATTGGTAATTACACTTTTGTATAATTTTAATTGTTGTTCTTCGGCTTTGCGTATGGTAATATCGCTTAAAGCACCAATCATTCTAATAGCTTTACCAGCTTCGTTTCTTATGATAATTGCTTTATCTTGTACTTGAACAAATTTTCCATTATTGTTTAAAAATCTGTAACTATTACTCCACGTTGTTTCGGTAGTTTGTAAAATTAATTTTAAACTTTTTTCTATTCTAAATCTGTCATCAACATGGCATCTTTCTAACACTTGAACAAAGCTTTTACCTTCGGTAGCTTCGCTAATACCAAATATTTTAAAAAATCCTTCTCCCCAATAAACTCTATCATTTTCAATATCCCAATCCCAAATGGCTGCGCCTAATGCTTTTGTAACAAAGTTAAATCTTTCATTACTTAATTGCAGTTTTAACTCTGCTTTTTTACGCTCAGTTATATCCCTTATTGAACCAATTAATTGAATACAATTATTTATTTCATCAAAAACAGGTGTTATGGTAACCAACCCAGTTTTTTCCTCATTATTAAAAGTAGAGGTTTCTTCCCATTTAACTGTTTGTTTACTCTCAATAGCTTTGGTATAATTTAGTAAAACTAAATTCAAAGAAGACTTGGGAATAATATCTGTTATGTTTGCATTTATAACTTCAGCCTTGGTGTAACCCGTACTTTTACAAAAAGCATTATTTACACTACTAAAAATAAATTCAATGTTATTTTTTACCTCAATGGTAAACAGTATGTCATCCACTGTTTCATAAATTAACTCTAACTGTTTCTTATTGGCTTTAAGTTCTAACCACGAATTTTCGTTAATACTATTGATGGTAAAAATAAACTGTTGTTCTTGTAAATTATTATTGTAAAAGCTTGCTATGTTGTATTCAATAAATGCGTTTTTTGAATTACTGTTTATTAAAACACCAATTTTTTTAGTAGTAGGTTCAAGTATTATTTTATTAATAATCTCTAAATCGGGATCGTAAGCTCGTAATAAGTTAAAAATTAAACTTTCTGAACCAGCACTATGGTACAAGTTAAATGAATTTTTAGCAAATAAATTTGTATAAATAACATTACCAATATTATTGGTAACCACTACAGCACTCGGAACATTGTCTAAAACTTGCTGCATGTAAAATCCAAATTGCTCATCATTTAACATCATTCTTTGAAATCAATTCAAATTATTTACCATAAAATTATAAGAAAATACAGCTAGTTTGTGTAAAAGTTTAATCGAATAAAAAATAAACTAAAGTTTATTACGAAAAATATTTTACCAATTCAGGATGTTCTTTTAAGCTTTTTAAATTGTCAATACCTATAGCTTTATCAATAAAAATAAATACAAAAGGATTTGCTTCCGCCTTTATTTTATCGTCAGGATTAACGCTTGATGAAAGAAGTGCTATTTTAACTTCTTCGTGGAGTGAAGGATAGTTATTTGAAAACAACTCCAAAAACTCCCAACCATCAAGTACAGGCATATTCAAATCAAGCAAAATTAAGTTGGGAATTTTGCGTTCCACTTCGGGCAGTTGCATTTGGCTATCAAAATAATCTAATGCCTGCTTACCATTTTCAGCGGTAATTATTTCTTTACAAAATTGGGTTTTTTGTAAATTGAGCTTGCTTATCATTAAAGCTACTCTATCGTCATCTACACAAAATACTATTGGTATCATTTTTACTTATTTTGATATAACTAATACTTTAACTTAAATAAATTTTAAGTTACAAATTATATCGACAATTATAGAGTAAAAAAGTTTAAAATTGAATTACCTAAAAAATATTTATCCCTATTTTTTAGGTAATTCAATAGTGTTTTATCAGTATTAGTTTAAAAAACTATACAAAATAGTACAAAATGAGTTATTCCCACTCAATGGTTGCAGGTGGTTTGCTACTAATATCGTAAACCACTCTATTTATACCTTTAACCTCGTTAATTATCCTGTTTGATACCAAAGCTAAAAACTCATGAGGTAAATGGCAAAAATCGGCAGTCATACCATCAACCGAAGTTACTGCTCTTAAGCAAACTGCATTTTCATATGTGCGCTCATCGCCCATAACTCCAACCGATTGAACAGGTAGGAAAATAACACCTGCTTGCCAAACGTTTTTATATTGGTCTTTGCTTTTTAATTCACTAATAAATATGTGATCAGCTTCTTGTAAAATGGCTACTTTTTCAGGTGTAATATCGCCCAAAATACGGATAGCTAAACCTGGACCTGGAAAAGGATGACGATTTAAAATAACATCAGCAATACCTAATTCACGACCAACTTTGCGTACTTCATCTTTAAACAAGGTACGCAATGGTTCTACTATTTTTAAATTCATTTTTTCAGGCAATCCACCTACATTGTGATGAGATTTAATGGTAGCCGAAGGACCTTTAACACTTACACTTTCTATCACATCAGGATAAATGGTTCCTTGTGCTAACCATTTTACACCTTCAATTTTTTTAGCCTCATCGTCAAAAACTTCAATAAATACGCGACCAATGGTTTTACGTTTTTGTTCAGGATCTGAAATACCTTTTAATTCACTTAAAAATCTTTCTCCTGCATCAACACCAATTACGTTTAAGCCCATTCCTTTATAAGCTTCAAGTACTTGTTCATACTCGTTTTTACGCAATAAACCATTATTTATAAAAATACCAGTAAGGTTGTTTCCAATGGCATTTTTTAACAGAATGGCAGCCACACTGCTATCAACTCCACCACTTAAACCTAAAATTACTTTATCGTCACCAATTTTTTCTTTAAGTTCTTTGGTAATATTTTCAATAAAATGAACCGGAGTCCAATCTTGATCCATTTTAGCAACATGCTTCACAAAGTTTTCTAACATTAAAGCACCTTCGGGACTATGCGTTACTTCAGGGTGAAACTGAATTGCGTAAGTAGGTTCGCCTTCTATTTTGTAGGCAGCTACTTTTACTGACTCTGTACTTGCTATTACTTTAAAATTATCTGGTATGGTTTGAATGGTATCGCCATGGCTCATCCACACTTGCGAATTTACACTAACACCTGTAAACAACACATCATCAGCTATAAAACTTAAATTAGCACGACCATATTCTCTAATTTTTGACGGAACAACAAAACCTCCATTTTGATGAGCCATTAACTGAGCACCATAACAAACTCCTAAAATAGGCAATTTACCACGCCAAGCGCTTAAATCAATATTAGGTAAAAGACCATCGTTAACTGAAAACGGACTTCCACTTAAAATAATAGCTTTAGTAGCTTCGTCAATAAGGGGTAAATGAGTGCAAGGGTGAATTTCGGAATACACATTCAATTCGCGTAATCTGCGGGCAATTAGCTGTGTGTACTGACTCCCAAAATCGATAATTAATATTTTTTGTTCCATGATTTTGGGGCACAAAGATGAACTTTTTATTTGAAGTTTTTAATTAATATGTATGATTTTGTTCTTTTTATTTTTGGCGTATTCTTAAATGAGAAAAGAAAGTTAATTCTATTAATCGCCACCTCCACAGCCTCCGCATCCAGAACAGCCACTACATCCTGAACATCCGTCTCCTTCAGCTCCAGCGCCACCAAAATCACCTCCTCCAAAACCATCAAAACCAGCACTTGCAGAATCAAAACTTGATGAATAATCGTTAAATCCATCCCAAATAAAATATGAACTATTTGATATTTCGTAAGCAGAGTTTACTTGTTGGTAATTGGCAAATTGAGCTAATAATTCAAAATTAATTGTTTTAATCAGCAAGGCATTCCCTCCTATTTTATTTAAAATTTGAAGTGCTTCGTTTAAATTAGACTCAATTAACTTAGGTAACTTTTCTTCAAGCTCAATTATTTCTTGTTCTATTTCATTCTTAATTTTAATACCAATATCACTAATTGAAAAAACTCCAAAATAACCAAGTAGTTTATATCCTTTATAGAAATTAGGGTTTAACGAATTATGCACAATGCTTTTAATTAAAAAAGTCTTGCTTTTAGCTCTTTCTAAGCTAATTTTAACTAAATTTCTGAATAAAATTCTGGCATCATTATCAATTATAAATGGATAAATAAAATAGGTTTCATGTTTTTGAATTTGATAATTATTAAAATTTTCACCGACTTCTACATAGCTTAAAACCCTAACTTTATCGTTTATATGAGCTTGGGTTTCAACCTCAACAAGTTTTAATACATGTTTCGCCAATAAATCAAAAAATATTGCTTTTAATACCTCAGTAGGCCTAGGATTTCCTTTATTTAAAAGCATTAATACTTCAGCAGGTTTTATAGTAGAAAGGTGTTTCATTTTCTAAACGGTTTTTTTATAACCCAATTAATGTCTGTATTTACTCTAACAAACTTATTATTTTTAAATCTAACATTACTATCAGGCCAAATATTTTCAGGTGGTTTTGAACCAAATTTTTCTAAATAAAATGATTTTGTGTTTTCGTATAAGTTTTCAAACTTTAATTTCTCACTTTCACCGCCTTTAGTTGGCCCATGGTGAATTTGTTTTTCTAATGTTTTGGTACACCAATCATTCCAATACAACTTAGTATAAATTAAATGTAAATGCCAAGCCTGATCTACTTCATCAGACGGGGTTAATGGCTCTGTTGCAATGCAAAGCAAAAACATAAACTTTTTATACTCTAAAATTACTTGCAAAGCAAAAGTTAAATCCCAACCATTTTCGCGTGCTAATCTAGCTGAAAAAGTTAATGAATCTGATGGGTCGTCAAACTCAAACTGTTTAATTTTAGTCCATAATTCTAATTCAGTTGAATTCATCTCACTTCGAAAATAGTAATTTTTGTTCAACAAAAAAGCCCAACTGAATTTCAATTGGGCTTTTTGTAAATATTAATTTGTTGATTGTAATTTATTAAGACGTTGCATGCAACGTCTCTACAAAATCGTTATCTATCAACTGACAACCATCAACCAACAACTACTACGCTTCTTTCATAAAGTCGTACTCATATCTTTCTGGCGATACAAATGTTTCTTTAATGGTACGTTGACTAACCCAACGCATTAAATTAATCATAGCGCCTGCTTTATCGTTGGTTCCACTGGCACGCGCACCACCAAATGGCTGCTGACCAACTACTGCACCTGTTGGCTTGTCGTTAATATAAAAATTACCTGCTGAATTACGTAATTTCCAAGTAGCTAAATCAATGGCATATCTATCTTGGGCCAAAACAGCACCAGTTAGAGCATACTCGCTAGTTGAATCAACTAATTCTAAAGTTTCTTCAAATTTTTCGGCATCATACACATAAATAGTTAATACTGGGCCAAATAACTCCTCACACATGGTAGTGTATTTTGGGTTGCTAGTAACTATAACCGTTGGGTCAATAAACCAACCTTTGCTTTTATTGTATGTTCCACCAGCAATAATCTCGCAGCTTGCATCCTTTTTAGCTTCGTCAATGTATTTCGCCAATTTATCAAACGATTTTTCATCAATAACAGCGTTTACAAAATTTCTAAAGTCTTCAACAGGGCCTACGTTAAAACTGGCAATATCTTTTACCATTTTTTCTTTTACCTCTGCCCACATATTACTAGGTATATAAGCACGACTAGCAGCTGAACATTTTTGGCCTTGGTACTCAAAAGCACCACGAACCAAAGCAGTAACCACTGCATCTACATTGGCTGATTTATGCGCAACTATATAATCTTTACCACCAGTTTCACCAACTATTCTAGGGTAAGTTTTGTATTTATGAATATTGTTTCCAATGGTTTTCCAAATATCTTGAAATACACCTGTACTTCCTGTAAAGTGAATACCAGCAAAATCAGGATGATTGAATACTACTTCGGCAGCAACAGGACCGCTTGGATAAATTAAATTGATTACGCCATCAGGCACACCAGCCAATTTAAATACTTCCATTAAAACATTAGCTGAATAAACTTGTGTATTACTTGGTTTCCAAACAATTACATTACCCATCATAGCTGCACTAGTTGGTAAATTACCAGCTATAGCCGTAAAGTTAAATGGCGTTAAAGCATAAATAAAACCTTCTAACGGACGATACTCGATTCTATTCCACATGCCTTTACCCGATTGCGGTTGCTCGCTGTAAATTTGACTCATAAAATTTACGTTAAAACGCAAGAAATCAATGAATTCACAAGCTGAATCAATTTCGGCTTGGTATGCATTTTTACTTTGACCTAACATAGTAGCAGCATTTAATTTAGCACGGAAAGGGCCTGCTATTAAATCGGCTGCTTTTAAAAATATAGCTGCGCGTTGCTCCCAAGTTAAAGCTTCCCATTTGGGTTTAGCCGCTAAAGCTGCATTAATTGCGTCTGTAACATGGCTTGCATCACTTACATGAAACTGACCTAATAAATGTTGATGGTCGTGTGGTGGACGCATATCCATGGTTTTTCCGCTACGCACTTCTTTACCACCAATATACATTGGCACATCAATAACCTTTGAGCGTGCTTCGGTTAAAGCATCTTTTAAATCTTTACGTTCTTTGCTACCAGGAGCATAATTTAATACAGGCTCGTTAACAGGGCTAGGTACTTTAAAAAATCCGTTCATATTTTATAATTGTTGTATTGTTTTTATTGCTAAATTGTTTTTATTATGTTGGATAAAAACGTGTGCAAAAATAATTCTTATTTTCAATTATTAGTTATAGTAATGATTATTAAAAAAAATGATACAATTGAATTTCATTAATTAATTTTAAACTTTATATTTGACTATAAAAACTTCATGAAATACATTTATTTCTTACTATTTACATTGTTGTTAATAAATTTTACTTCTGCACAAAAAAGTAAAAATGAATACCCATTTTACAAATTACGAAATGATAAAATACTTCATTTAAATGTAGGTACTGTTATTCGTGTTTATTTAAACAATGCAGAAGATAGCCTTAACAAAACGTTTACCTCACATAATTATGTGGGTTATCTAATGTCATTAAATGATACAACTCTCACCCTAAAGTGCTTTGAAGAACATATTTATTTTTATAGTCCAATTAGATCAAATTACGATGATTTACATTATAAATACCCTTCTCGCAAAGATGAAAAAAGATTTGATTCAATAATTGGAACTTTAGAAGATTCTATATTAGGTGTTACTAAAATTATTAACTGTTCAAGTATTAATCAAATTAGTTACCAACCACCAATAGCTAAAGTTTATCAATTAACAGCCATGTTGACAACGGAAACAATTTTATTCTCACCACTTTTCTGCATTAACTATTCTAATTGGACTTTTAACTCAGGCCTATTTGGGCAAATTGCTGGTTACACTGGAATTGTTGCTGTACCTTCTATTATTTTAACTTTAATTTACTTAGAACGAAATTTAGTTATCATACCTAGCAACAAAAGAATTGCTAATTAAACTTTAAATCTAATCCCAAAAGTAAATTTGGATAGACTAATTCTTTCACCAATTCAGGTGGTTCAGTGCCCCCTATAGTTGATTTAATGCCAACAGTTTTTACCCTTACTCCTAAACCAAAATATAAATCCATTTTACAATTATTATTGATAATAAACTCTGTACCTTTCTTTAAATTAAGACTAAAAACAAAATTGTTATAAGTTTCTCCAACATCCAATCTCATATTTTCATTTCTTTTTACCATTAAATTTACGCCCAAAAAGGTTCTGTTTTTATTTTCTTCGTTGTTTTCGTAAAACCTTACTTCAGACTTTAAAGCTAAACCCCAATAATTATTTCTAGAAATAAAATAATCTCGAAACCTATCATCGGTAAAATAATATTGGCCTTCAATTAAAAATGAGTTGTTGTTACTAAACTCTTTCTCATAACCTAATCGTAAATGCCCTACTAAAGCTTCTATAGGATAAACTACAATATAGTTGTTTTTGATTTGTTTATTGGATTGAGCCCAAATAACTGAACTTATGAATAAAGTAAATATTGTAAAAAACACTTTCATTTTCATGTTATTATTGATTTTGCTGGTTAAGCAATTATAGCAAGTAATACCGAAAAATGAACAATCAAAACTTACTTTTTCTTCCAATTATTAGTTATGATAGTACTTATCAAAAAACTTATCAATGAGTTCACAGTTGGATAATTTTTCGTAATAATACATTCCTAAATGTTTATTTTTCAAATGTTTTAAATAAGGGTTGGTATCGCTATGTTTAATTCTATTATTAGCTAGCCAAGCCATGTAAGTGCTCATGGCCGCTAAATCTTCGCTTTTGGCTTCTTGTAACGCCATTAAATAATACTTTAAAGCCAATTTAGGTTTAAAAAAGCTACTATGCTCATTTACAAATGTTTTACTATAACTGCTGTACTCTTCATTTTCCTCTCCGGGATTGTAATCGTACCAATAATTATTTTGCATAATCCAAAACTTGCCATGCACGGTGATGCTCAAATAAAAGTTGGCTATTTGAAAATAGGCCAATGCTTTTTTATTCCCTATGCTATTGTTGGCAGTATTAATTAAACGAATCAATTCTTTTAAAACCGCATGTTTGTTATATGTTTTATCAAATTTATTAAATGAAAAATGTGGACTAGCAGGTGCAACCCAAAAAGGATTGTCATTTTTAAAATTATCGTTAGGGAAAATATTCCAATAGTTTTTATCAATATGACAAGTGGCGGCATAGGCTTTATAAACTTCGTTTCGCTGCATATGGTAAGTACATTTCATATCGTAAATGCGGTTTAAATCCCACGGACTATGGCTTATTTTTTCATAATAGTTTTCGTCATAATAAAAAGTATTGGTAGTATCGTATTGTTCGGTATGGAAAATGCCATCAGCACAAAGTAGTTTTTCAAAAGGAGTTTTTTGCTTTTTATTTATAACTGTTATAATGCTATCATAATCGGCTTCATTGGCTTTATCCAACATTAAGTGGTAAGCATTTTTGGCGTAATAAGGCTCTTGGTAATCAAACACATTACTACTGTGGCCTAACAACATTATTCCTTTATAAGTTTCGCCTTTTTCTAAATATAATTTTCCTACAAAAAACAGCAATTGTGATTTGGTGTATTCTGGAAAAAAGTAATCTGATTTATGTGCTTTTAGGGTGTTTAAAATATTTAAAACTCCAAACTCTGCATTTTCACTTAATTTATCAGCAGTGCTTATGGTTAACAATAATTTATTGATAGCTAACTGCAAACTTACTTTTTTGTCTTTTTCGTTTATCAAAGCATTTTGCATATAATAATAATTGGCCTGCCCATAATCTTTATTGATATAGCTTAAATAACCTGCCGCCAATTGGTAAAACGATTGATAAATACTTGGTGAAGCACTTAATGTTTTAAGCATACTTAAACATCTTTTTAAATGCAGTTTTTTCTTTAAAGTTCTATTTAAAATTTTCTTTTCATCTGCCGCATCAGTTTTGTTTACATAGTAATAATAATCAAAATCTTCTTCAGGTTCATAAGTCATATTAGCCAACTCGCCTCCTATGCCTGTATATTCATCGCCTAATAATCCATCTTCAATTTTGTTTATTTCGCGAGTTATTACGAAAGGAATCAATTCATGATTTGGTGCTACTTTTACTATTTGCTCCACCTCGGCTATGCAATTGTATGGATTTTGAGAAACGCCCATAATTAAAATAGTGCCTTTTTCTTCATTATTTTTAGCCAATTGCAATGTTTGAGGTAATAGTTTTTTGGTAAATAATTCTTGTGTTCTATACCTTTTTTCAGGACAATTTTTATATACTAAACTTAATAGATAATTACGTTCTGCAGCAGGTTTGGTAAGGGCTAAAAAGTACCTACCATAATTTTTTAAAAAATAATTATCGGGTAAATCAGCTAAGTACTTATCATAAGTTTGCTCTAATAAATTGTATTGAAAACTATAATAATACATTCGGCAAAGCACAAAAGCATATCTGCTTATTAAAAACGGATTTTTAGTTTTAGCTAAGTTCTCTAAAATTTGAATTTCCAAATTGGTTTTACTTGGATTATCATTCATTACATATTCCTTGTTATTTAAATAATCGTTGCTGTAAGCGTCTATCCAAACCAATTTACCTGTTTTGCTTATTGCAGGGCAATCATAACAAGACCATTCATTATTATCGTAAGCAAATAATTCAAGCTCTTTTACTATTTCAAAATAGGCCAACTCTTCTTTGTATTCAGGCTTTTGAAGCAATTTAAAAAATGGATCATTGGCTTTTAATAAATCGTATTCTGTATAAAAATCCTTTACATCTTTTTCAAACATTAATTGATACACTTGGTCAAACGAAACTTTATTGTTAAAGTGCTTTACCCAATCATTTGCAATAACCTCATAATCAGATATATAGTATTTATTATCCATATCTATCTGATTTATATGCGAATACCCATTATAAATATCCGGCTGAAAGTAATAGCTGTTTGAATAAAAAAATGGAAACATTTCTAGTGGCGTTTTAGTAGCAGGTTGAAACAAACAAACCCGCGATAAATCGCCCGTTAACACATACACACCGCAGCTATCGGTTCCTTTATAAAACAAACAAAATAGCGCTATAAAAAAACTACCAAGAATAGGCTTTTTCAATGCTTTCATATCTAATATTATTAATGTCGAATGCGTTTAAATCAAATAAAGAAACTTCGAGAGAATCATTTACTGGCAAGCGTCTCATGGCAAAATTTGCCAAGTCTAATTCCATATCTCTGCATTGTTCTATTTTAAGCAAATCGCCCGCTTCAAAGGGAATTTCGTTGTAAATGGTATCGCAAGTAACCAAGTATTCGTATGGGCGGATTTCGCGTAAAAACGATAAAAATTTAGCCTTACTGGTATTCATATCGTTAACCACAGCTTTATACTTGTAATTGTTAAATAAAATGCCCCAACTAAACATGGGCAAAGCCACAGAAAGCTGCAACGGATAAGGATGATTGATAGGTAAATATTTAATGGCTTCTGGCAAATTAAATATGGAGTTTTTTGAATTATATTGAGTAGCGTTACTTAAATTATAAAGCATTAGCATGCCTTTATCCACTGGTGGTACGCCTGCTTTTTTAAAGTATTTGTATTGATATAACCTAATAGTAGCCGATACTTTTTTAGTAGGCAAATAGGTTTTCATTTTTTTAATTAAAGCAAAATATTTGTCTTTGGTAGTTTCCGACCAATCACAATCCACTTGGTACTCGTTAATGGTTTGGCCTGTGTATTTTTCTAACCTAAACAAATGCCTTAAAATTTGCTCAGCAATATAACTTTGGTTGCTGCTGTCTAAATGCGCAATGGTTCTGTTGGTAATAAAAACCACTGGAATAAATGCAATGTTTTCTTTAGGCCTTTCGTAATATGCTAAATTGCTATCAATGGGCAGTTTATATGGTTTTAAATATTCTAAACCATCACTATATTCAGAGAGATTGGTTTTGGTAATTGGCACAATGCCTCTTTTTAAAACCCAATCAACATCCAGCATTTTTACATAAACCTTTTTTATTTTATGATTGCTTATAAATTGTTTATAAACGCTGTCTTTATCAGTTTCGAAAACTGCGCTATTTTTCCAATAATAAACAGCACGATTGATAATAACCTTTTTGCCTTTTAACTGCGAAATACTAAAAATAACTAATAGGAACGAAAAAAGCGCGGTGCTTTTTAAAATATTGGGGCTCATGAAATGGGGATATGAAAGTACAACGAATGTAAATAAATTTTATTGCGCTTTTCAAAATGTTTTTTTAGAATTTTAAGATGAAATAATTTTATTTTGAAAAAAAGAAAGGGGTTATGGAAT
This sequence comes from Bacteroidota bacterium, assembly GCA_027484685.1. Lineage (GTDB taxonomy): Bacteria > Bacteroidota > Bacteroidia > UKL13-3 > UKL13-3 > JAAFJM01. Next base: position 16,775 of record JAIXSO010000014.1, read on the forward strand.
TTAAAAATTAAATTTGATAACATCAATTTGCAATATCATATTTTTGATTTTTGCATTTTTTACAAGAAAATAATGAAGTTAAGGCAAATTTTAAACAACTCAAAAATTGGTATTTTAGATAAAGTAAATTATGTAAAGACTGAAATGGAGTCTGCTAGTTTTTTCAAAACTTTTAACAATAATGGAATTCTAAAACAAATTTTAAACAAAAATTTATTTCCAGAAAAAATTGAAAAAATTAGAACAAATGAATCTTATAATTTTACAAACAACTTCGAAACAGAATTTCAATGGATTGCCACTAAAGTATTATTTAATATTGAAAAAATAAACAATTACGTTATTCTGAAAGAAGAGTATGAAATATCTCTTTTAAAAAATGACTATGATTTAGCAAGAAAAATAATTGAAAAAATAATTTCTAATTATGGATATAGTTTATGGGCAATTGAGTCAGAATTGCAAATTGAAGAAGAAGAAAATGGTTCAAGTTCTAATTGGCAAAAACTATCAAACTATTTGAAAATAATAGAAAATCCCTTTTACGAGTTTTGTATTAATTCAAGTAGTAAAAAAATAGAAAATTCGATTTCATTCGAAAGCTATGTAAATCAAATTCAAAATGATGTTGATACAATAAATGCTAACAATTTAGTTAAAGATTTTTTTGTATTTAATAATTTTAAATTAGCTAACTATAACTATGATTTTGCAGATTTAAAAAGTGTAATATATATAAGTAATTTATTTAGCTTAATAGATCAATATAATACGATTCTGGATGTAATAATCTTTAACCTTAACGATAAAGAAACCCAATATTCTAATCTATTCAAGTCATTTGTTTCAAAACTTATTGAGGCAGGAAGCGTTGATTCTAGAGTTATTAATATTAATAATTATTTGACTAAAGAAAATTTTATTGAAAATAGAAATTGGAAAACAATTAATAATATACTGGAAAACTACTATGAAGGAAACTTTTTAAACGCTCTTCAATTAAGTAAAAATTTCATTTCAAGTTATCCACTAGAATTTGAAATTTATGAGATTTATATAAAAACACTAATTAACTTAAATAGAAATTTTGAATTAACTAATATAAAGACCATTGATACAATCCTTTTCGAATTATTTCATTTTCTTCAATTCAAAAAAGAAAATGAAAAACATGGAAGAAAATTAATTAAATACGCACTGAAATATTCAAACTTGAACCTAGGTTACCAAATAATGGACTTTCTAACAAGTGTAGATAATGTAAAGACTGATTCTATCAGATTTTCAATTTATTCCAATACATATAAATTAGCAACGCAAAAAACAGAAAAATATTTTTCAAGTGAACTAGAACAATACTTCGATAAATATAACTATTACAGGTACAAAAAAGTATTATATAACGTTAAAAATATAGACTTTAAAAATTTCAGAACAAATAATAATTTATTACAATTAAATGCAGAAGTAACAAATCATTATAATAATGAAAATTACGAAAAAGTTATTGATATAATAAAAAATCAATATTCTAATTGTGTTACAATAAATTATTATAAAGAGAGATTTATCTTTTTTTTATTCAATGCAAATTTAAAAGAAAATAAAATAGAGGATGCTCTAAATCTATTTGGAGATATCTTTTTCGATGAATCAACTTTTTATATAAAAATAAATTTCAAAGATTTATACGATCAAACTTTTAAAGATGATAATAAATTTAAATATATTAAAAATATAAATTCATTAATAATCGCCTCATTATATCAATCAGAATACAATCTTTATGAAATCTTAGATGAATTTCTTTTTGCACAAGACATTGATATAAATGAAATTATCCAGATTGAAAATTTAAAACATGAAATTTGTATTTATTTACTGGCTAAAATTTGTACTATAGACACCATCAAATATTACTTTGGGCGTATTAATGATGCTGAAGAATTTAGATTGAAAATTTTAAATTATTTGACAAGTATTGATGACTTAAATAGGAAGTTTTATACTGATGAAATTGACGAAATTAATAAAAAAATTTCCGTAAGAAATGTAATTAAACAAGTTAATAATGGAAGACTATTTGTCGATATAGATAAACTTAAAGAACAACTAATTGAAAAGTATAATGATGACTTCAATCGCCTTTTAAGAATAGTTGGAGAAAAGAAAAATAATAAATTAGTAGGATTTAATGCGTCAAAACCAAGAAATTGGGAAGCGTTATTGAAGGAACAAATTCAAGATAATTCTAACAATTATAACGAAGCTGATTATATTGCTTTTAAAAATATTTATTACGAGGTACGAGAACAATTTTTATTTAGTAAAGAATACGGATTAGATAGTAGTTTAAGTACTAGAATTCGACATGGTGCTTTAGAGAATCAGATTAGAAGTGTTTTTGAAAATTTAAACTTAGTTACAACAAAATTAAATGGTGAATATACAGATTCCGATTATTGGAATACTCAAAATTTAAATTACTTTGATTTAAAAATAATTCAAGAACAACTTAAAATATTCAGTAATTCTATTGACAATCTTACTAGTGGCTTAAAAAATAATTCCATTCAAATTTCTCATGAAAATATAAATAACATTTATGCTGTTTTTAACTATAGTTCTAATGATGAATTACTTTATAATTTCTACTTAGAATATCTAGAAAAATTTCAATCAACTGAAGATACAATAGACCTATTGTTAAATCAATTTGAAACTACAACAAACTTTGTAATTTGCCAACAAATAGATGATTTTCTTAAGAATATCGTTTTTAAAGAATTTGAGCAGATTGTACAGCAATTCATATTTAATTTACCCAAAAATCTACCTAAAGATATTTATTTGCTAGAAAATTTAAACCAATCGCTTACAAATCTCAGGTTTTGTTTAGAAGAAATTAGTGAATGGTTTTGGTTAGAAACATCTTCTTCATCTCAGTTAATTTTGTTGGAAGATGTTATTAATGCAAGCATTGAAATAACACAAAGACTTTACAACAATGTAAACATAAACTTTCAATTAAATATTAAAGAAAAAGGAATGGTTTGTTACAGTAGTTTAATTTATGTATTTAACATTCTTTTTTCAAATGCTATTTTACATTCAAATTTAGAAGAAAACATCAATATTGAAGTAGATGTAAGTATTGAAGAGGAAAAATACACTAGGATAAATGTCAGAAATAACTATACTTCAACAAATATGGAACTAAATAAAAATAATTTAGAGGAGGTTAAAAATAATTGGACTAATTTAAAAAATATTGAACGTTCAAATTTGGAAGGTGAAAGTGGATTTCATAAAATTAAAAGAATTATGATATATGAAGCTAAATGCATTACTAATAAATTCGATTATCAAATTTCAAAAAATAGCGTTACAATTTCATTATTTTTAATTTATAATAAATCTATAAAAAATGAAAATACTAATAATTGAGGATGATAAAATAAAGATTGAAAAATTAAAATCATTTCTTAAAAATCATGATTTTGATTTAACGGAATCTTTTCAATCTGGACTTGATGCTTTACGAAATAATAAGTATGACTTATTAATTCTTGATATGACTATTCCACTTTGGGAGAAAGAGAATAATGATATTAATCAAAACTATGAACAATTTGGGGGGGAAAAGATACTTCGTGAGATGAAACGAAAAAAAATAATTGTTCCTGTAATATTGTTTACAATGTTCGATAAATTTCCAATAGGTCATGATGTTTTAACTTTTGAGCAAATTTCCGCTAAGTATAAGGAAAACTTTGATTTTTATATTGATGCCGTTTATTATGATTCCAGAAATGATGATTGGAAAAACAATTTATTAAAATTATTCAAAAGTATTTCATAATGAATCCCAATATATCAATTTTAATTGCAGATGATGATATGAATAAAATACAACATATAATCTCTACAATAAAAACACAAATCAAAGATGTTCCTTTAAAAATAGATCAAGCCATAAGTATTTCAGAAGCTAAAGAGTATTTAGTAAAGGACAAGTATCATCTACTAATTTGCGATTTACAAATGCCATTAAATGATGGTAATGAATTACTAGTCGATGGTGGTAAAATTCTGATAAATGAAATTTATCGAAAGAGAAATAAACTAAATGTTCCATTATATATAATTGGTTTAACTCAGCATAAAGAAATAACCACTAATTTTAATAATCTATGGAAAGTACTTTTTTACAGTATGAATGAAGAAGACTGGAAAATATATCTAAGAGATTTAATTTTTCATATTGAATTAATTAAATCTAATCTGTCTAAATATCTAATCGAAACGATATATGTTGAGGGAATAAATGATTTTAAGTTATTACACAAAACGACAGAATTGTATTATCAAGAACAATTAACTAAATTTAAAATAGATTATGTAGAATTTGGAGGTGGAACTGATTGGGTTGAAAGAAAAATACTAATTTGGAGTAAATCACTAAATAAAAAAAATGATCAAACTCCATTAAAAGCAGTTGGATTGTTTGATAATGATATTCCCGGCCATAAATCAATAAATAATTTAGAACAAAATATTAAAGAAGAATCTGCCGAAAGAAAAACGTTTTCAATAATTGCAACCTATCCTAAATACTCGCCAATTCTCAAGTCTATAAAATCAAAAGGTATTGATTTTCATACAACTATGGAGGATTTAATAGGAATTGAAGTATGGAAAACAGCTAAAGAAAATAATTGGTTGGAAAATAGAAAAAAAAATAGTTACATAGAAATTAATGATATCAATAAAGATATATTATTTTCAAAGGGTTTAACAGAAGATGAAATATTAATAACTTTGAATAAAGTTAAGGATAAATACAAAGATAATTTCACAAATTTAGCACTTAAGAAAAAAGATAACTTGCAAAATATAGCATACCTGCTAGAAGATTGTATTGAAAAACTAAAAATATAAAAAATAGGTTTCTTCATTTGCTTTAAAAACCTAACTTAAACATCATTTAAAATGGGAACAAAAAAAGTATGTTTTGATTGTAAAACTTGTTTTAACCGTTATTACGATAGCGGTTCAGGATTAACTTACCCTTGCCCAGCTTGTTCAAAGCCTATGGCATTGCTTTCGCATACTTTTAGGCCTCCTGTAAAAACTGATGACAAAGCTTGGGAATTAGTAAAATTTTTATGGCTTAATGGCTTTTATTTTCAGCATATTTTTGATGAAGATGCAAATCAAACAACCACAAATAGTACCAGAAAATATGTGCCTTACCCTAAAAATATGGCAGAAGCAAAAGAGTTTGTTTTAAAATATAAAATGCAAGCTATGAAGTAAAAAAAATATACTATAAATTACTCTCTCAACACCAAATCAAATAGGTCATTTTTTCAATAATTACCATCAAATAAATTCAAATTAATACAATTTTTATGCATAAAATAACTTAATTTGAAGTATATAATTAGTAATGGAAAATAAAGATGAAATAAAAATATTCGAAGACAAAAAAGTAAGAACACTTTGGGATGAGGATAAAGAAAAATGGTATTTTTCAATTGTGGATATAGTAAGTGTTTTAACTGAAAGTCCTAACCCGAGAAAATATTGGAGTGTTCTGAAAACCAGACTGAAAGCTGAAGGAAGTCAGTTGACTACAAATTGTAGTCAACTGAAAATGCAATCTACTGATGGAAAAAAATATTTAACAGATGTTGCCGATACAGAACAACTTTTCAGACTTATTCAATCCATTCCATCCCCTAAAGCAGAGCCAGTTAAACTTTGGCTAGCTAAAGTGGCTGCTGAAAGATTAGATGAAATGCAAGACCCTGAATTAAGTATTGACAGAGCCTTGCAACAGTATATGAATTTAGGTTATTCTGAAAATTGGATAAATCAACGCATAAAAAGTATTGAAATACGTAAGGAACTAACCGATGAATGGAAAAAACGTGGCTTAAAAGAAGGAGGGCAATTTGCAACCCTTACAGATATTATAACAAAAGCTTGGAGCGAAAAAACAACCAAAGAATATAAAATATTAAAAGGATTGAAAAAAGAAAATCTCAGAGATAATATGACTAATACTGAATTAATTTTAAATATGCTAGCCGAAGCATCAACAAAAGATATTTCAGTAGCAGTTGAACCAAAAAATTTTGAGGAAAGTAAAAAAGTAGCCAAGCAAGGCGGAAATGTTGCAAAAGTTGCATTAAAGGAATTAGAGGCAAAAACAGGTAAAAAGGTAGTTAGTGCTTTGAATGCAAAAAAAACATTGCCATATAAAGGCGGAAACTAGTAAAGATATTTAGAAACAAGGTATTTTTTTTAGTACTTTAGAACTACGTTATTTGTATTTATATTTGACCATATATCTAAAGCCTTATGAAACGCACTTTAACTATTTTAGCCACTGCTTGTATTTTTGCATCTTGCAGCGAAAACAAACCAAACACCACCAATACTGCTGTTGCAAGTGATACCACCAATGCAGTTGTTATTGAATCAGAATCGTTTTTATACGAGAAAAATGGAGATTCGATTATTTTAAACTTGAGATATGCTACCTCTGAAATAACAGGTACTTTAGATTACTTACCTTATGAAAAGGATGGTACTATTGGAACATTACATGCTGGAAAAATGAGTGGCGATACTTTATTTGCTATTTATAATTCTACCCAAGAAGGACAAGATTCAGAATGTGAAATAGCTTTTCTAAAAAAGAACGATGGTTATATTGTTACTAACGAAATGGATGGAGGAACCAACTACCAATACAATAAAGATTATACCAAAGGCTCATTTATAAATAAAGGTAAAATCAAATTTGAAGGTGAGTTTTTGAAGAAGGGTGTTAAGTGATGGAGTTATTAGTTAATTGAGTTGATACGTAATTAGGTTATAAAGTTGCGTTCAATAAAGTAAATGCCAATATAGGTCTAATTATAAGGCTGCTGCTTACGCTTTAGCCTAACCCGAAGCGATGATTGTTCTGTCATGCAGCGCATTTCCTTGGTATCACAACCAATATTCCATTAGCTATCTTGGTTGTTAAGGAAAGGGTACCGCTGGAGCGGTACTTCGGAATGACGTTTCTTTCAATTATAAACATTCGTCATGCAGCGCATTTCCTTGGTATCACAACCAATATTCCATTAGCTTTATTGATTGCCAATTAATGGCGGGTGGTTAGGAATGAAACTAAGACTCTTAAGAACTTTTGTTCTTTCTTTCGGTTGGTCAGGAGACCCAACCGAGGGCAGAAATTTAGAGACGTTTAATTAAACATTTTTACTTAAAATTTAAAACAAAATATTTTATTCCAATTCATCATAATTATTTTTCGAATTTCATGGAGTCTGTTTTTGCTTGCAGAAATATTCATTGATGTTCTATACAATCTGTTATCATTTAAAGCCAATAACACAAACCTTTAAATTCGTAACAAATGTCAAATATTTTGATTTTTAAGAGTTCTTTTACTTTTGTTGAACAACCTGCCATCCAAACTTTTTTAGTTTATATCTTCTCATAGAAAACTCACCTGAATAAGTTAAATAAAGCGATAGATAAGATACTGCCCAAAAAGGTAATATAATAAACGCTTTTTGGTTATCTAAATTTGCAAGTAGTAAAACGAAGGATGTCAAATTTATTACTCCACCAGCATAAAATCCAATAATTGATGCTGTTTGACCTTTATCATAATCTTGAATTTTAATTTTTTTACAGGAATCTTGACTTATATAAATTGTGTTTTTATTTTTATTTGAAACAAAAAATGAATCATTACTATATTGGATAGAACCTTCTAATTTAACATTGGAATTTAGTTTAATAAATTTAATGTAAGCATTTTTTATGGTAACACTGTCTTTTGTTTTATTGTTGTAAAGCACCAATTTACTTTGACTAAAAACGCATAAAGGCAGCAAGTATATTATTAATATGGTATAATATTTTTTAAACATATTTTATTTACTTTATATTATTGATTTGAATAGTTTTTAATTCGGTTGGTTGGGAGACACAACCGAAGGCAGAAATTTTAGATACGATTTTTTAAACGTTTTTGCTTAAAATTTAAAACTAAATATTTTATTCCGAATTATTGGAAATATTTTAATTGGTTAGGAGATTTTATTCTATCTTGTAAACTACCTATATACCAATTTCCACTTTATTTTATCATTAGGTTTTTTACCTTTTAAAATATATTTATTTTGTAAAATGGCACTGGTTATAAATATAGGAATGGACGACACAAAAGATATTCCAACCACTTTAAAATATTCATCAAATACAAAGGGTCCTATTAATGTTACTAAACCTAAACCAATTAATACATATCCTGCTGTATTATTAATAAAATTATATCTATCAAAGTCTCTAGAATAATCTAAAACCTCTATAACATCTTTTACATTAATTGAATCAATTTCATTAAACTTAATTGAACCACCTTTTACTAAATAACGACTTTCGGTTTTTTGAATTTTATTATTAGAAAAATATATTTCAGTTCTTTCATAAGCTTTTTTAATGTAAAGTGTATTTTCTGTTGCGCTATCAATTAAACAATTTACATATTTAAAAATTCTTGTAACATTCGCATCTGGATTATAAATTTCAAGTTTAAAAGACAAGAGTTTATTAGACATTCTATAACTTTTTCCTGTTTTAATATTTTCAAAATAGTAAAATTTTTGTGCTTGAGTATTTTTTGAAATTACTAAAAATAGTAACACAATAAAAATAGGTATTATGCTCCTTAAATTTTTCATTTTTTTATTCTCTTGAAACTGCTTTCCCGCTTTGGCGGGACAGTGATGTTAATTTTTTTATATAATAAAGACGTTGCAATGCAACGTCTCTACCAATTTAACTATTTAAAAGATTCCGCATTTTACATTTCGAAATCCGCATTTCCATTATTTACATTTTTCCAATTCGTCTTTTACAAAAGCCATCAATTGTTTGATGTATGGCGCTGTAAAGTTAAATTCAATACCAGCAGTTTTATAAATTTCGCCAATGGTTTTGGTATAACCTAAACTTAAAGCAGCTTTGTATTGCGCCAATGCAGTTGGTTTATCGGCAATATAGTTTTTCCAAACAGCCAATGCGCCTAATTGAGCCATTCCGTATTCAATATAATAGAATGGTACTTCGTATAAATGCAATTGTTTTTGCCAAGTATAAGCTTGTATGTGCTCAAAGCCTGTCCAATCAACCATGCCTGTACCAAACTCTTTGCTTAACTTTACCCAATAATCCCTGCGCTCGGTAGAAGTGTGAGTTGGGTTGCTGTAAATCCAATGTTGAAACTTATCAATAGTGGCTATCCAAGGTAATATTTTAATAATTCCTTCTAAATGTTCTTCCTTGGCACGGTTAAAATCTTCTTTGGTGGTATAAAATTCATCTTGACCTTCGTAGCTAATTAACTCCATGCTCATGCTGGCTAGTTCAGCTACTTCGCTTGGACAATTTTTAAATGCAGCCAATTCTAAATCTTTACTCAAAAACGAGTGAACTGCATGTCCGCCTTCGTGTACCATGGTTTCTACATCGCGTGTTGATGAAGCAGCATTCATAAAAATAAATGGAACACTGGTTTCTGCCATTGGATAATTATAACCGCCTGGAGCTTTGCCTTTCCTGCTTTCAAGGTCTAATCTATCCATATTATCCATGGTAGTAATACACCAAGCAAAATAATCATCTACTTTTTTAAAGCATTTAACTGTTTTTGCCAATAAATCTTCGCCTGTAGTAAATGGTTCTAAAGCCTCACGGTTTTGGGTATCCACTTCCATATCCCAAGGTTTTAAATCAAAACCTAATTCTGCTTTGCGCTTTTCATTAAAAGCTTTTACCAATGGCAACACTTCTGTTTGAATAGCATCATGAAATGCAAAACAATCGGCTGGCGTGTAATCAAACCTGCCTAAAGCAGCAAACATATAATCCCTAAAATTATCGAAACCGGCATTCACAGCTACTTGATGGCGTAAGGCAATTAATTTATCAAACAATTCATCTAACTCCGAAGTATGTTTGCTACGCACTTCGTTTATTTTTAAAAATGCATTTTCACGCACACTTCTATCCGGATTTTTTAAGAAATTAGCCGCTTGTTGTAAGGTTAATTCTTTACCATCAATCTCTACGCTCATGCTGCCTACAATGCTGCCATATTTTTGGCTTTCGGTAGCTATTTCAGCCATTAAAGGCACGTTTTCTTCTCTAAAAATTTCAATCTCTTTTTTTACACCACGCAGGTAAATAAAGTATTTATCGTTATCTAACTCATTAATAAACGTACAAGCCACTAACTTACGGTTTAACTGGTCTGTTAAAGGAGAAATTTGAGGTTCAATTTCGGTAACAAAAAATAGATATGCTTGCTCTAAATCTTTATTGGTGGTATCGCAAGTCATTTTTACATAACGCCAAGCTAAATCTTCGCTTACAAAAGCTTCTAGCTCACTCCTATCCTTTAGCCAATTTTCAAGTTCTTCTTTGCTATTAATAGTTCTTTCTAATAATTGGTTAAAGTATGGAGCCAATACATCCCAAGCGGTAACTTTAATTTTATTGGGTAAAAATCTGCGGTTTATTATCGTTATCATAATCTAAATTATTTATGCCACAGATTTAATATAGTTTTAGATAAGAAAAAAATAATTTTTATGCAGGAGAAAGGTTAATTGGTTAATTAGGTTGATTGGTTAATTAGGTTGATTGTTGAAGTATGTCTATTTTAGGTGCAATTAGTTACGTGAATTTAGTAATTAATAATATTTTGCGTTAGGGATAGCAGTGGAAATCCTTTTTGGGAGAGTTGGGATGTGGGGTTAGGAAAAAAGATTGGAACGAATAGCCCGCTCGAACGCCATAAAAAAACCTCCGAAAAGTATAATACTTGACGAAGGTTTGAGTGAATTAATTTTGTTTGATTTATTTTATCAATGCTAATCCTTCTAATGAAGAGGCATCGTTTGGTGCTAAAAGCAATACTCTGTTAAACAATTGTTTTGCTTCTTTTGGTTTGCTTAAGCGGTAGTTTGTCCAAGCTAACATGTGTAATCCATCGTAGGTAAACGGATATAAGTTAACCAATAACGAAAAACATTTGTGTGCTTTTTCGTACAATTTTCCATTATAATAAACCATACCTAATGCATATAAAGCAAAGCTATTATTGGGGTCAAGTTTTAAGATGGCATTGTATTGATTGGCTACTTCGTCCCATTCGTTTAAAACCGAAAGAGGATAAATGTATCCAAACTTTGCCTCCACCGAAAATGGCATTAATTCCATGGCTATTTTGTAATACTTTTTAGAGTCTACTTGTGAGCCAGCGCAATAATGTAACCAACCTAAACGCAGGTTCATTTCGTAAGAAGTGGAGCTGTAAACTTCCATTATTTTACTAATGGCTAAAGCATAATTGGTTTTGTTTTCGTAACCTAAACTGGTGGCAAAAGCTGTTTTAACTTTGTCGTCTTGCGCATTGGCAAACCCAATAAAAAAGGTAAATAAAAGGGCTAAAATTGTTTTTTTCATATTATAAATTGTATTTGATTCCTAAAAAAATAGAGTTAAAGTGGTAATTAAAATTAAAGAAATAATCTTGTTTTCGTTCAAATTGGTAAACTACAAATAAAAATGCATTATTTAAAAACTCGTACTTGGCGGTAAGGCTGGTTCTGTCGATTGTTTTATCAACCGAATTATAAATTAAATAACCATCTTGATCACTAAAATTTTTGGCACTTGCATATAAATAATCAACTGAAATTAACAAGTCGTCATTTACCAAAAACGAGGCATAAGGTTTAATAATGGTACTTAAATTATTGTTATTATTTAAATGATACATACCTAATCCAAAAACGTACGACTCATTATTTTGTAAATCAAAAAATAAATCGCCACCAAGCTGATATTGGTAGTTTTTTTCGCTTAAATTATTGAGCTGACTAAAGGCAAACATTGGTTTATAAAAAAAATGTTTTACATTAAATGTAGCACTGGCTAACACAAAGTAATTATGATTGGTATAGTATGTTAAATCACTAACTAATGGAACAGGAAACTGCTTGGTTTTATTATACAAATAGGAACCAACTACATTTAATTTAACTTTTTTATTAGCTTTATATTCAAAATTGGCATAATAACTTTGTTGTTCAATAGTTCCCCAATAAACGCCTTGAATTAAATTATTATAGGCATGAAAAACAGCAAGTTTTTTGGTAAGCTGATGTTGCAATCCAATTTGAAAATTATTTAAATTACCAATAGAATCAGAGAGAGATGATGCTTTAACACCTGCTTCCATATATATTTGATTAAACAAATTGGTTTTTCCAAGACGCAAGCTGCCACTAGGTAAATTGTTTTCAGCTAAAAAAGAAGCACTTGAAAGCTGCTGACCAAAAACATTGACCGTAATAATTAATAATAGGATAGTTAAATAACTTCGCATGTGGCTTTTATAGTTCTATTTTTAAAATGAGTTTCAAAATACTGAATATTACCATTATTTAAAATAATTTCAGCTTCAAACTGCTTATTGGTAGTAAGCAAAGATTTTAAACTTACACTGCTTTTAAGCACCATATTTTTGGTGTATAAATAATCATCAATGCTTGCATAAGTAAGTTTGTATTGAGCTTTTAAGGTATTGGTAAATGGTAAAATAAAATCGTTAAGCAATCTACTAATAGGTTTAAATACTTCGTAAACAGGTAATGAATCGGTTACTGTTAAATCTTGGTAATAGGTAAAAATTATTTTATGCGCACTTAAATAAAAGTAATACAATAAACTGTTTTTATTGCCTTCAAAAGTAGTAAAGTAAAATTTGGTTCCATCGTTTACAAACCAAGCAATGGCTTTGGTTTGCTTACAATACAAGTAAGTTTGGTTATTTATGTCTACAAAAACTTCCCAATTTTGATTGGTTTGTGTTTGGTTCATGTTTATATCCCAATGCAGTTTTTTACCTGGAATTAAATGAAAAGCATTTTTAAGTAAAGTATTTGAAACAGCATTTGAAATAATATCGTTTTCAAGCGGAATGCCACTGTTGTGGTATTGGTAATTATTATCAACTTTGGTTACATAATGGCTTAAAGGATACTTAATGGTAGTAGCTGCAATAACCGCTGTAGATTGTAACTGAAAATGAATATGCGGCTCAGGTGAGCGGCCTGAACTACCATTGCTAGCAAGTACCTGACCTTTGTAAACATAATCGTTTAAACTTACTTTAAAACTATCTTTTTTGATATGACTAATTTTACTGTACAATTGTTCAGTATGTTTTATAATGATGGTATTGCCCCAATTTTGTTGGAGGTTTACATCGCCAATTAAGTTATCATCTACACCATCAATTATATTTACCACAAAACCATCGGCAGGGGCTAAAATGGGTAATGAATAGCAATAATAATCTTCTAAACTAGTGCCCGGTAATCTAAATGTTTTATGGTCATCGTCTTTAATTACAAAATCCCAAGCATATTGGTATTCGTTTTTGTGGGTAATGGCTCCATTTTGTCCTTGCGATATATTCCATTCACCATAAAAAGGTAAACCAATTTTTATATACACTTCATCATTATACCTTTCGGTTTCGTTTAAGAAACGGTATAAGTTTTTTTCGGGAGAGAATAATTGAACTTTGGTAATTTTAAGTTTATCGGCTTTTACTCTATTGTATAAGAAATAGAGAACCATTATTACCATAATGTTGAAAGGCAATGATAAAACGGGTAATCCGAACGAACCTAATATGGTAGCTGATGCCGCAATTATCATGGAAATAATTGGGGTAGCAATGATTACTAATAAGAACGAGTATGAATTTGCTAGTAAAAAATATCCTCCAATGGCAATAGCTGCTAGAATAAAATTAAAGCCAATGTAAGTGTAGTTTATAAGTCCAATATTGCCTTGCAACAAAATAAAAAAGTAATATCCACTTAAAAATCCAACGATTGAAAGCATAAAGGCTATCCTTGAAAAAATAAGTAACCCAATAACAATTAATAATCCAGCAACAATATTATACTGAAAAATAATTGCTCCTAATGATTTTAAATATACATCAATGATTTTGGGAAGTTCAATGCTATCATAAAAATGATAGGCATTTACCATATCGCTTCCTCCCAATTTCATTAAATCGTTGTAAATAAAAATACTGCTTTCGCTATCAATTAATGATTTGAAATGTGGAGTTGCAAGTATGATTAACCAAACAGTAAATAGAAAAGGTAAACTTAAATAAGGTAGTTTTTTATTGGCTTGTAAGCCAGCAATAACAATGGTTAGCACAAAACATAAAAAACTTGCCAATGCCGAAAAAATAAACAATTGCCAACTTGGAGCATAGCTATATCCAATAAATAAACCAACTAATAAACTATTAAAACCATAATATCCTTTTGAAATAGAATGATGATTGTAATTTAAGATTTGGGCATAAAAATTAGTTAAAACCAATGAAAACATTCCATAAAATCCAACATAAACATCAATAAACGAGGCCAAAATAATGAATGCAGCAAACCAATAACTATTTGATAAAAATAGTTGCGAATAGCTATTAATTAAGCCATAACCATGTAATTTAAAATGATATGTAATGTTTGTTTTGATCAATGTTTTTTGTTTATCCAAAATAAAAAAGATGTCGAACGTAATAAAAAAGTTCAACAACAAATAAATCAATTTACAGTTATTTAATTGTCAATTTCGTTTGTTAAATAAAATTCGACCCTTTCAGGGTCGAAAATGATGTGCTATAATTCCTTCCCCGAATTTCATTCGGGGCTATTAATATTCAATCCTTTCAGGATTGCTTTATTTTCAACCAAAACCCGAATTCAATCTTGCTGATAACTATTGTTACAATATTGATTTCATTTTCAACCAAAACCCCAAAGGGGTCTAATTTATAAAGACCTTAATTACATTCGGGCCTTTTAATATTCAATCCTTTCAGGATTGTTTTATTGGTCAACCAAAACCCGAATTCAATCTTGCCGATAACTATTGTTACAATATTGCTTTCCTTTTCAACCAAAACCCCAAAGGGGTCTAATTTAAATAGACCTTAATTACATTCGGGGCTATTAATATTCAATCCTTTCAGGATTGTTTTATTGGTCAACCAAAACCCGAATTCAATCTTGCTGATAACTATTGTTACAATATTGATTTCATTTTCAACCAAAACCCCAAAGGGGTTTAATTTAAATAGCCCAGAATTAAATTCGGGGTATTAATAATGAACCATACAACCAACTTCGAAGTAGTTGAATTAAATTAATCAATATTGATTGATTGATTCAAAAATGGATTACATTTTTATACTATTATAGTTTAAATTCTTTTAAATATGCTGGTGTTTCTTCTAAACTATTCATGTATTCCAAAGTTTCTTTTTTTCTAATTAAATGAGGTTTACCTTCCATATCAATAATAACTACATTTGGTCTCATTGAAATAAATTGCATCCATTGAGTCATATTATAAGCTCCTACAGTATGAACTACAACATTATCACCTTTTTTCATTGGAGGTAAAGTAACATTTTCACGAATTACATCAATATTCATGCATAAAGGTCCATATATTACCGAATCTTCAGTATAATGGCTAAATTCCTGTGCTGGAGAAATTTTATGTTCATACCAAAAAGAAGTAAACAATAAATTTACACCAAAATCCATAATGGTTGCTTTTCTTCCATCACTTAATCGTTTATTTGCCAGCACAGTTCCCAATAAATATCCAGCATCATCAACCAATGAACGACCACTTTCAAGAATTAATAAAGGCAATTCATCTTTACTGTAATCAGAATTTAATAAAGCGGAGCAAATTGCTTCAGCATAATCATCAAAAGTTGGAACAGTATCAGCACCCATCAGGTAAGAACCTTTAAGTGTATTGCGTGAAGCAAACCCACCACCCATATCAATATAAGTTATGTTTTTACCAAACTTGGCTTTTATATGAAATGCCAAATCGGATAATTTAGTAGCCGCCACCGCATAAGCACTTGGGGTTAACATAAATGTACCAATATGGGTATGCAAACCAATTAAATCCATTTTATCGGTTAAGATAATTTTGTTAATAGCATCCCAAGCTTGGCCACTTTCGTAGTTAAAACCAAATCTATCCCACATTGGGTACACACCTGTATCCATATTAACCCTAATGGCTACTTTTGGACGTTTTTTTAACTCTTCAGTTAATTCAATTATTCTGTATAATTCATCTAAATGATCTATATGAATCATTGACTCATTGTTGATGGCTAAAATCAAATCATCATCGGTTTTATCAGGACCGTTGAATATGATTTTATTGCCGGGCACACCATTTAATAATGCCTTATTATACTCAAAGCCCGAAACTACTTCAGACCAGCTTCCTTCTTGATGAAACACACTGCAAATGGCATTGTTATAATGTGTTTTATAACTCCAAGCAAATTGAACCTTTGGGTACCTAGTAGTAAATGCGCGTACTGCATCTTTATAAGTTTTGCGTAAGGTAGTTTCGCTCATTACAAATAATGGCGAACCAAATTCTGCAATTAAATCTTTAACCTTTGCACCATCAATATTGGTAAATGGAGTGTACTCAGTGCGAGTTCCGTACTTGTTCATTACGCCAGTATTTAGTTTTTTAATAACGGGTCTTTCGTATCTAATTTTTTCCATTGTTTTTATATTTTTTTTGCCTCCAGCTAAAGCGTGGGGCTATTGATTTATTTGCTTTTATTTTTTTTCCACTAGTGGCTATTGATTCTTCAGCTAAAGCAGGAGTCTATTGATTTATTTGCCTTTATTTTTTTCCACCAGCTAAAGCAGGTGGCTATTCATTCTCCAGCTAAAGCAGAAGGCGATTGATTTAATTGCCTTTATTTTTCCACTAGCTAAAGCTAGTGGCTATTTATCCTTCAGCTAAAGCAGGTGGCTATTTATTTTTAATTGCTAATTACTTATTGCTAATTGCCTATTAAATTAAAGCTCCCCTACCGTTGATATCTGTTCAAATTCTTTTAAATCTACAATCATATCGTACGAGTATCGTATAAACATTTTACCTATTTCGTAATTGCCAAATGGCTCCACATTTTGCCCTAAAGCTAGTTTTACCAAAGCTTCAGGTTGATTATGTCCGCAGCCTGCGGCTAAATATACCCAAGCTGGAAAACGCGGATTTATTTCCAATAAATAGTATTTGTTTTCAGCAGTTTTTATAAACTCTAACTCCATTCCACCACGCCATTTTGATGATGAAATTACTTTATTGGCAATGTCAACCAACTCGCTATCGTCAAGCGAAATACCTGCCCAAGCTTTGCCTTTATCGGTAATAAAAAGCTTACGCATAGGCACTGCGCTTATGGCATTTCCCTTCCCATCGCCAAGGGCTGTAACGTTAACTTCGCTGCCAAACACATACTCTTGTATTATAATGGGCAAACCCCACTTAGCACTTAGTTTATTAAAATAATTGGCCACTTGTTCAGCATTATAAGCTATATAAGCCTCATAAAACCTTCCTTTAACTACCATGGGGTAAGTAAATTCGGTGGTTATACTTGGAATTTCGGCAGTGCTAAACATCATTTTACTATAAGGAACACTTACTCCATGTGCCTCGCCAAACTCATACAAATTGGCTTTGTGGCGCTCATCAAATTGCTCCTGAGTAGGTAAAAACATACTTATTCCTAAATCGGCCTTTATCCTATTTTCTATTTTCATAAAATTGGCCAATTCAGCATCAAAATTTGGAATAATTACATCCAATTTTTCTTGATTATGAATATAAGTTAATCGTTCTAACAAGGCATCAATTCCTGCACTTGGTAAGGGTATTTGGTACGATTTATCAACCAAATGATGCATATATAAACCCGGTTCTAGGGTTTCGTAACTAAGGCCAATAATCCTTACATCAAAGTTGTTACTTTCTTTTAAAGCCCTAATAACAGGTATTCCAGGCCCAGGACTATCTATATTATTAAGACCCGATACAGCAACAGTTATTTTTTGTTTCATAAATTAATTTTGAAGGTTAAAAACTATTCGCTGTCATCGCCCACTTGGTTATTAACTAGCATCATTACAAAATCGTAATAATCTTTTTCAAAGGTTGATTCATCGGTAATGTATTTTCCCAAAATTGCTTTTCTTATTTCATCTTTGCTTTTTTCATCCTTAAGCATACGGATTATCTCCAATCCTATTGGATTGGTGCTAAATGAATCGCCTGTGGTTGGATTAAATATAAATCCTGATTCACTTATAGCCACATTCTTTTTAATTTTCATAACAGTAAAATTTAGTTACTTTAAAACCTATTGTTTTATTGAATACGAATTAAACAATTAGGGTTATAAGACGTGTTATAAAATTTGGTGATTATGTTATAAAATTAAAAAAGGTAAGATTTTTTATAATCTTACCTTTTTTTATAAGTTATTGAATAGTTAAATTACCAAATATCAGCTCTTCCAACATCGTTAATATACATTTCGTCACCATCTTTGCAATGCTCATTTGATGTTGGCGAGGTTGTCAAAATTGGCTAAAAAATATTAAAAGCAACTTTAGTAAACTAATATTTTACTTATAAATAACTATATTTGATTAAAGCTTATGAAACCAATTAAATTATTTACCGCACTGATGCTTGCATTTATATTAGTTAGTTGCGAAAAAGAAAAAACACCAGTTACAGTTACGCCAGAAGATTTAACAAATTATAAAGTTTTTAAAGTACATGTTCAACAATTAAGCAATGGACAACCAAATAATAATTATGAATTGTATTTCAGAATGTTAAAATTTTACCATATTTCAGGAAGCACTCAAGGTGTTATACTGAAAGATACCATACTTTATACTGTTAAAACTGATGCAAATGGAAATGCTAGGTTTAAAATACATAAAGATTCTTTAACAACGGATTCAAGTATTTACATTCATAAATCATATTATATAGGAGGATTAGAAAATTTAACAGATTCGATAAGTAATAAAAATAGTAATTGGAATTTTAAATCACCACAAGAATCAGAAGTGGTTTA
Organism: Bacteroidota bacterium; assembly: GCA_027484685.1. Classification (GTDB taxonomy): domain Bacteria; phylum Bacteroidota; class Bacteroidia; order UKL13-3; family UKL13-3; genus JAAFJM01. The sequence goes on from JAIXSO010000014.1 coordinate 35,901, forward strand.
TCATAATAGCAAACAACTAATAACGGAATTAAAATTTGAACTAATATCGCGTTTAAACTGTCCTGCTCAGATTATAATCGATGAAAATTTATGGTGGATTCCTACTTTAGACTCTTTAATTATTTCAAGTAATCTAGTAAAACATTATAATCTTAATTTTCATGATGAAACTAATTTTAGCTTAAAAAAACTAGGCTGGGCTATTGATTGCGATAAAACTAACAAAATAACCTATTATTATTATTGGCGAGGTGGACAAAAAAGTAAGGAGTACTCTACAACAATAGACCCTCAAAATAATACCTTTATTTTAAATTTTTAATTGATAAAGATAAAGAATAAAAGGGTTTGCTTTATGTCAAGCACTTTGATATGAGCAACTTAATAACTACAAAAAAGGCTACTATAATTCATTTATAATAGCCTTTTTGTTTATAATCAACTTACCTCTCTCCTACCAAATATCAGCTCTTCCAGCATCGTTAATATACATTTCGTCACCATTTTTTACTTTAAATGCTTCGTAAAAAGTAGGCATATTGCTTAACGGGCCTTTTACCCTAAATTCTCCTGGCGAATGTGTATCGGTTAGTATCAACTGACGAATAGCCTCTGGCCTTGCATTGTTTTTCCATAATTGCGCAAACCCAATAAAGAAACGTTGTTCAGGTGTAAAACCATCTTTCACTACATTTTCTTCAGGATGTTGCTTTAAGTACAATTTAAATGCATCGTAAGCTATGCTTAAACCACCTAAATCGGCAATATTTTCGCCTAAAGTAAGTTTACCATTTACGTATAAACTATCGCCTACTTTAAATTTATTAAACTGTTCAACCAACACATTGGTTCTGGCTTCAAATTGTTTTCTGTCGTTTTCTGTCCACCAACTATTTAAGTTTCCATTTGCATCGTATTTGCTTCCTTGGTCATCAAAACCATGTGTAATTTCATGGCCAATTACTGCTCCAATAGCACCATAGTTTAAAGCAGCATCGGCCTTTTCATCAAAAAATGGTGATTGTAAAATAGCAGCAGGAAACACAATTTCGTTATTAATTGGGTTATAGTAAGCATTTACCGTTTGTGGTAACATGCCCCACTCTGTTTTATCAATTGGTTTGCCTAAGCGGTTAATCATTTCATTGTAATCAAACTCATTGGCAGCAAGCACATTTTCAAAATAACTTGAATTGGTGATATTTAAAGCGGTGTAATCAGTCCATTTATCAGGATAACCAAACTTGCGCGAAATGCTCAATAATTTGGTATTTGCTTTTTCTTTGGTTTCGGCACTCATCCAAGCCAAACCTTTTAAACGAACAGCAAAAGCATCCGAAATATTAGAAACCATGGTGTTTACTTGTGTTTTAGCATTAGGGCTAAATGTTTGTTTTACGAATAACTGTCCTAACATTTCGCCAACGCCACCATTACAAGCTGCAATAGCTTTTTTCCATAAAGGTTTTTGCTCCTTAGTTCCACTTAATACGGTAGCATAAAAACTAAATTGAATTTGCTCTAACTCAGGTGTAAGTAATGAAATGGTGTTATTCATAAAACTCCAACTCATGTAAGTTTTCCAATCTTCAATACTGTATTTAACTAATAAATCGTTAAGGTTTTTGAAGAATTTAGGTTGCCCTACAATCAATTTATCGAACGAGGCAATGCCTGTTTTTGAAATATAATCTTTTAAAGGAACTGCACTTATTTCAGTATACAATTCGCTTAAATTATACTTGTTGTATTGTTTATCAGGGTCGCGTCTTTCTAATCTGTTTAAACTTCCCGTTGCTAAATCGGTTTCCATTTTTAAAATCAATTGTGCATCGCGCACTTGTGCTATAGCATCTTTACCATACACTTTTAAAACCTTCGAAATATAGTTAATATACTCATTTCTAATTTTCACTGATTTTTCGTCAGTTTTAAAATAAAAATCTTTATCGGGTAAACCTAGCCCACCTTGCGATAAATATGGAATATAAACTTGGCTATTTTTAGCATCTTGCGAAACTCCAAATCTAAACAAAGTAGAAATTCCCAAACGATGCATTTCGGCTGCAAGCACAAACATTTCGCGGGTATTGGTTAATGAATTTATTTTAGTCAAATAAGGTTCAGTAACTTTTAAACCATCTATTTTTCGTTTATTGGTATCAACATACAATTTATAAAAAGTAGCAATTTTATCTTCAATAGAACCTGCCTTGTGGGTAGTTTTAGCTAAGTTTTCTAAAATACCACGTAAAATATCGTTGTTACGTTCAGCTACAATGTTAAAGTTACCCCAACGGCTTTCGGTACTTGGAACAGGATTATTTTTAAGCCAAGTTCCGTTTGCATATTGGTAAAAATTTTGATTTGGCTTTACGCTTAAATCCATTGACGCCTTGTCAATTGCTGGTTTTTTAGCACTTTTTTTAGCCTTTTTACCATCTTGAGCCGAGGTAGTGAGGGCACAAACTGCCGATGTTAACAATAAGTAATGTTTAATTTTCATATAAATTTTTTACAAATTTTTAAAGGAACGAAAATATAAACTTACACCTAATTAATGGTATGAATTATTTTAAATGGAAAATGATGTTGGTTAAACTATTCGTTCCATCATTTTTTCGGGCGATTTTAATGCGATAAAACCAAATTTTTGATATAAATAATGTGCATCGGTAGTGGCTAAACGCCAAACTTTTACGCTTTTAAGTTCAGGATAGTTTAATATGAAACCCATTAATTGGGTTGAATATCCTTGCTTTTGGTGTTGCTCTGTAATAAATACATCCAATAAATAAGCAAAAGCCACATAATCGGTAACCACTCGCGCATAACCTATTTGTTGGTTATTTAAATAAATACCAAAATTCAGGGAATTGTCAATACAAATTTGAACTTCCTTTAATGATCGGCCTTTAGCCCAATAAGTATTGCTAATAAACGCATGAATAAAGTTTAAATCCAATAGATTTTTATTGGTAGAAATGGTGATGGTGTTCATGGTGTTTATGAAAATAGTTAATCAATACCTAAATCTCTTGTTAAACTTTTTTCGGGTGTAATTTCAGCTAAATCAATTCCCATCTTGTTACTGATAATTTCCCTAATTACTATTTCTAAATCATTTTTGGTTATTCCTTTTTCATTGGTAATTACTTTAAAATTCTTCCCGTAAACATTTTTAGTAAGTTCTCCAAAATCATTGGGTACAAATTTGGTTCTAAAAGGAGTAAAAGCTTTTGATAATAAGCTTGTCAGCAAAATAGCAATTAAACTATAACCATAAACCCAATAGGATGCATCATAAATAATCACCATAAACAATTCAACTAATAAAGAACCTAAAATGGTTTTTATTCCAAAAGCATTTAAAATAATATTATAGGGTTTTCGTAACTCCAATTGCGGTAATTTAAGTTGTAATTTATCTTCTAGTTGTTGCCAAATTTGCCTCCTATTTTCAAATGGAATAATGTCAGCAATTTTAGTTTTAGGTGTGATACTTGCCTTATCTACTTTAATATTTTCAACAACGGCTTGCCTTATTTTATAAAATACACTTTGCGTATAACATTCTGCAATGGCTAATTTTTTATTTGAAACATGTTTCCATGCACAATCATAAAAATCTTGAACGGTATCTATTTTCTCGGCTTCCAAGTTTGAAATTTCAATACCCAAAGTTTCTTCCACTTCTATAACTAATTCAACACTATCTAAACCCATTTTACCCTAAATTTTTAAAATAGTTTCTAGTTAAAACCTTTTTCAATTCACGTACTATAATTTCATACGAAATAATTTGTTGTTGATTCTCAAAATTGGTCAAGCTACGATTATTAGTCGGAGTTTGATTGTTATCGGACGAATTAAATTGTAGTGCTTTTTTAATATTCCTTTCCGAAAGGTCAATTCTATATAAAATGGATTGTAATTTACTTTTATCGTTAGCTAATAATTGTTTTACCTCTATGGTTAAACCATTCATTAATTGTTCGTAAGCAGTTTCTGTATTTCCATCAAACTGAATATTGATATTATACATCCCAAAATCTTTTTGAATTTGCGCTATGGTTTCGTTAATAATGTTTTCTTTATTAAGTAGCTGCGCAATATTTTGATGGGTAATTTCGGGTAAATTCATGGTTTTAAATTATTCAGCGTAATACACACGCTTTACACGTTGAGAAATAGAAGTCAATATTTCGTAAGGAATGGTTCCTAGTTTTTCAGCCAAAATTTCAATACTTAACTCGCCACCAAAAACTATTACTTCATCGCCTTCTTGGCAATTAATTTCAGTTACATCTATCATGGTCATATCCATACAAATGCTACCAATAATAGGTGCTTTTTTACCATTTACCAACATGTAACCATTTCCATTACTTAACTTTCTATCCAATCCATCAGCATAACCAATGGCAACTATCGCAATGCGTGAAGGCTTATTTACCTTGCCTCTGCGTCCATAACCAATGCTTTCATCTACACTTATATTTCTAATTTGTGAAATTACTGTTTTTAAACTTCCAATGGCTTGCAGTTGTTTTTGAACTTCTAAAGCAGGATCAATTCCGTATAAACCAATTCCCAAACGAACCATATCAAACTGTGCATTTTTAAACCTCACAATTCCGCTGCTATTTAAAATATGCCTTAAAATTTTATAAGGAAACTCATTTGTTATTTTTTGCGAAAATGCATCAAACTTAGCTATTTGGTTTTGTGTAAAAGCATCGTGTTCATGAGCTTCGCTAGCTGCCAAGTGCGATAAAATACTTTTTATTTGAATATGGTTATTTTGAGCTAAAATATTTAATAAATCTGGCAATTGAGGTTCATCAAAACCCAAACGTTTCATGCCTGAATCTAACTCAATATGAATACCAATTTCTTGTCCGTTGATGGCTTTTATTAAATCGTTTAAGATACTTAAATTATAAATGGCTGGTTCTAAGTTGTATTTTACAATCAAATCAAAGCTCGATTTTTCAGGATTCATAACCATAATAGGTGTTTTTATTCCTGCTTTGCGCAGCACCACACCTTCATCTGCGTATGCCACTGCAAAATAATCCACCTGATTAAATGCCAATGTTTTTGCAATTTCATAACTACCTGTTCCGTAACTAAAGGCTTTTACCATGGCCATAATTTTGGTTTTGGGTTCCACCAATTTACGGTACACGTTAAAGTTATTGGTCAGTGCGTTTAAGTTGATTTCAAATACAGTTTCATGTACACGTTTTTCTAGCAATGCATTTATTTTTTCAAACTCAAATTGCCTCGCACCTTTTAATAAAATAATTTCATTTTCAAAGGTTAAACTGCTGAAAGCATCAATAAAATCTTGGGTATTATTGTAAAATTGAGTGTTTACTTGAAATAAGTCTTTATGCTTTTCAAACATATTACCAATGCTGATAAACTTACTTATTTGGTTTACTTTTATCAATTCGTTTACCTGTTCGCACAATGCTAAATCAGTTAAACCACTTTGAAAAATATCAGATAAAATAAGGGTTTTGTTCAATCCATTTCCTTGATGCAATAAAAAATTTAAAGCAATTTTTAAACTATCAATATCGTTGCTATAACTATCGTTTATTACGATGCAATTATTGTTTGCTTCCTTTAATTGCAAGCGCATTTCAACTGTTTGTAGGTTTTTAAATTCAGCTAAAACGGTATCAAAATTAAAAGCAAATAGCTGTAAATCATGCACCATTAACACCAAAGCCAAACAGCTACACGCGTTCCAAATACTGGCTTCATCGGTAAACGGAATAATTATTTTATGTTGCTTATAGCTAATTTCGGTTACATGAATTTGCTCTTTTACCTCAAACTTAAAATGAGCTTGATTACCCGCTTTACTCCATGAAAATAAATTGGTGTGATGATGTTTAGCAAAGCTTTGAATAGCCTCATTTACCTGTGGTTGGTCAACACAAAAAACCAATTGTTTTACTCGGGTAAATAGTTGTAATTTTTCGTTTAGCTTTGCTTCATCATTGGTAAAACCTTCGCTGTGTGCATGTCCCAAATAATTAAACAAACCAATTGTTGGATTGATTATTTGAGCAAGTGTTTGCATTTCGTTTGGTTCAGAAATACCTGCTTCAAAAATCCCTAGTTGGTGCTGGTTATTTAACTGCCAAACACTTAGCGGAACTCCAACTTGCGAGTTATAACTTTTAGGATTTTTACAAACATTTAATTGGTTGGCAAACAATTGAAACAACCACTCTTTTACAATGGTTTTTCCATTACTACCTGTAATACCAATTACTGGAATGTGAAATAAATTGCGATGATGAGTGCTTAAACTTTGTAAAGCTAATTGCGTGTTTTCAACTAAAATGATATTGGCATTTTTAAACGGTTCAATATCAATTGGGTCACTTACAATAAAATTCCTAATACCACCTTCATAAGCATCTAACAAATATTTATGTCCGTTATTTTTATTGCTTTTAAGTGCAAAAAACAAGCTTGTTTCAGCAAATATTATTTTTCTTGTATCAAAAAGTAAATGCACAATTGTATCGTTTCCATTGCTTTTTAAAACAAATGTTCCTTTTATAATTGAGGCAATATTTTCGATGGTGTAATGATTCATTTGATAAGCAATATTAGCAATTATTACTTAAATATTTCAGCCCAAGTTGCCTCATTAAATCCAACATAAACCTGATTGTTTATTTCTATTAATGGGCGTTTGATTACAGAAGTATTTTTGTTGATTATACTAAAAGCTGTTTCAGGAGTTAAAACTGCTACTTTTTGTTCATCAGTCAATTTTTTAAAAGTAGTTCCTTGCTTGTTTACAATTTGTTCCAAAGGCAATTTTGTGAGCCAAAACTTAAATTGCTCCTCTGCTAATATTTCTTTTTTATAATCAAAAAATGTGTATTCAATGCCTTTATTGTTTAACCATGTAAACGCTTTTTTCATGGTATCGCAGTTTTTTATTCCGTAAATTATCATTTTTTTCTTTCTTTAATTAAACGTTCGGTAACTTCTTCAATTAACAAGCCAGCTCTGAGAGTCATGCGGGTTTGATACTTTTTACCATTTAACACATATTGTGTACAATTACTTGAAGTGGTGGCTTTGAATAAAACTGAATCGTTTTGCATAAAAATTAAACTGCCTTTTGGTGTGCAGCCTAGTTTCTTATCTTGACGGCCATTCATTAATTCTTTAAAAGTAATAATGGTGCTTTTATCCTGTGTAAAAGTAGTAAAAGTATCTCTGTTCTGATAAGCCTCAATGATAACTTTATTACAGTTTTTTAGTTTGGTATCAAGTATTGCTTTTACCTCATCTTGATTGCTTGAAGTGCAAGAAAACAAGAATAAGATGGTTATTATGTTGATGTATTTCATTTTTTTGTTTTTAGCCACATCCCGAAAGCTTTCGGGATTCACTGATTTCTCAGATATGCTGTGTGTTTTTTACTCTAAATGCTTTTGTTTTGTGTCCTGACCAATAACTCTTTTGCCCGCTGATTACATAGATTTTCTCAGATGTAACTCTATTTTTTAACTGTAAATGCCTTTTTGAATTTATCAGACGATAGCTTTATTTGACAAAACTATTTTAATTATTCAAACTTTATGTTTCTAACCTTCACATATGTTTAAAAAACAAAAATACTCAAAAATGCTAATTTGCTAATTTAAATTTAAAAGTATAATTTAAATTATCACTTTCTAAAAATAGTAAATAAATTTCGTTATTTACTTCGAAATTTAAAGGAATTATTTCATTTTCAATATAAGTTTCTTGCAGTAATTGACCCATTAAATTATATATTTTTATCTTAATTAACTTTTTACTATCTAAACCTTTAATAATCAAATTCTTCCCAACAAAAAGCAAGTCAAAAGAGCTTTGTTTTATTAACGAATTATTTTTAATACCAACCGATTCATTATTTGCAGCTAAATGACAGATAGAAGAAATAGCTAATTTAGTTGTCTTAAAAAAATAGTCAATATTGCAGTTTTCTAAACTATCACTTAATTTATGCCAATGTGGATTAAAATCAGGACCATAATCTTCAGTAATAGCCATTGCTGTTACATTTCTTCTTGAAAAAGAAAAATTATCAGAATCCTGAGTTCCAGGATTTATAATTACGGGATTTAAACCAATACCATACCACGAATTACAATTTTTTACAGTTTGGCCTAATTGAATTGACGAATTAGTTGGAAAAACGTGTATATTAACTAAGCTGTCATTATTTGAATCATAGGCAATCATATCCAAGTTTATAACACCTTGAATAAACCACTCATAAGGTCCCATTGGTGCAAAAGCAGCACTGCCTAGTAATCCAAGTTCTTCTTCATCCCAAAATGCAAAAGCTATTGTAAAGGGAAATTGATAGTTTTTTAAAACTCTTGCAGCTTCTATAACTGCCGCACATCCACTTGCATTATCATCAGCTCCTTGAAATGGATTACGTGAAGAACCAACGCAATCATAATGGGCACAAATCATATAAACCTCTTTTGGTGATTTATTGCCAGTTTTGTATGCAATAATATTTCCACCATTATCGCTGAATGTATTTTTAAAAACTTCGTAACCTAAATTTTTACACTCTTCAAAAAGATATTTTTCAGCAAAAACATTGTCGGCATGATAAGCATAACGGGAAGTAATTTTTTTATCAGCACCATCAATATTTATATTTTTTTTTCCAACTAATACCTGTAATTTGGAGGTAAGTGAATCTAAACTAATTTTTTGTAAGGCTTTTACACAATCAAGATTTTGCGAATACAATGTATTAAAAAGAGCCGATAATACTATCAATAATTTAAACTTCATAATTAATCTTAAAATGTAAAAATAGTATAAACATAATCAATTATTCCATAGGTAATATAATTTAAGAAAACTTTAGTTAAATATGTTATTCCTAGAATAAAAAAGGTGAAGTAAATAATACTTCACCAATTTTATTTTGTTGATTATAAACACTTTGTAAAATAATACTCTACAAACATTTACTTTGATGACTATACCTATGCTTACAACACAACAATATTTTTAAAATAACCCTTTAATAAATTGATATTTATTTTCAAGTACATTTTTTTGTAAAACAATTTCTTTTTCTTTTTTAACAATAGAAATTAAACCGTACAAATCAATCACTAATTTAATTAAAAAGATTACAAGCCCAACGGCAAATGCTAATAAAAAGGTTTCCATATTTTGATTATTTAATTGTTAATATATAATTACTAAGTTGATTTAATTCACTATCAGACAATTTATTGGCAAAAGCAGGCATTTGAGGATACCCTTCACGTTTTTTACCAGGAGCTTTAATCCAAGCTTTTAATCCAGATGGATTATTTGAATAAATTGTTTGCATTTCTCTTATTGGTGGCCCAACAACTTTTTCATCTTTAGCATGGCAGGCAGCGCAATTCTGTTCAAAAATTTCCAATCCTTTGTTTGAATCCGTTTTATCTGAAACAGCCGTTTGAGGTTTAGCACTTTCTTGCCTTGCTATTTCAGATTCTTTAATAAAAGATTGTGTTTTTTCGCTTATCATTTTTATATGAGGATTTAAGGTATTGGCTCTATAAATATGACGGCCCGAGCCCATAAAAACAACAGTTATAGTTAAACAAATAACTACTATCTTAAAGTTTTTATTTATATTTTCAGGTTTGCCAACGATAGCTTTATACATATAAAAAATGGCTGGTAATGAAATAATGGCACCTGTAAATATTACTAAAATTAAATTCCACCCTAACCCTTTTGAGGGAAGAGTTAGCAAAACAATTGGTCCTATAATAAACTGCGAAACACTTGCTGCTAAAACTAATGAGTAAGCCTTCTTTTTAACCTCATATCTTGTTAACTGGTTAAATATTGACTCAAAGTCATAATTTTTACGACCAACATACCAAAATAAAAACAAACCTGTAACCGCTAATGATGCAAAAATGAAATGCAAGTAACGTGGAAAGACGTTTGGTAATAAAAGTGCCGACATAAAACCTTTTATAGTTCCCCATTTTTCGGGAAACAGCATTAAGTTTACGTTTGTAAAAAAAACCAACGGAATAATCATAAAAATAATACATGCAAATGCAATAATTAAAATATGTATTGGCTTATTATTACTAAATGTATTCCAAGTATATTTATGTAAATAAGTTAATAAAAAAGCAACAGTAACCAAAGGAATTATCGCTATCCACATAAGCCCAGTTAGTGAATTGGCTGTATAAAAAAATACGGTATATAACGTATTAATTGTTAGCAATGGAGCAATTCCCATAACTACTGCTAAGCTTTTATTAACTGTAATGGTTTTTGCTATTTCATGAGCCAAGGTATCATATTCTTTATTTTTTATTCCTTTTATTTGACACCAAAGTGTTAACAATGACCCCCCAAGCATTAAATTAACAAATACTATGTGTACTAAAAATGAAATAATTAATATAGTAACTAAAAACCATTCTGGAGCAGGAAATGGTAAAGGTATATCTTTGGGAACTGGAATTGAGGTTTGTAATAATAACATATTTATTTTTTTACTAAATTATTTTGAGATTCGTTTTGTGTTTCTTTGTTTGCAAATTGACTTTTAAAGGCTTCAACTGATTGATCTTTATTTATAGCAACACCAACTTCTTGAGCTCCTTCCAAAACTTCGTTTGTAACTTGCAATTGTTTTATATAAGCTACCAACGCATCTAGTTCTAAATCATTTCCAGGAAATGGAGGCATATATTCTCTAGATTTATGCATATTTTTAATATAACTTTTCATCATGTCTTCTTTAAATGGCTTTCCAGTGTTTCCATACATTCTATCAAATACATAGGTAATAGAATTTATCCCTTGTGTAGTATGGCATCTACTACATGCTAACATAAATACATTTCTTCCAGCCTCCACTTTGTTCTCATTAGTAACTGTAGGTGTGCTATTGTATGTAGCCCATTTCAGTATTCCATCTTTTTTATACAATGGATAATCTTCTTCGCGCAATAAATTTGAATACATGTATTCACTTATTATATATGGTTTTCTAATAAACTCTCTTACCCTTTCAAAAAGTCCCATAAATCCCAAAGCAAAAACTAATGTAATAGCAAGAAAATAGCTTTTCATTATTTGAGGTTTCCATACAGTTATAATTGCTGTAATTAAAATAATGATGGACGAACCAACTATAACCTTCCACATAATATCGTACCATTGTTGAAACGACTGAGTACCAATAGCAACTTGCAAATTAGCAAGCATGGTTTTAGGTATTACATTAAAGTAATAAACCGCACCTGCAACGGCAAATGGAAGCCAGCATAAAATCCACTTTCCAATATACCTAAAAGCTTTTATTCTAATTGTATCGCCTTTGTTAGTAAAAACACTTACTAAAAACAATCCTAAAGTTCCTGCCAACACCATAGCAAGTGGAGTTCTATAAAGCAATTGAGGCAGGTACAAAGGATTAGTAAACCCATTTATCAAACTTTGCTCATTATTCCAATTACCAGGATCCATCATAAAACCTAGTATTGAAACAATGATAGCCATTGTTACCCACGAAAAAACACTTAAATACCAACCAAATTTTATATGTCGGGTTTTAGCTTTTAAGGTCTTATTGGCATTTTTCCATGTTAAAAAGTAAATTAATATTAAAACCACTTCGGTTACAAAAACTAACCACTCAACAAACCAAGCAAAGTAAAAAACCCTAATTAAACTAGCAATTGAATTAGGACTGACCAACGACACTGAAAACCAAATACCAACACCTGTCATAGCGCCAATTGTAGTAGTTATTATAAATGCTGTCCACATCATTTTATAGACCATTTTATCCCATTTGGGATCGGTTATTTCGTGTGGATTACTATTAACTACACCTTTGTTTTCCAACCAAGTAACCAAAGGCATAAAACCTACTGCTAACGAATGATTAATTAATGCATGCAATGTGGCTATTATAGCAATTAACATTCTATTGTTAAGCCAATCTAAATGAAATAAAGGAATGTCCATATATTTTGAATTTTATTACGATACAAAATTGCTGTAATACATGGCTAATACCTAAAATTTTATAGTCTATTAACTTTCAAATTCAATCCTTTTTTATTATAAAAATCGGTATTGTATTAACAGATTTACACTATTCAATTGTAGTTTTCAATCATTTCATTTCAATAATCAAACATTTATTATTGTTTTATTATTTTTTCACAAACCCAATCTCCATCAGAGTTAAAAAGCTTTATGTAATAAAGTCCATTTGATAATTTACTTACGTCTATTTTATTATCATTAATATTTGCATGCAGTATTAGCTCTCCAAGGTTATCAATTATTTGCACTTCGGTAAACTTTTTATTGCCATTAATGGTAATAAAACCATAAGCAGGATTGGGACTTATTGTTATATTAGTTTCAATTTCATTAGGAGTTTTAATTGATACTTTGGCTGACAAATCCCAAAGTACAACGTCACTTTTTGAGTTTCCTGTTACAATAAAATTTTCGGTTGGTGACCAAGCTACTGTATTAATTGCACCACTATCTTTAACTCCAAATGAGGCCAATATAGAACCATCATTTATGTTAAATATTTTACTAGTTTCATCGCTAGATGCTGTTACTACCATTTTTCCATTACTTGAAATATCAAATCCATTTACATCATCGTTGTGCACTGTAAATGTTTTTAACAACTCACCCGTTTTAAAATCCCACATTTTAATGGTATTGTCTTTTGATGACGACAAAACATATAAATTATCGGGAGTAACTTTAACTTGGGTTATATCATCAGTATGGCCCGAAAGGGTTTTGTAAATGGTTCCATCCATATTCCAAATTTTAACTCTGTTATCACTACCTCCAGATAATATGAACTTTCCATCTATTGAAAAAGCAACACTTGTTACCCAATTTTGTAACGTATTAAACTCTTTAATTAATTTACCAGAAGATATTTCATAAAGTTTTAGCATATTGTTAGAACCACCTACAGCCAAATGCAAATTATTTGGTGCAATCGCAATGCTAAATGCATATTGAGTACCAATATTAATGGTATCAATAGGAATTGGTAAAGTTGAACTATTGCTAAATAAAAATATATTCCCAAACTCTTCTATTGTTGCAATATACTGGGCATTAGAACTAAATGTAACGCCCATAATGCAAAGATAATCTTCTCCAACTGTGTAATCCCAGTTTATAGCTCCTGTATTTTTATTGTAAATTCTAATACTTGCAGGATGGCAATTTGTACCACTTAAAACTTGCGTACCAGTATTATTAAAAACAATACTATTTATGCTTTGATTGGCAGGATTTGCCTTTTTAGTCCAAACCATAGTTTGGGCAATTGTTTTTGTGCAAAACAAAACAATTGAAAAAATAATAATATAAATTCTTTTCATGTTATTAACTATTAGTTGTTTTTCTGAATTGATCTGGAGTTAAACCAGTAATTTTTTTAAAAAAAGTAACAAAATACGAAGCATTTTCAAACCCAAGTTTGTAGGCTATTTCACTAATATTGTAGTTAGTGTAATGCAATAATCTTTGCGCTTCTATAATTATTCTTTTTCTTATTAAATCACCAGCAGTTTGACCTGTTTCTTCCTTACATATTTTATTTAAGTAATTAGGACTTACGTTTAATAAATCTGCATAATACGAAGGTAATTTGTTTGATTGAAAATGATTGTTAATTAATTCTTCAAATTGACTAATTTTATCAATTTTAGGATTTTTATTTTTACTGTTTCCTAATGGCTTGTAAAGTCTCTCTAATTCAAATAATATAATATTTAAATAAGAGCGCAATACTTTCTGAGTTTCTCGTTTCTTTAGTTCAAACTCATTTGTAATTAACTTATTTAAAGTTTGCCAATGTTCATTTTGTTCCAAGTTCAATCTTATATATGGAGTAGTATCCACTTTTAAAAAATGAAACTGATATAATATGTTATTATTATACCTTAATGAAAAAAAGTCCTCGGTAAAGCAAAGAATTTTGCCAACCGCATGCCTATTTATGTTTATACTATATACGCAGCGTGGTTTAATGATGATAATTTTAGGGCTATCTAATCTTATATTGTAATTATCTATAACAATATGACCATCAGCTTTTTCAATAAAAAGTAAAGTATAAAAATTTTGCTTATGTGGAAATTCAAGTTGTGGATACTTTTCAAGTAATCCAGCAACATTATCCATCCAAAAATGCTTAACCCCATCACCAAATAAACCAATACTGCAAATGTCAATTTCTGTTTTTTGCATTTGAGTTTTTGTTAGTTAAAATGATAATAATAAAATAATGGTTTTCCTATTGGGGTGGATGATACGGTGAAGCTAAATAAGTTTTAATCAATTGAAGTTTATAAGGAGTTGTTGACTTTAATAATCTGTTGGAAGCCACAAACAAATTATAAGTAACTATCTGGAAGTTTGAAAATAATTCAGTTTCTTTAATTTTAAAATTAGGAGTATTGGATTTAGCAGCTTCTTGTTTGCTCAACTCTTTTTTCAAGTAACAGGCACCTCTACAAATTGGTATTTCAGCAAATCTATTTTCGCATAAGTTTTTTTCAATATAATTTCTTTGTAAGTAAAATGAAAGTATAACCCAAACACTACAAGTGCTTTGCAACAAAAGTAATAACGTTAAGGTAAATAAATAAATTCTTTTCATTTTAAGGCAAAAGTAAATAATTGAAGCATAAAATATCAACTTTTTAAATGAGTAAAATTAAGTTATTCTAAAAACAATACTATTACATAATTCAGAAAATAATATTATTTTTTAAATTTACGCTGAATGTATTTTTTCAATTCTCCATAAATCAACAATGAGTTAATAATTTCAGTATTATCATCTCTTACGTTAATCAACACACATTCAAAATCGTTGTTTGGTTTTGGTGATAAAAATAAATTTTTCTTGTTTCCATATTGTTTACAAGTATCGTGTTTGGTTTGATTACAGTATTTGTAAGTGATTATGCTATTTGATTTAGGTTCATAACGGGTAAACGATAACGTATCCCAAGTAAATAATTTAGGCTGTTTAGTTATCAAAGAAGAGTCTTTAGGAACTATTGCTACATTACACCAAACTATTCGCTGCGCATGTGTTTTATTTATAAAGAGTAGCAAAAAAATAATTAATAAAAATTTACAATTCATAATTCAACATCCAAAATTCAACATTCATAATTCATTACAGCGAAGCTAAAACTTCCCTAATGGTTCTATCAACAATTTCAGCAGGATTTTTACTAAATTCATTACTAATTCTATTAGCTAAAATACAATTTACCGAAACTGCTTGATGTCCTAAAACATGGGCCATTCCATAAATGCCTGCTGTTTCCATTTCAAAATTGGTAACACTTTTACCATTTATGTTTAGCTGATTCAACTTTTGAATTAAAGTGTTGTTTACTCCTTTAGCCTTTAAAAATCGGCCTTGAGGCGCATAAAAACCACAGCAAGTGGCAGTTATTCCTTTTAAATAATTATTGGGCAATAAATCAATTAACGCATTATTACCATTTACCAAATAGGGATTGATAAAATCAAAACCAAGTTGTTGCTTAATGGATTGCTCCAACACTTCATCCTTTTCGCGTTCATAAAAAAGCATCAAACTATCCAAACCAATGGCTTGTTCACTTACCAAAACAGAGTTAATTGGAATATTTGATTGCAAAGCACCCGATGTACCAATGCGAATGATGTTTAAAGCAGTATGATTTTTTTTGATGGTTCGTGTAGCCAAATCCACATTTACCAAAGCATCCAACTCGTTCATTACTATATCAATATTATCGGTTCCAATACCTGTACTGATAACAGAAATACGCTTTTTACCAATATAACCAGTGTGTGTTACAAACTCGCGTTTCGCTTTTTTAAGTTCAATGCTATCAAAGTATTTACTGACTTCTGGAACACGCTCTTGGTCGCCTACAAAAATGATTGTTTCAGCAATATCTTCGGGCAACAAATGTAAATGATAAATGGAGTTATCGTTGTTTAAAATCAATTCACTTTCTGGTATTTGGTATTCCATTTTGTTAAAATTAGGAGGTTCGAAATTAGTATTTTTAGCTACATTCTTAGGAAAGAAAAACAAAGATTTAGCATAATATATCTAAAACTCAATTGCCATTTGTTTGTTAGTTGTTATAAATTGAGTAATTAAAAATCAAATTTTATTATTTTATTGCAACAAAAACAACTTAGCACTTAGAATAGAAAACTAAGTACTAAGTACTACGAACTAAGAACTAAAAAATTAATGAAAATCACCTTTTTAGGTGCCGCTCGACAAGTTACGGGCAGTATGCACCTAGTTACGCTACAAAGCGGATACAATATTTTAATAGACTGCGGTATGGATTACGAATTAAAACGTAACCCAACTTTTAAAGAAGATATTTTTCCTTTTAATCCAGCTGATATTGATACAGTTATTCTTACGCATGCGCATATTGACCATTCGGGTAATTTACCAAGTTTAGTTTATCAAGGTTTTAGAGGAAGTATCATTTGTACTGGTGCTACAGCCGAACTAACCGAATATTTACTATACGATAGTGCCAATATTCAATTAATGGAATACCGCAAGGCATTAGGAAATGCCAAGAAAACCAAACGTAATAATGTTCCAAAACCTTTATACATGGCTAGCCATGTTAAAGATTGCGTTGATAGATTTACCACAGCAAAATTTAATGAACCATTTACCATAAATCAGGAAGTAAAAGTTACTTTAATTGAAGCGGGCCATTTGCTTGGAGCTGCTTCGGTAAAAATGGAAGTGGTAGAAAATGGCATTACCAAAACAATTGGTTTTACTGGCGATTTAGGTAGAAGTAACTCAAAATTAATTAACGATACTACCCTACTTACTGGCATTGATACTTTGGTTTCGGAAAGTACTTATGGCGGACGAAAACATAAAATTACTCGTTCGGCCGAAGATGAAATGCTGCATTATATTACCACCACTTGTATTGATATACGAGGCAGACTAGTAATTCCAGCATTTAGTGTGGGCAGAACGCAATCTATTGTATTTACCATCAATCAATTAAAACGCCAAGGATTTATTCCAAATGTAAAAATATTTGTTGATAGTCCTTTGGCTATAAGAAGCACCGATGTTTACGAAAAACACAAGGAATTGTTAAATCCAGAGGCATTTGCTTTCCAAAAACAGTACGGCTCATTGCTTGAACATGAAGATATAGAGTATTTAACTGAATTTAAGCATCATGAAGCTTTGATGTATTACACCGATCCATGTGTCATTATATCGGCAGCAGGAATGGTAGAAGGCGGGCGTATTCAAGAGCATATTACCAATAATATCGAAAATCCATTTTCAACTATATTAATATCAGGATTTTGCGCAGAAGGAACTTTTGGTCACCGATTGCTAAATGGTCAATCAACCATTAGCATCAAAAATAAAGTAAAACGTGTGTTTGCCAAAATAGCTAGTACAGATATTTTTAGTTCACATCCTGATTGCGATGAGGTGTTCAATTATATCAATCAAACTCACCAAAATGGTTGTAAAAATGTGTTTTTAGTGCATGGTGATGAAACCCAAATGACGGCAATGCGTGATAGATTGGCATCGGCAGGAATCAAAGCTGAAATGCCTGAACAAGGTCAAGTTTTTGAACTGTAAATTGTATATAAAAACACTTCTAATATATTTGTTAGCATAATTTAAAGAAGTGTTTTAAAAATATTTATCAATGCAAAACCGTTTTTATTTACTCATAACTCTTTTATCATTTACTTGGCAATTAAAGGCCCAGAGTAACTATTATTTTATTTCATTTAAGGATAAAGACACCACTAATTTTTCGCAATTGCTGCCCGAAAATTACCTTTCGAACAAGGCAGTTGAACGAAGAAAAAAGTACAATTTACCTTTACTCAATATTTCAGAACTACCTGTTAATTCTCAATACATAGACTTAATTACTCCTTTTATTGATAACCATATTTCAACCATAAAATGGTTAAATGGTATATTGGTTTTGGCTAACCCAAACTTACCCGATAGTTTAAAAAAATTTAAACACATAAAAGCTATAACTTTAGTTGGTTTTGATAATTTAAAAGAAAGAAAAAGTGCTATAAACTTAGCCGATAGAATTAGTTTATTAGAGCAAAAATTTGAAACCACTGAAACAATTGACTCCAATCTTTTTTATGGAAAAGCTACAGACCAAGTGTATTTTAACCAAATACAAAAACTACATCAACTTAATTTAAAAGGGCAAAATATTGATATAGCAGTGTTTGATGCTGGTTTTACTAACTTAGATAAAATAGCTGGATTCAATAAACAAAACATAAAAGCTGGCTACAATATTGTTGATGAAGAGGCTAGTATTTACAGTAGTGATAACGATGAACATGGTATAAACGTAGTAAGTTTTATGGCTGCCAATTGGCCTTATAACTTTGTAGGCACTGCTCCTAGTGCTAATTATTATTTATTTAAAACTGAAAACACCAATTCAGAATTTCCAATTGAAGAATATTATTGGACCAAAGCTGCCGAAATTGCTGATAGTTTGGGCATTGATTTAATCACTTCATCTTTAGGTTATACCGAGTTTGATAACAAACAATTTAACTATAAAGCCAAAGATTTAAACGGCAAAAAATCAATTATTGCACAAGCAGTTAATATGGCTGCAAGCAAAGGTATTTTTGTGGTAATAAGTGCTGGAAACGAAGGCAATAAAATGTGGGAAACACTAAGCACACCAGCTGATGCCGATAGTGCTTTTACAGTTACTTCCTGTACTTTTGATGCTAAAATTTCAAACTTTAGCTCCATAGGTTTTTTAAGAAAAAACAAAGTTAAACCGAATATAACTTCGGTTGGTGAAGCAGTGAGTTATATAAACGAAGAAGGAAAAATTATTACTGGAAATGGCACCAGTTATGCCACTCCACTAATGGCTGGAGGCATAGCTTGTTTAATGCAAGCATTTCCTAATAAAACACCTTTTGATATAAAACATGCCATTGAAACAAGTGCTGATAGGTATTATAATCCGGATAAGTTTTGGGGTTATGGTATTCCTAATTTAAAATTAGCTTATAAAATTCTGGCAACTAACATCTATACCGACACCATTATTGAATACAAACAGTTGCTAGATAGCAATATACATATCTGCATGAATATTAGCAGTAACCAAAAAGTAGAAATTACTTTGCAATCGGTTGATGAAAAAGTGGTTTTTAGACAAAAAGAGAAAGTAAACTTTGGTATCAATCGTTTTGTGTTGAGTAAATCATTTAAACTAAAACGTGGTTTGTATATTTTAAAAATAAAAACTGCTAATACCGTTTTAGTAAAACGTATTGAAAAAGAATAATTTATACCAATAGTTTATCAAAACGGTTAATGCTTATTTCTTTATCAACTGATATATTTTTATTTATCAAATTCAATAATTGTTTGGCCAAATAAGGCGCATGCATTACTCCTTTGGTACCTAAACCATTTAATACAAACATGTTTTTATGTTTTGGATGTTCGCCTACAATGGCTTTCCTATCTTTGGTGGTCGGCCTAATATTGGCTTCGTGTTTTAAAACTTCATACGGTACTTTTAAGAAATCATTTAATTTTTCTTCTAAAAATGTTTTACCTTGTTCGGAAATGTTTTCAGTTAAATCGTTCCACTCATAAGTGGCACCAACTTTATATACATCATCGTAAAGATTAACCAAATAAATTCCTTTTTTAATGATTTTGTCTTTAGTTAGTCCACTGCATTTTATGGTAAAAACCTCCCCTTTACATAATACAAAAGGCAAGTAATTAAAGTATGGATTATTTTGATTTTTATAGCCTTGGCAAAAAATAATGTGTTTTGCGTTTATATCATTGTATTGCCAACCATCGGTAAGTTGTTGCAAATTTTCACAATCAAAATCTTGGTCTACTAAACAATTTTTATGAAGTAATAATTCGCGCATTTTTTCAATTAAAGCACGTGTATAAACCCAACCAGTTTCTTTTATTTCAAAAGCCCCAAATGCATCGTTTAAGTTAGGTTCTTTGGTTGGAAATAAATTTACATGTTGCGAAAAATCTTCATTATCCATACGACTTGAAAGGTCGTTTTGCTCCTTTACTGAGCCAAATAATTGGTAAATATTTTGCTTAAATAAAAGCTTACAATTCAAAACTTTTTCCAATTCGGTATAGGCTTTAAAAGTGTCGGCTAATAAAGCATCGGCATTCCAACTTTTAACCATTCGTTTGCCACTTATTGGGTTAAACATGCCAGCAGCTACTTTGGTTGAAGTACTTTCGTTAAATTTATCAATAACCACAAAACTTTCATTGGCTTTCATTAATTCATGAGCCAGCAAAGTTCCAGCTAATCCTTGTCCTATAATTAAATAATTGGTTTTCAAATTTACTTGTTATATTGTTGAATTGTTAGATTGCTGAATTGTTTATTTGCATTTTTTAGCGTTGGTTTATCTTCTATCGACTATGGTCTATTAACTATCAACTTTTTCCCACGAAGCATATGCCTTTTTCTAGGTGGGCCATCTAATTTTTCAACAGTTAATCCTACTTGTTGCATGGCTCGTTTTACATCGCCTTTAGAAGTATAAGTTACTAAAATTCCATTGGTAGCTAATAATTGATATAGCTTTTCAAAAATAGCAATTTCCCATAATTCAGCTTGTTTATTGGGCGCAAACGCATCCATATAAATTACATGAATATTATTTTGGAAGCTATTGCCATCAAAACCTTCCAATTTATCATGATATTTTACCAAAGTAAATTGGTTATTGATAGCAATGGGTTTATTCCATTCCGCCAAATGCATTTGTTTAAAAATGGTTTGCTCTTGCTCAGTTAATCCATCTATATAGTTTAATTGATTAGTGATTTCAATTGGTAAAGGAAAAGCCTCAATGCTATGGTAAACCACGTTTATGTTTAACTTTTGAGCTGATATAAAAGTTAGCATAGCATTTAAACCTGTACCAAAACCAACTTCAAATATTTGAATGGTTTTTATTTCAAGATTTTGAGATAAGAAAGCATTTAACCCTTTATCAATAAACACATACAAACTTTCTTCAATAGCCCCATTGCGCGAATGATAGGTTTCATCTAAATGTGGTAAATACAAAGTATGAGAACCATCGTTGGTGGTGTATAATTCTGGTGTTTGGTTCATTGGTTATTTAGTTATTGTTTAGTCCTTATTTCTGTAGCAATGGGTTGCACCCATCGCTAGTATATTTCGCCCCTTTGGGGCTTGCTGACATTAAAAATATAGAATTTTATTCCCAAACATAACTTTCATCGTATTCAACATTATACTTTTTCAATATTAAACGAAACTCATCTTTAAAGTCTTTATTTTTATGATGCTCTTTTTGATTAGTTATATAATTAACAACGGCTGGCAAATCCTTTTCACTTACAGAAAAAGCCCCATAACCATCTTGCCAATAAAAATTTGCAAACTCAGTACCTTTTGTTTTTATCCACTTTGAAGAATTAGCTTTTAACAATTCCATAAATTTCGCTAATGCAATTTTCTTTGATAAATTACACAAAACATGCACATGGTCTAAATAACCACCTACTTTAATTGGCTTACATTCTAACTTATTACAAATTCCCCCTAAATAAGCAAACAGTTCATTTTCAATATTCTCTGTTATTAATGGTTGTCGTAATTTGGTGCTAAAAACTATATGCAGGTAATTTTTTACTAATGATTGTCCCATATAATTTGAAATATAATTTTCTTTGCAATGGGTCTTACCCATCGCTTAAATATATTGCCCTTTCAGGGCTATTTGTTAAGCCCTGAAAGGGCGTTACAGAAAAACATAGGGTGAAGCCCTATGTTAAACCAACAACTACTTACTAATCTGTAAAAAAATCATAACAGGTAAATGATCACTGAAACCACCTAGGTATTTGTTTCCAACAAATGTTCTCAGTGGATTTCCTTTGTATTTTTCTTCAGTTTCAAGCATAAAATCTTGTTTATAAACTTGTGCCGAGCCTGTTATAAATTTAACTTTCGATTTAGCATTCAACAAATTAGCACTGATGATAATTTGATCGAGCATACTCCATTCGCTTTTATATTTGTGTGAGCCAAGCCCTTCATCTGATAATTCTTTCATGGTATTAAATAGCATACCATCTTTGGTTTTACTTGCAGCTCCGGTGGCTCCTAAAGTTCCAATAACCGACATGTTAGTTGGTTCATCGTTTAAATCGCCCATCACAATAATATTAGCTTTGGCATTTTTAGCATAAATTTCATTACAAACCTTACGTACTTCACTAGCTACAAAAATGCGCTTGAATTCACTTTCTTTTTCGCCTTCACGTCTGCTAGGCCAATGGTTTACAATAAAATATACTTTTTCATTATTTTTTAAAGTAATTTCGGCTACCAAAATATTTCTAGTATGATCGCCACCAATTCCTTCGCTATTAATAACTACTGTGCGTCCTTTAGCTTCTTTTACCAAACTACTTTTGTAAATAAATGCATTATCAATTCCGCGCTCATCTTCGCCTTCAAAAAATACGGTTTTATAAGCCATTTTTTTCAATTGCTTATTTTTAGTTAAATCGGTTAAGGCTTCAATACTTTCGACCTCACACATTCCTAAAAAATCAGCACCTGCGCCATTATTTATACTGGCTATAACTTTAGCCATTTGATTTAATTTTGCTAAATAACGCTCTGTATTCCATTTGTATTTGCCATTAGGCAAAAATTCTTCATCGTTTTTTCGTGGATTATCGATAGTATCGAATAAATTTTCTTGATTATAAAAAGCTACGCATGCCTTTTGTTGCCCAAAAACATTGCCTAAAGCAAGGAATGTTAAAGCTGAAATAATACATTTTTTCATGAAGCAATTTTATGGTGCGAAACAGCATAAAACAAGAAATATTTTTTTACACAAAAAAAATTATTAAGTTCACACAACAAAATCAAATAACATTGTTATCAATAATATGAAAGGTCATTTATTTTCAAAATATATTCCCAACCAAAATCAAGGCTCCTTATTCGACCAATTGCTCAATTTGTTTTTACAAATGATGCAATATACCAATGGCGATGTGGCTGAAACCCTTGAATGGATGAACGAGGTAGATAGAGAGCATCATTTTACCAATAACGAATATGGAATGGGTAATTTTATTCAAGACCTAAAAGATAAAGGTTATGTAAAAGATAATCCAGCAGAAGGAACGCTTGATCCAACCAGTAAAACCAATCAAACCATCAGAAAAAAGAGTTTAGAGGAAGTTTTTGGTAAGCTAAAAAAAGGTGGACGAGGAAACCATAAAACCAAATTTACAGGCCAAGGCGATGAAGCTAATAGCGATACCCGCAAGTTTAACTTTGGCGATTCTATTGACCAAATTGACATCACAGCAAGTTTACATAATGCGCAAGTAAATCATGGCATTGAAACATTTAGTTTAACTGAAGATGATTTAGAAATTAGAGAACGTGATTTTAAAACGCAAACATCTACTGTATTAATGATTGACATAAGCCATAGTATGATTTTGTATGGCGAAGATCGCATAACGCCTGCTAAAAAAGTAGCCATGGCATTGGCGGAATTGATTAAAACCAAATACCCAAAAGATACTTTGGATATCATAGTTTTTGGAAACGATGCTTGGCCAATTGAGATTAAAGATTTGCCTTATTTACAAGTTGGGCCTTATCACACCAATACTTACGCAGGTTTAGAGCTAGCCATGGATATTTTACGCAGAAGAAAAAATGCCAACAAACAAATATTTATGATTACAGATGGCAAACCAACTTGTTTAAAAGAAGGTAATGGCTATTACCAAAATAGTTTTGGACTTGATAGAAAAGTAATCAATAAAACCCTGACCATGGCAGCGCAAGCAAGAAGGGTAAACATTCCAATTACTACTTTTATGATTGCAAGCGACCCTTATTTACAACAATTTGTAAGAGAGTTTACTCAAGTTAACAATGGCAAAGCCTACTATAGCGGATTAAATGGCTTAGGCGATTTTGTGTTTGAAGACTTTGAACGTGGCCGCAGGAAAGTTCTTAAATAGTTTATTATCAAATTTAAATTGATCAAAAATGAATAAAAAAAATTCGCTCATTTTATTCCTAATTTTAGGAGTTTTTACTTTTAAAATAAATGCACAAACCATTCAGGATGATTTTGAAGGAAATGGAAATATTAGTACTTGGTTTGGCGATAACTGTGGTTTAAACACAAGCTTGAATAATCCATTTAAAGATGGGTTAAACAATAGCAATAAAGTATTAGAATACAATGATAACGGTGGTCAATATGCGAATATAAGATTTGACGTTGCCAAAAATTTAAACTTATTGGATTCTAGTACTTTCACTTTGTTAATTTATGTTCCATCAAGTTCAATAACTGGAAGTAGTAATAACCAAATTTCACTAAAATTACAAGATGGAAATTTACCCGCACCTTGGTCAACTCAGTGCGAAATTATTAAACCACTAGTATTGGATAGTTGGCAAGTAGTAAGCTTTAATTTTGCTAAAGATACTTACATTAATTTAAATCCAAATTCATTGCCTCCAACCAAAAGACAAGATTTTAACCGAGTATTACTGCAAGTAAATGGAGAAAATAATACAAACAAAGTTATTGCATACCTTGATGATTTTTATTTTTATTCCAACGATTCTATTAATCCAAGTAAATACAATACTTTAGTTTGGTTTGATGAGTTCAATAATAATGGAGACCTTGATTCAAGTAAATGGTTCAAGCAAACAAAATTACCCAATGGCGAAAGTTGGTATAATGGAGAAGTGCAACACTATACCAATCAATTATCAAACTCATTTGTGGCAGATGGGAATTTAAAAATTGTGGCCAAAAAAGAAAATTTTACAGACCAAGGCCAAACCAAATCATACACCTCTGCTAGGTTAAATTCAAAATTTGCATTTACCTATGGAAGAGTTGAGATAAAAGCAAAACTACCCACAGGTGTAGGAACATGGCCTGCCATTTGGATGCTTGGAAAAAATATTAATGAACCTGGAGCTTATTGGGACAATAAAGGATTTGGAACCCAAAACTGGCCCGCTTGTGGCGAAATAGATATTATGGAACATTGGGGCGATAACCAAAATTTTGTTCAAAGCGCCATGCACACCCCTTCTAGTTTTGGAAATACAGTAAACAAAGGTGGTAGAATAATTTCCACTGTTTCTTCAGCATTTCATGTTTATTCACTGGAATGGGGTCCTGATAAAATGGATTTTGCTGTTGATGGAATAATACATTATACTTATAAACCTTCGGTATTTAACAACTCAACTTGGCCATTTAATGCTGCGCAATACTTAATTTTAAATATTGCCATCCAATCAAATATAGCTGCTAATTTTACCCAAAGTGCCATGGATATTGATTACATAAGAATATACCAAGAAGAAAAACCAACAGCATTGGCAACTTTAAATAATAATGACCAAATAAACTTTTTTCCAAACCCAGTAAACAACGAATTAAACATTGATTTATTAGGTAATTTTAAGGAAAATACAACCCTGAAAATAAGCAATATTTTAGGCGAAACAGTTTATACAAAAGAAGTATTTGTAAATGGAAACAATTTACAACTAAACAATTTAACCCATTTAAAACAAGGAGTTTACTTTACTACATTTACTTTAAATCAACAAAACTATCAGTTTAAATTTATCAAAAACTAACCTAAGAAATATACAACAATAGCTATAAAAATAAAGTAGCTAGAAGCAAAAAATAAAAATGAAAAATATAGCAGAATTAAAAGCAAGCGGATACAAACCAAAAAGTGTAAAACAAGAAATGCGTGATAACTTAATTGCATTTTTAAAGGGAGGTAAAAACCCTTTTGAAGGCATTCAAGGTTATGACGAAACGGTATTACCACAATTACAAACAGCCATTTTATCACAACACAATATTATTTTATTGGGACTAAGAGGTCAGGCCAAAACACGTATTGCCCGATTGATGTTAAACCTATTGGATGAATACATTCCGGTAGTAGAAGGCTCAGAAATAAACGATGATCCTTTGGAACCTTTGAGTCGTTATGCCATTGATTTGATAGCAGAAAAAGGTGATAAAACTCCTATAACTTGGATGCACCGCAATGATAGATATACTGAAAAGTTAGCAACGCCCGATGTAAGTGTAGCCGATTTAATTGGCGATGTGGATCCAATAAAAGCAGCTACTTTAAAGTTACATTATAACGATGAACGAGTAATCCATTTTGGATTGATTCCTCGCAGTCACCGTTGTATTTTTGTTATAAACGAATTGCCCGATTTACAAGCCCGTATTCAAGTGTCTTTATTCAATATTTTGCAAGAAGGCGATATGCAAATACGAGGTTTTAAATTGCGTTTACCTTTGGATGTGCAATTTGTATTTACTGCCAATCCAGAAGATTATACCAACCGCGGTAGTATTGTTACACCTTTAAAAGACAGGATTGATAGCCAAATTTTAACGCATTATCCTAAAACTTTAGAAATATCTAAAACCATTACACAACAAGAAGCAGCTATTAAACCAGAACAAAGAGCAGCAATTACTTCAAATGAATTATTGAATAATTTGATTGAACAAATAGCCATGGAAGCCCGCCAAAGCGAACTGGTTGATCAAAAAAGTGGGGTATCTGCTAGGTTAACCATTAGTGCTATGGAAAACTTATACAGTGCTGCCGAGCGCAGAATGTTATTGAATGGTGAAAAGAATACGCATTTGCGTATTGCCGATTTATTTGCTGTGTTGCCAAGTATTACTGGTAAAGTAGAATTGGTGTATGAAGGCGAATTAGAAGGTGCAAATAATGTAGCTCAAAACTTAATTGGCAAAGCTATTCGTACTTTATTTAGCGAACAATTTGCTAATCCTGAAAAAGTAAAAAAATCAAAGAAACCGAATCCTTATGCGGAGATTATCAATTGGTTTAACGATGGAGATATGATTAGCATTTTATCAACTGCTTCTAACCAATTATACGAAAGTGAATTGCTAAAAGTAAAAGGTTTAAAAGAAATAGTTAAAACCACTTTGGGCAAAAGCAGCAAAGCCGATGAGTTATTAATGATGGAATTTGTGCTTCATGGCTTATCAGAATTTAGTCAATTAAGCAAACACCAACTAAACAGTGGCTTTGAATTTAAAGACTTAATGAGCAGCATGTTTAATATGGGTAGCCGAGCCGAAGACGAAATTTAAATCCATAAAAAAACACGAGTTATGGCTCGTGTTTTTTGTTTTATAAGTAAATAAATTAATGTTTTAAAATTATCTCTGCCAGCTATATAAAATACCTAACGAGAGTATTTGCGAACGTTGCCAATCTTTATCTTGATCGTAATCGTAAAGCACTACAGCTTGTAAATTGGTATTGATGTATTTATTTACCTTCATGGTAAAGTTAATATCAAAACGCTGAACAATGGCACCTACTTTATCAAATTTGATATAATCCCAGTTGGTAGCAGAGCGAAACTTCAAATTAACATTTTTCATTACATCTCTATCAAAATTGATAATAGCTTGTAATACCGCCTGATTTCTAATTTTATCGCCAGCTTTTTCCAAACCATAAGCTTTAATTGCAGAAAGGTTATCGTCTAACACAAATGTTTGGCGCAAAGTTCCAACACCCAATCGTCCCCAAAAATATGGAACTGGCTTGTACTCCACCCCTAATGATGAAGTTAAATAAGCGGGAGCCATAAATAACGAAACCAATGAATCGCCACCATCACTTTTTTTACCATACAAATATCCTTCTTGAAATTGTGTTTGAAAATTGCTTGAAACGAATAAATCCCAATGTTTGGCAATTTTTCTACCAGCTTTCAAATCATAAAAAATTCTATCAGCGTTTTTGGTGGTTTGCTTGCCATTGTTTAAAAAACCTAATTGTAATTGTAAATCGCTGTTAATACTCCATTTTGGACCTTGGTATTTACTTAAAATATTTAAAAATCCACCATAAGAAATGGAACTTATACCTCCACCCTTCCAATTATCAGAAAAAGAAGATTGTGTTATGTTTAAGCCCGTTTGAGCACTATGGGTCCACTTAATTTTAGGGGCTATTTGAACTTTAGAAGAATCAGCAGTTTGCGCAAATACATTAATTGAGGTAAAAGCGGTAATGAGTAGAATTATTTTTTTCATAGATTTAATTTTTACAAAAATAAAAATCTACAAAATAGTTTTTTGCTAATTAAATAACACGTAATTTAAAATGTTGTCTAATTTGTTCAGTTCTAAAATATACCAATCCAATAAAAAACAAATCTACCGTTTGATGCACTTTACTATGCTGTTTAATTTCCTCCCAAGCCTTTGTCATTCCTGAGCTCCAGTAAATATCATCAAAAATAAAAACAGAATCGTTATGGGCAAAAGGCAACGCTTTTTCAAAGTATTTCATGGTAGCTTCGTAAGTGTGATTGCCATCTACAAAAAAAACATCCACATTTTTATACGAATTTAAAACAGGTTCAAGTTGTTCGTTAAAGTTACCTTCTACCGAATTGATGTAATCACTTAATTTTAAAGAAGTAAACTGCTCATTGGCAATTTGCTTAATGGCCGAGGAACCTTCGATAGTAGTAAAATTAACCTCATTGGATTCAAAATTTTGTTTTAAAGCTGATGCTATATAACTACTTGTAACTCCTAATGAAGTACCTAACTCAATAACATTTCTATATTTATAATTTAAAACAATGCAATGAATAATTTGAGCAATTCTTGCAGGTTTTAAATGAGCTTTGGCTAATTGACTAATTGATTTTTCAATATTTTTAGAAAGTAAATTACTACCTGCACCTAAATCGGTGTAAGTTATGATACTTTTATTTTCAAGCAGTTGACTCCTAATATTTTCAATTTCATTGAATGCTGTAAGATCTTTTTGTTTCTTAATACAAGTTTGATACAAAGTAAAAACAAAAGGAGAATGCAACACATCTATTAAAGTAGCTGTGAAATAGTGTTTTATAAAATGTTTGAGGTAATGAAATTTCAAATTTTAAGTATTTTAGGTCAAAGGTAAATTAAACTCAAAAAATCATTCAAACAATAAATCAACACTATAGTAAATCAGGTAATTAAGTTATTAATTTACACCATTATTACCCATTAATACATGAAAACCTTTATTTCAAAGTCGCCTAAAATTGCCATTGCCGCATTTGTAGCCCTTTTTGTAGGAATTATTTGGCTTTTAAAAGCCGAACCTTTAACCAAACGTAAAAATACCAATCCAGCTTTTGGTGCTTACATTTCTGCTTTTAGCCCAAGTATTATTAAACGAAACGATGCTTTTGTGGTTAAACTTACCAAGGCCATTACCGACAGTAGTATTTTATTAAATCCTAAAAAACTATTCGACATTAGCCCATCGGTAGAAGGAACAGTTGAAATGTTAGATGCATTTACCATTCAATACAAACCAAAGGAATTATTAAAGCGCGAAACAGAATATGAAATAAAGTTTTATTTAAATGAAATCATAAAAGATTTACCTGCTGATTTATCAGTATTTGAATTTTATAGCGAAACGGTTAAACAATCGTTTGAAGTAAAAAGCACGCACCTAGTAGCCTTAGATGCCAATAACTATAAATATGTTAGCCTAAAAGGCATGGTTTTTACTGCCGATTTTGAAGAAGAAAAAGTATTAGAACAATTGATAACAGTGGGCAAAGGTGGCAATGCTTATCATGTAAAATGGTTACATAATACGGATGGTGTTACACATGAATTTACTGTAGATAGTATTGAAAGACTAAACGCTGCTTACGACATCAGTGTTAGTTATGATGGAAAAGTAATTGATGCTGATAACAAAGGTTCAATTAAAATACAAATTCCTGCAATTGGCGATTTTAAAGCACTTTCGGCCGAAGCTGAAAATGGTGATGAACAATTTATTAGTTTGTTTTTTTCTGACCCAATTGAGCCAAACCAAGATTTAACTGGATTAATTACCATTGCAGATAATGAAGATTTGCGCTTTACTGTTTTTGGAAATCAAGTAAAAATATATTCAGATAGCAAGTTTATTGGCACTAAAAACATTTACATAAATGCTGGAATACTTAATACGTTAGGCAATAAATTACCTATTGCTAATTCTTATTCAGTAACATTTAATAATGAATTACCTGCGGTAAACTTAATAGGTAAAGGTGTAATAATGCCTGATGGTAATAAATTTTTATTGCCATTTGAAGCGATTAACCTAAGTGCAATTGATGTTACTATTGTTAAAATTTTCGAGCAAAATATTCCTCAATTTTTACAAGTAAATACCCTTGATGGGGTAAATGAATTACGCAGAGTTGGAGTTCCAATTATCAAACGTAAAGTGCTTTTAGGTAAAAATAAATTAACGGATTTAAACAGAACCAACCGTTTTGCTATAGACTTGGCGCAAGTAATGAAAACTGAGCCTGGCGCTATTTATAATGTTGAAATAAGTTTTAAAAAAGAATACAGTTTATATAGCTGCGCAAAAGATACCAATGTAAATTACAGCAACACCACTCCAGAAGACGAAAACCTAGAGACAACTGCTGTGTGGGATGAAAGTGAATCACAAAACAGTTATGAATATGATGAATATTATTGGCCTGAAGATTACGATTGGGATGAACGCGATAACCCTTGCCATAATAGTTATTATAACCGCCAACGTTGGGTAAGCCGTAATTTATTATCGAGTAATATTGGTTTAATTGCCAAACGAGGAAGCAACGGCATGTTGTTTATTTCGGCTAACGATATAAAAACTACCAATCCATTAACGGGTATAAAATTATCTATTTTAAATTTCCAACAAATAGAAATAGCTGAAGCAGCTACCGATGGACAAGGTTGGGCTACTGTAAAAGTAAATCAAAAACCATTTTTACTAATAGCCGCTTACAATAACCAAAAAGCATATTTGCGTTTAGATGAAAGCACAGCCTTAAACTTAAGCCGATTTGATATTGGTGGTAAACCATTGATGCGCGGTATAAAAGGATTTTTATATGGAGAACGAGGTGTATGGCGCCCTGGAGACAGTTTGTTCTTTAACTTTATTCTAGATGATAAAGGTAAAACTTTACCTATTGATGTACCTGTTGCATTTGAATTATACAATCCTCAAGGACAAATACATCGCAGGATTATTAATAGCAAAAATATCAATGGCTTTTATAATTTTACCACTACTACCGATGACAATGCACCAACAGGAAATTGGTTAGCCAAAGTTAAAATTGGTAATGTAGTTTTTGAAAAAAATGTAAGAATAGAAACTGTTGTTCCTAATAGGTTAAAAATCAACTTATCATTTAACGATAAATTACTTACCAAAGGAAATGAATTAAACGGAACCTTAAGTTCTACTTGGCTTCATGGAGCCATTGCAAGTAACTTTAACGCCACGGTAGATGCTACTTTTAGTGTAAGCGATTTTAAATTTAAAGGATATGAAAACTATAATTTTATTGATGAAACCAAAAAATTAAATGCGGAGACTGAACGAATTTTTGATGGTCAATTAAATGCTGATGGAGTTGCCAAAATTGGTGGAAGTATGCAAGCTGGCGAAAATGCTCCAGGTATGTTAAATGTTAATTTTTTAACCAAAGTATTTGAACCAGGCGGAGGATTTAGCACGGATAGATTCAACGAAAACTACCATCCTTATAATGAATATATTGGTTTAAAATTACCTGATTTGGCTAATCCATACGATTATTACGAAACCAATAGTCCTTTAAAAATTGATTTGGCTTGTTTAAATAAAAATGGAAGTATTGTTTATGGCTCAAGCAATGTAAATATTAAAGTTTATAAAATTGAATACCGTTGGTGGTGGGATAGATCGGATGAGGATTTAAGTGATTTTGCCAATAGCCAATACAATAGTTTAATTAAAGACGAAAACATCAGTATTAGCAATGGAAGAGGAAGTTATAATGTAACTGTTAATTATCCAGATTGGGGCCGTTATATGGTAATAGCTACCAATTTAAAAACCAACCACAGTAGCACACAAACCTTTTATTTAGATTGGCCAAATTCATATAGCCGAAGCAATAGAGGCAATTCGCAAGAAGCCACCATGCTATCGTTTAGTACCAATAAAAACGATTACAAAGTAGGCGATGAAGTAGTTTTAAAAATACCAAGTAGTTCCAATGGAAGAGCATTAATTAGTATTGAAAATGGAACTGAAGTAGTTAAAACTTATTGGAGTAATTTAACCAAAGGCGAAACTGAATTTAAATTTACTGCTACCAAACAAATGCTTCCAAATGCATTTGTGCATGTAAGTTTATTGCAGCCACATGCACAAGTTAATAACGATTTACCAATACGTTTATATGGAATAAAACCAATAAATATAAGCGATGCAGAAACAGTTTTAAAACCAGTTATTAAAGCACCAGAAGTTTTACGTCCTGACGAAAAACAAAGCATTGAAATTAGTGAAGCCAATGGCCGTGCCATGACTTACACTGTAGCAATTGTGGATGAAGGTTTATTAGATTTAACTCGATATAAAACACCAAATCCGCACGATGATTTTTATGCAAGAGAAGCGCTTGGTGTTCAAACCAACGATTTGTATGACTTTATAATGAATGCTTTTAGCTTACAAATGGATAAAGTTTTAACCATAGGTGGTGACGAAGGAATAAACAAAAAACGCAAAGACAATAAAGCCAATCGTTTTAAACCAATAGTTAAGTTTATTGGACCATTTTATTTACCAAAAGGTAAAAAAGAAAACCTATCATTTGTATTACCTACTTATTATGGTTCGGTTAGAATAATGGTAATTGCTGGTCAAGATGGCGCTTATGGAAGCACTGAAAAAGCCGTTCCTGTAAGAAAACCTTTAATGATGTTGGCTTCATTACCGTGTGTGTTAGGAATTAATGAAACAGTAAAACTTCCAGTAAGTTTATTTGCCATGGAAAGCAAAATAAAAAATGCACAAGTAAGTGTACAAGTAAATAATTTATTGAGTGTGCAAGGTGCAAGTACCAAAACAGTTTACTTTAAAAAACCAGGAGAAGAAATGGTTGATTTTGAGTTAAACATGAAATCGGTAACTGGTATAGGCCGTATTACTTTAAAAGCTAGCAATGGTTCACAAAGTATCAGCGAGGAAATTGAAATTGACATCAGAAATCCAAACCCAGTAATAACCGATGTAAAAGAAGGAATTACTGAGGCAAACGGAAACTACTCAGCCAGCATTACACCTATTGGTGCAAGCAATATTAGCAATGCTACAGTAGAAGTTTCAAGCATCCCTCCTATTAATTTAAGCAAGCGTTTAGATTATTTAATTCAATACCCACATGGTTGTATTGAACAAACTACTTCATCTGTTTTCCCTCAATTGGTTTTAAATAAATTGATTGAATTAAATACCATTAAAGCTAAAAACATTGAAGCCAATATTAAACGTGGTATTGATCGTATCAAATTATTCCAAACCAGTGATGGTGGTTTTGCATATTGGCCAGGACAAGGCGTGAGCGATGAATGGGGAACCAATTATGCAGGTCATTTTTTAGTAGAAGCACAAAAAAATGGTTATGCAGTTCCTAATAGTTTGTTGGGTAATTGGAAGCAGTTTCAAAAACGTTTGGCTCAAAATTATAGCCAAACTGCACAAAGCAACGACATTGTTCAATCATACAGATTATACACTTTAGCGCTTTGTGGTGCTGCCGAAATAGGCGC
Organism: Bacteroidota bacterium; assembly: GCA_027484685.1. Taxonomy (GTDB): domain Bacteria; phylum Bacteroidota; class Bacteroidia; order UKL13-3; family UKL13-3; genus JAAFJM01. The sequence goes on from JAIXSO010000014.1 coordinate 69,864, forward strand.
CATGAATAGGTTAAAGGAATCGAAAAATTTAAACAATATAAGTAAATGGAGTTTAGCGGCATCGTATGCTTTGGTTGGTCAAAAAGATGTGGCTGAGCAATTGATTAAAAACTTGCCAATAAATGTTACCAACTATAGCGAAATGAATTTTAGCTATGGTAGCGATGAACGCGATGATGCCATTATTTTACAAACTTTAAATTTATTGAACAAACAAACAATGGCATTACAAAAAGCTATTCAAATTAGCCGCAACTTAAGCAGCAACGAATGGTTAAGTACGCAAACTACCGCTTATTGCTTATTAGCCATGTCGGATTACAGCAATAGCACCACAGCAGGCAAATCGTTAAACTACGATATAACCATTAATGGAGTAAAACAAAATGTAAATAGTAAATCGTTTATTTACCAAAGTAATGTAAACTTCACAGGTCGCAATGCAGTAAATATCAGTGTGAAAAATAACCTATCTAAAAGCTTGTTTGTGCGCATTATAAACAAAGGTCAGCCAATTACCGACCAAGTAACCGATGCTGAAAATAACTTACAAATGCAGGTGCAATACAAAGATTTAAAAGGAAATGTAATTAACCCAACTTTAATGGACCAAGGAACCGATTTTGTATGCGAGGTAAAAGTAAGCAACAGAAGCAATATGGGTAATTATGAGCAAATGGCTTTAAGTACTATTTTCCCTAGTGGTTGGCAAATTCACAATGCACGTTTGTTTGGCGAAAACCCAATGTTTGCTTCAAGCGCAAGCCAATACCAAGATATAAAAGACGATAGAGTTTATACTTACTTTAATATCAATAACCAACAAACTTTAACTTATTACTTTGTATTAAATGCCAGTTATTTAGGTAAATTTTACTTACCACCTGTTAATTGCGAAGCCATGTACAATGGCAATATTTATGCCCGCAAAAAAGGAACTTGGGTAACTGTGGTAAGTAAGAGAAAAACACTTTGGTAGTTTTATCATATTCTTAAACACCGATGCCATCGCTTAAAGCGATGGCATCGGTTATAAAAAATAATATCATTTGCGTATGGTCTGTGTTTTCACCGACCATTTTCGTATTTCTTATTTGTCCTCGGTTGGTGTCCTCACCAATCGATATGGAATATTCAAAGTAAAAAACCAAGTCATGCTGTAAGCATCTCCTTGACTATAACTAATTGCTTTCCATTATCATTAACTTTGTCAACATCAGACGTCATTGCGATCACGCCAAGGCGTGAGTGGCAATCTCAAGCTAGTATTTGTATTATTTTGTCCTCGGTTGGTGTCCTCACCAATCGATATGGAATATTCAAAACAAAAACCAAGTCATGCTGCAAGCATCTCCTTTGCTGTAACTAATTGTTCTTCATTAACATTAACCTTGTCAACATCAAACGTCATTGCGATCACGCCAAGGCGTGAGTGGCAATCTCAAGTGAGTATTTGTATTCAGAAGATTAAATTCAAAGTAAAAAACCAAGTCATGCTGTAAGTATCTACTTGGCTTTAACTAATTGCTCTTCATTAACATTATCAACATCAAACGTCATTGCGATCACGCGAATGCGTGAGTGGCAATCTCAAGTGAGTATTTGTATTCAAAAGATTAAATTCAACTCAAAAACCTAGTCATGCTGCAAGCATCTCCTTGGCTTTAACTAATTGTTTTCCATTACCACTACTTATTTCAGTATTTTTCGTCAACAAATTTTGTAAATGTTGGAGAAAAATTCTAATCTTATAAAAATGAAAATGTGCCACAACATGTATTGGGTCACTCTACTTTCAATATTTCGTAATAGAGCTCTAACATTCCCAACTGACAAGCTTCTCCTTCAGTTCTATTCATAATTGCAACCGCTAAAGGGGCTTTCTCATAAACTGTAATCATTCCATTACTGTCGGGTTTTACATTTTGTGTTGCTTGTTTCTTACTGAATTTTACTTTCAAAATTTTCCCTTCTGGATTCCTTACCGTAACAGTTGAAGAAAATGAAACTTTTCTTTTTGTCTCTGGTCGCAAAGTAATTGGAACAATTTCTTTCACTTCTAAAACTTCATCTATTGGAAGAATATTTATTGGCTTTTCTTCACTGTCAACCTGCGAAATAAACTCAACAAGTTTTTTCAATTCTTTCTCTGATGAATACCACCAATTAGTTGACCATATTCTATAAAATGTAAAACCTTGTTCTTCAAGTCGTGATTGTCTGAACATATCCCAAGCATAGGCTTCATTGCTGCTATGATATTTTGCTCCATCACATTCAATAGCAATAATAGGTTTACCTGTAATTTTTGATTTCACAATTAAATCTATTCTGAAACCACCGATTTTAAATTGCTGTTGCAAGCGTTCTTGCCCAATTTTTTCGGCAAGTCGGTAATAAACTTCTTCTTCAAATGGAGATTCAGAACCATAAACATCATGGTCGATTTCAAAGGTTTTTGATTCGCAATTTTCGTATAGCTGCTTTAGCAATGATTCTCTTGTCTCAATGTTATTTTCACTTACCGATTTGGCGTAAGCCAAATAAGAATAGAAAATAGCTCTACCATTATTTTTCATTTGTTGTAACAAAACTGGATAAGTGTTGTAATGCTCTTGCGGAATAGAAGTGCATACATAAACTTTATATTTTGCTCTTGTTACAATTACATTCAAAAGTTTGTAGCCATTGCGTTGCAAAATCGGGCCAAACGATTGGCGAAAAGAACCGTCTGCTTTCTTTCCAAAAGTTGTTGAAATAATAATAATATCTCTTTCATCACCTTGAATGTTCTCTAGATTTTTCACGAACAAATCAGAACCTAAGTCCGAAATCTTTTTATCATGTTCGGGCTTCTGTTGTCTTGCCTTTGTAATTTCTTCAAGGATTAAATTACGTTGATACAAATTGAAAGTTGCCACACCAACTGACGGATATTTTCCTGTTTTAAATGGCTTAATGTGATTTAGTAAAATGTCAACTACTTGTCTTGCTTCATCTCTGTTTACTTGGTCTTCGTATAGTCCGTTTACTTCAATAAACTGAATTGGTTTGTATTCCAGTTTAGCTGGCATTGGAATTAGTCGCTTGCCATAAAACGCATGATTAGAAAAGTCAATTAAGTACGGATGCTGTGAACGGTAGTGAACCTTTAAATATGATTGCTTGTAATTGCAATTCTCTGCATAAACTAAAAGTGATTCGCTGTCTGCAAGGTCAAGGGAATTATTTGCATGACGAATTGATGCCGATTTTTGTGCTTCGCTTGCTGTTTGTTCTTCCTCATAATCTTCCTCTGTTGGGCTTAACAAAGCCGTTCCTCCTTGAAAGAAGTTTGAAGGTGGCATTTGTTGGCTGTCACCTGAAACAACTTTAATTTTCCCTCTAAGCAATGCAGGAAATGTATCTTCTAATCTTAACTGACTTGCCTCATCAAAAATTACAACATCAAAAATTGCTTCTTGTAATGGAATTACGGAACTGCAAACTGTAGGACTTAGCATTACTACTGGAAAAAAATCAGTGAACAGTTGAAAATCTGTTGTGATAATTTTTCTTAAAGAGTTTCTTCTTTCGCCTCGGCTCCCCCGTTTGTTAAATAAACTAATTGGATTTACTCCATTTGTCTGCGCTCTCTTGGCTGACTGCAATTGTCGGATTGACCAATTATTAATTATGCTTTTGATTTGGAATTTTTTCAGTTCCTCTTTTGATTTAAACAATTCAACAATCTTGTCATCACTTTTCGGCAAACCTTTCAAATTGCTTTCTGCAATTGCAAGCAACCAATAGAAATACCAACTTTCAAAAGTTGTTTCCCAATTATTGCAATTTACTTCAATGATTGACCTTACAACTGTCTGTTGCAATGTCGTAAGTTCAATGTAGAACTTTCTCCAATCAAAATACTCTCTGAATTCTTCAAGATTTTCAGAAATGATTTTCATTTCTGTTTGTAAAATTTCCGTTTCGGAAATTTTCTGATTGTGATTTGTTGTTTCGGAAATAGTCCGTCTTAATAGTTTCTCTTGATTGATATTAGATATGATTTGTTCAAATTTACTCTCTGTGTTTTGCAAACTTGTTTTGTCTGTGAAAAGAGGATGCAAATAGTTTGAAGAAAAGTTTTGCAAATAATCTTGTTTAACTTTTACGTTGTTTTTAAACCATTCTTCTGTTTGGTGGCTTAACTTATCAATGTTGTCAACGAAAACTTTGAGTGTTGGTGTGTCGCTTCCTTCAAAGTAACTGTGTTCAAAATATTTTAGACTTTGATGAACTTGCTTTATTTCTGCAATCTGATTCACTAAAGTAATTCTGTTTCCTTTCAGCGTTTTGTAACGTTTAGAAACAATACTCAAAGTTTGAATTCTGAATTTTGTAAAGCCGTCATTCTTAAAAAACAATTCTCCAAACTGCTCGTGATTAGTAACAACAAAATCTTTGTAGTTTGTGATTCGCTGCTTCACTGCAAAATAATATTCACCAAAGTGGCTGTCAAGCCACTTTTGGTATTCTGTTATTTCTTTTTGCAGTTCTGCTTTTACTTCTTCAAGTTGTTTGGCTGTTTCCTTTGAGTTTTCTTCCAACTTTAGTTGGATGGCTCTCGGATTATCTTCTTTAAAAATTGCATCACTTAAAATTTCAAGTGGATGGTCAAGCAGTTTTACATCAGCGTAAAGTTTCTTCGCCATCTTTATTTTGCTGACAATTTCCGCAAGTTCTTTTTCATCTTCTTGAAACTTGAATTGTTTGTAATCAAGTTTTGGTTTCAATGTTTCAAAGTCCGCAACCTTTTGTCTTTTTAAAAACTCTCCGACTAATTCAGTCCATGACTTACCTAAATAAATTTTCTTGTCAAGTTGTTTGTGTTGGTGGTTTAACTCTGCTGCATTTGTTTCAACTATTTCCCGAACTGTTGTGTAATTCGTTTGATTGAAACTTGCGTATTGAGAAAGGTTGCCCAACCTGTCACGAACTGAATTTACTATTCCGTCTCGGTCTTTATTGATGTCTTCTATAACTGCGGCCAATGCTCCTAACTGGTCGCTCTCTCTGTGTAGATTGTTTTTTATTACATCAAGAGCAGTTTTCTTTTCGCAAACTACAAGGCATTTTAAATTGTTTGCTAAAGCATTTGTAATAAGTGCTGTAAGTGATTGACTTTTCCCGGTTCCAGGTGGTCCTTGAATTATTTTCTTTCGCTCAATACCTAATGTTGTGAGTATTTCTTGTTGGCTTGGATCGGTTTCAACTGCACTATGTGCAGTGCCTGTAAAGTTCTCAACCTTTAAGTTTTCAAATTCAAAATCATCAAACTTGACAATGATTTTATCAATGTCAGTGATGATGCTTTCTTTTTGTGTTCGGAATAATCCGAACACACCACCAAAATGTATCCATGGAATATTTCCTGATACTGATTCTAAAGCCGATGCTTCGGGAATGTTTCTTAATGGCTCTTTAAATTTAGCAAGCAAACTTTCTTTGATGTTTATTGTAGCGTTTGTGTTAAGTGCTTTAAGCACTTTGTAACACTCTTCAATCAATTCTTTTTGGTCAATAACTGCATCCTCTAAAAGTTCTTCATTGATTTGGGGCACTACAATATTTTCATCCGTTTTTAGAAATGAGAGTAATACTTCGTTTAATCCAACCGAATGTAGTTCTTCATCAACAATTTTTCCGTTTTCATTTTTTACCTTGTTACGAAGGATTGACCAAGTGTTTACTTTATTCGTTGCCTTGTTAATTTCCAATTGCCAAATGAAAAGAGGAGCTTTAATAATTTTTTTCGGGTCTTGTCTTGATGGCTTTATCAAAATCGGAAATCCGAAACCAAAAGTTTTTATTCCATGTTCTTTGTAATTGTCCTCGTTTTCAATATTTAGAGAATTCAACCGTTTGGATAAAAGTCCAAGTCGTTTTTGTTCGTCTGTCTGAATGGAGTTTAAATCAATTCCGTCAAAAGATATTTTAAAGTCAAAGCAGGAATTGGTTAAAAGTAGGTCAAGAAATTTTTCTGCAAAGTCAGGTCTGATATAATTAAGATTTGCTAAGTCCAGCCTTGTCGCAAAGCGTCCAGGCAATACATTCAAATGAATTGACCGAGTGTTGCCACCTTTGAGTTTATCTCTTAATGCTTTTAAAAAAACTAAATCTGTCATATTACAAGGTTACTATATTTGATTTTGCTAAAGTTTTGGTTCATCAGTTCATTTTTTATGCTTTTGTCAGTCTGCTCGGTCGTTATAGCGTTAATGGTAACGTTTTAGGGCTTAGCGAAGGTGGCGATTTTCACCGCAAATATTAATGAGGAGAACCAAAGTTTGATTAACCACAAATGTGTTTGCGGAGCACTGAACCGCCACTTTTGCCAAATTCGTGTTAGGAACAGTGTTTATTAAATTTTTTTTTCAATTCGCTTTAAGTCTGGTGCAAGTCCATTGGAAATATGCGTTGTCATGTCGCCATACATTGTTTTTAAGTTGTTTGCTTGTTTACTTTCTCTTTGTTTCAAATATTCAATGAAAATTTTTACCGACTCAAGCCTGTTTGATAGAAGCCGTTTACCACTTGTGTCCGATAGAGGAAAAACAGCTTTTAAGTTTTCAAATGATGTTTTGTCAAAAATTGGCACGTCCTGTAAACATAAATCTATGTAATGGAATCTTGTTGAAAGTTCTTTGAAATAATAATGTCCTTTTGATGTTATACCAACATTTATATTTTTGGGCAAAGATTTCCATTCTATATCACTAAGTTGCTCATCAGTATCAAGTAAATTATATTTCAATAGGTTCGTTAATGAATTAACAATAACACTTACTCTGTAACCTATCGCCACAAACTTGTCTATTAGAGTGTTGCTAAGAATATATTTATTAGCCGAACCTTTTGATTCCATAATATCATAAATATCTTTCAATATGTAGAAATTAATAAAATGATCATCGCTGTCAATAGGTGGTATAAATAAGTTATGAACAAGACTAAACTCAGAGTTATAGTATAGTTTATTATGGAGTCCAATAGCTTTTACGAACTCAAAAATAGGAATTACTTGCCTGCTATCTATTTCAGAATTTTTATATCTTTCTCTAAGAATATAATCGGTAACGTTAGTGTGACCAGAAATAAGAAATTGTTTAAATACACGAAGTCCTTCTCTAATGTTAGGATAAGTAGTAAAATTTAAATAGTCAATGAGTTCTGTATTTTGGTCAGAAAAAAGAGAATCTTTTAATCCTGACATAAATTCAAATACAGCTTGGTTAGGAACTACTACTTTGTAACCTTTTTCATTTTGACCCTTAGAAACACCTTCTAATTCTTCAAGTTTTTCCAATGTATAATCAATTCTTTTCAGAAGTACTTCAGAATACTTTGGTGCTGTAATGTGGTACACATTAGATTCGTAAGCGTCAAATGGCGGTGAATAGCGCCATTTGTAATAGTAGCCTTCACGCAATGAAATTATAGAGCCGCAATATGAACTTTTAGCCAAAGAATGAGCATATAAGAAAACTTCTTCTTGTATTTTAGATGAATATTGGTCTGCATTGTCTATAATTACAATAATTCTTTTTCTGTGATCTTTGATAAGATACTTATTCAAAGATTCTAAATGTTTAGGGTAATCTTTTTTAGATTCGTCCAAGAATATAGAAAGTTTATTTTGGTAAGAACCTTCGTTGTTTTGTTTGTCATATTGCCAGATACTTTCATCATTTTCTTTAATTGGCTTTGAATAAATTCTTTTTAGAGCTTTTAGAGAATGTAGTTCCAAATTTTGATAAGTATCAAGTGTTTTTTCAATAATTTGTTTTGAAATATTAATTGGTTCAAAAGTCCCGTAAATAGCAAAAAATGCTACTAAATCAATATATACAATTAAGTGATTATTTATTGCTTCATTTTCTTTTGTTTTAAATAAATGATTTATGAAAGTGGTTTTACCAGCACCTTTTGAACCAACTATTACTATTGGTTTGGGTGGTACTAAATTTCTTATATTGATTTCATCTTCATTAATTTCTTTTGCAATTTGTCCTTTTATACTTACAGTATTAACAGCTTTTACTACATTACTTAGTTGAGGGGCTTTATCTCCAAATAATCTGTCAATTTCATCTCTATTTTTTTTGGTTTCACTATTTTCAACAAAACATTTTTCAATAAACTCTTTGTTGTCCTCGTTTTCATCACTAAAAATTTCACCAAATATTTTTTCAATAATTGGTGTTAATTTTATACTAAGCGAATTCCTAACTAATTCTTTATCTCTGTCAATTAACGTTGACAGAATTGTATTTGATTCAAATTTCTTTACAGGAAAATCAAAAATAAATCCACCGTTGTTTACAACGGAATGTTTTGATAGATTCTCATAGAATTCCACAAAACGTGATTCTATATCTTCAATTCCATTAAAAAGTAAACACTCGTTATCTTGCCAATTCTTACCATCAGTGTTGAACAATTTGGCTACAATAAATTGTCTTCCATTTGTCAAAATACCATATTGTAAACCAATGTCAATTGCATAACCACGGATTTGCTTAAACAATTCTTCGTTTTCTGAGTAAATAGATTTTATTTTCGCTTTTTTATGTTTTGTTGGAACTAAAAAGTCTTTAAAATTTCGTTTTGCTTCAATGATGAAAGTAATTCCAGGTGCCGAAACTTGATAATCAAAGTATCCTGATTCAACTTTTCCCTCACGTTTTATATCAGCTTCTGACCAACCCAAAACGTCTATTAGTAAAGTGTCAATCAGTTTTGAACGTGTATCACTTTCATTAAGGTCATTCTTAACAAAGTCAACAATTTTCGTCTTGTAGTTTTCAAAATTATGTTTTGAGTCGTCTATTTTAAGCATGTATTTGTTTGATTGCTGTTTCTAATAATATTGTGTACAATTTGTTTATATGGGCATGTTTTTGCCTAAAACCATCCTATATATATCCAATTTTGGTTTGCATTATTGAGGTTTTATACCTTCCAAACATACCAAATATTTTTATAAATCCTAATGTGGCTTTAAGCTTTTTATTGTTGATATTTACATAGAATTAACCAAAAAAAATCCCGAAGCCTTCGCCTCACTTTCCTTAGTCTATAGCCTAACTCTGCGCGCAAGGACTAAGGTCTTTTAAATAAAAAAGGCTATTAACCTCGCACAGATTAAAAGCCTTAGTGGTGGTTCTCCGTAGATAACCACCACAAAAATAGCTAAACGATACTTTAAAAAAATCCCGAAGCCTTTGCCCCAGGATTTTCTTTTAAATCCCGATAGTTATCGGGACTATCAACTGACAACCGACAACTATCAACTAAATGACGCAAGGCGTGAATCGTCTATCAACTATCAACGGCATGTATTTTTTAAGTATTGATGGTTTGAATAAGCAAAGTATAAAAGTGATAAAGGAATAAAATTTCCTACATACAATACCGATGCCATCGCTTAAAGCGATGGCATCGGTTTAAAACAATAAATAAAAATAAAATTTGCCGCAATTATTGATTTGTTTCAGTACTTTTAGATGTTGGCGAGGACGCCAACAACGGCTAAATATTCAACACAAAACCGAGTCATGCTGCAAGCATCTCCTTGGCTTTAACTATTTGCTTTCCATTAAATATTGATCATGGTTGGTATTTTCATCCAACAGTTTCATATAAGTAGGAAAAAACACCAACCTCAAACAAATTTTGTCATAAAATACTTTCTCGCAATAAATAACCATGAATAGAACCTCGTTCAATCATAAAGTCAAGTATTGGAATTATTTTGTTTTTTAATTTAATTTCTTCTTTTATTTTTTGTCTGTTGATGAAAACATACTTTCTTAAAAACTTTTCAAGGTAGTATAAAGTGTTTGATTCCAAATCGTCAAGCTGTAACGATTTGTTGGTTGACACAATTGTATGAATCCATTCAACACCTTCCTCCTGAAATTTAGCTCCAATGGAATTTAAAACTTTGACAATAGAATACAATACAGCTGGAATGTTGCCTATTTCTTTTGAAGCGTTTGTATATAGAGATAAATTCTCTTTTTTTAAGCTACGCCATTCTTCAATACCTTCACGCCACCAACGCCATGCAAAGAAATAATTGATAATAATTTCTTTTAGATGATAGCCACGAGGGTTATTGCATAGTTCTTTTATTTTAGGATATAGGCTGTTCCAAATGTGCCAAAATTGTTCATATTTGTTTAGGTAATCTTCTCCACTTACTAATTCACTAATAAATGCGGCTGTTTCTTCTGTTGAAGAAAACGAATCTATAAATGGTTTTAAGAATACGTCAATTTCGCTTTCTTCTCTTTGTAAAATGAAATAAGCGAAATTTTTGAAAATATGTTGGCGTAACATGTAAATGTTAGTGTTATCTCCTGAATCGTCTTTATAACTTCTTCTATCTTTCAAGAACTGTGAAGCCAATGATGGCAATGCTTTCGCATAAATGTCTAAGTGGATTTTATCTTTCGTGTTTGAAGGAATTAATTGAAGGACTATTTCCAAAGCATGAATGTCAAGTGAGGCAATATCATTTATGTCAAATGATATATTTTCAAATGTGAAATCAGCATTTTTCTTCTCTAATTCTTCTAATATCGAACTTTTATAAATTCGTCCCCAACCTTGTTTTTTCCTTATTTCCGCAACAACATTTTTATAAATAGGTTTGAGTTTTACATATCCGAATAAAATTGATTGTGCGACTTTTGAATTTTGTTCCCATAATTTTGATTTGTGAATTGTTTCAATAACGTAATCACATATTCTTTTGTAAGCACCAAGAGATGTTTCATCGAAAAGAGTTAAAACCAATATAGAAACATAGTTTTCTATTTCATCAGGGTATTCTTTTACTAATGATGGAATTGCATGAATAGAGGCTTCAACACCATCACTTATTTGATAATCGTAATTATCGGCAAAAAGATTAGACAGAGAAGAATGAATAATTTCTTTGCAAAAAGCCTTATCTTCTTCTGATAGTTTGTCTTTATGCTCAATTAATAATTTAGAACACGAAAACGCAGGTATAGAATAATCAAGCATACCTATCCCGTTTCGTCCCGATTTCAGTTCTTCAGCAAGTTGTTTTGTTTCTGATAAAGCTAAAAGAGGATTGTTGTCATATTGCTCTTGTTTTGTGGTTTTGGTTTGATTTCTCGAACCAATCAAAAAATCTGCCCACATTTTTAGCGAAGAATATTTAAAAACATCTTGGAACTGATTTAATGCTTCTTCGCTTTCCTTTTTAAGTTCATCTGAAAGTTCTTTGGGACTAAATTCTATTCGTAAATGGTTGTCGTCATTTTGTGATACTTTTGGTATCAGATTTCGTCTGTCCATTCTTGCCAACAAAATTCCGTAAGATTTACTTGTTGAGGCGTTTGATTTATGTTGGTCAATTATCGTATATAATTTTTCGATGAATTCAGTGTTTTGTTCTTCTGTAAATCCTTTTACGCCAAAAAGCTGATAATTCAAAAACAACGATTCTAAATTTGAGTTTCTATGTATATCCTCGCAAGTTTTCAATCTTTCATCCGTATACAAGATATCTTTAATTTTATCCATTCCATATCCTATTGAATACAGCGATTTTGCTTGGAATTCGTTTGTGCATCTGAATGTATCCAAATGAAACAATTCTATTGTTTTGAATAAAATCAATGCAACATCATAGAACTTATCTGGATTTGCAAGCACAACGCTACAAACAACAGAAGTAAGAGAAGTAGATTTTGATTGATTAATAATTCTTAGAAGTATATTCTGAATTATTTCTGACTTTAATATTTGAGAAAATTCTAAAAGAGTTTTTTCTAATGCCATATGTATTGACTGCAATACGTGTGGAACAACAGGGCTTCCATTGCCACGATACATATTCCATATAGCACCACTCAAATACTGTGTTACTTCCGTTTCATTAATGTGTAATGTGACTTTTACGACATCTTCTTTTCCATAATCAGATTTACTATAAGATTCAACAGCCCTATTCGTAAAATCTATGATAAAATCAAGTGTTTTGTAGAATTCTATTTGTAATAACCATTTTATTGGTGTTTGGTTAGCACTTGAAGGAAAATAATTGAATTCGTGTTTTCCTGCTAAGCCATATCTACTTTCCATTGTGTCTCTATCATATCCAAATCTGTCTTGTTTTTTCGGCTGTTTTTGCCAAAACAAATCACACAATTGAATAATAGATAGCGGAAGTGTTTTAATTAATTCAGTTGCTATGTATGGTTTCTCTAAAATTTTAGAGCAAAGTCCTTCGTATGGGTGTCTGTGTTCAGTCCATATATTAGAAACTACTTTGTCAAATATTTCTTTTAGTTCTGATTTTAGTTCATTGGCTGCATTGAAAACCACTTTCAAAATATTTTCTTCTGCAACTTCATGTATATAAAAGTTTTCTTCAGTTTCAGTTTTTTGAATTACACTCAATGCTAACAAGCCTGCATATTTCGTTGTTTCTCCTGTTTTGTTGAAGTCGCACCAATCAGTTAAAACTGGTAAAACAAGTTTTAAATTGCTATCAAAAAAGTCAGATTTATGTTTGTAAATAAGGGTAATTACTTCTTCCCAACCTTTGCCTTTAGGTTTTATAATTTCAATATTTTGAATTGCTGAAATATCAGTGCATGCAATTCTTAGTAGGAACAATATTCGTTTTAGTATTTTAAAATCATTTGCAATGATTTCCTTCTCGAAAAAATTAAAAAATGTCTCTGAATAATCCGACAATAAAACAGAAACTAAAATTTCATCTTTCCAAAATTGTGTTACCTCAACGTTTGTGAATGCACCCTGAATAAATGTTTCTATTTCTTTACTGTTTTCAGATAAATGGTTAGATAACCACAATCTAAATGCTCTGCGTATGGGTAATGAATTCCCTAAATCATCCAAAAACTCTTTCGGAGTTGAAGTATTTGAAAAGCTTCTGGAAACAATTTTATCCAACGTCCATTCTTCATAGATGTCATGAGTAATAAAATATCCGCTATGAGTATCATCATAGCCAAGTATTTCGTCTAGCTTTAATTGGAACAGTGCTGATTGTGGCAAATCGTCAGAACTAATATAAAATCGTCCTGTTTCACATCTTTTTTTAGAAATACTGATGATACATTTTTCTCGTTCAAGATCCAGGTTGTCCTTTTGAACAGCATTATTTTGTATTCGCTTTTTCCAAAGCAAGTCAATAAATCCCTTGTAATTTCCTTGTTTGTCAATGTTTGAATATTGTTGAACATACTCCCTTAGATAAAACAAGTTCCTAAGTCGTTCTGAGAACTTTTGATTGTCGGGAAGTGAGAATTTGAATTCAACTGCTAGTGACTTTAATTCTTTAGCACTAATCAAAGAAACGTCAATCACGTCAAATGGTAACTGATAATTCTCCTTAATGTGAAAAGTTAAATCGTTAAGATAAGCGTAGCGTGTTGTAAAGATGATATTCCAAGCATTCTCTTTTAACTTTTGTATTAGTGTAGTAAGAATATCGTTATTAGAAATCTCTGCGAGTTTTTCTGCGGAATCAATGACAAATATCTTAAGTGGCTCATCTTTATAAGCATTGAGAAACTGGGCAAATGTAAATTTGTGGTCAAAGTGAAATATTTCATTAATGTGATTTACATTAAGTTCATTTGCTTTAAAAACACAAATTGGTATTCTCTTAAAATAAGAATTATAAAACTCCTTAAAAATTGAGGTTTTACCGCAACCACCTTCGCCTGAAATAATTATGTTTTTTTTATTTTGAGAAATATTTGCTATTGCTTCAACAACAGAATTTCGGTCAATTTTGATTTGTTTGTTTCCGAATGATATTTCTGTTTGAATTGCTTGTAAAATGTTCTCATTATGTTTAGAAATTTCATCAAGCAAATCTCCTTCGTTTGGGTCAAGGCTGAAAAAAAAGTCATTGATGTATTTGTTGTCAGGCAAAGACAATTGTAATTCAAAATGACTTGGAACTCGCCATTGTATATTTATTCCTGCTGTTGTTGCTGCTTTCTCAATGTCTAATTGATATTGTGGTTTTTTTTCGCTTTTCTTTGTGCTTTCGGAAAGTTCTTGGTTAATGTAGAGGTATAATTCGTTTAATTGGTTGTTTTTGGCTTTAGCTTTATTAATTGAATCAATAATGTCGTCTTTATTTTCAGCAATGGAGGTCGTATAATATTTAGATTGAAAGCCATAATATTTTCCCTCTTTTTCGATTGGCTCTGTCTCAATTCCCGTTTGATTTTTGTAACGAAATAATCCTATCCTATTATTAAACTCTGAACAAAACAGCAAATAAGACATTTGTTCAAATGCAGATGTTTCCTGCTTGTCATATTTTACTCCAAAAATTTTCCAATTCATTTATATTACTTTAATTATCTTGATGATACTTGGGTTGTCGTCTGATACCACAATCTTTCCATTTCACATATTACTCAATGATTTAATTAAAAACCTTACACTTCTATTTATTTTTTATTTACTAAGATTTTATACCATCAAACATACCTTTTATTTTTATAAATCCTAAAGTAGTATTAAGCTGTGTAATCTTCAATTTACCTTCAAAACACAAAAAAATCCCGAAGCCTTCGCCTCAGGATTTTCTTTTAAAAAACTTATTACTAAATCATGCAAGGCGTGAATCGTCTATCAACTATCAACTGACAACTATCTCTTTTCGACTTCGCTTCCTTAACAAAAAGAAGGCAAGAATATGGAACTAATGGGAAAAAGGGGAAGAAGTAAAGTTAATTAAGTAAATAATATAAAAAAATTAATTTTATTGCAAATACTTTAATCTTATAATAAATTAACATATTTCAGCCATTGCAGGCGTCCTCGCCTGCAATTTTGTTTCGGTACTTTTAGAATGGATAAGTCATTTCTTTCCTTTCTTCTTTCTTTTTCCATTGCTGAAAAAGAAACAAAAAAGCTAGACAAAAATATGCTTCCACGCACTTGCCAAGGCTGGCCCGCATTTTTGTCGGGCCAACACGCAGTGCTAATGGAATATTTATTGCCATACCAAGGCTAAGCTCTGTATGAAGAAAAATAAAAAAATATTATTACCAAATTAACAAATTTCATCTTTTAAGTTTTTATTTTTTGGTATAAGCATTTAATTGCATACTCTTTTAAACCAAAATGAAAAAACAATCAACATTATTAATTTTTATTTTATTAAGCCTTATATCTTTTAAAATAAATGCCTCACATATTGCAGGGTGCGATATTAGTTACCAATGCACAACTACGCCAAATGTTTACAAGGTTAATGTAAAAATTTATAGAGATTGTTCAGGAATTCCTTTGTGTCCTGGCTGTAGTAGTTTCCCTGGAAATATTTCAACTTGTAATACATCTAATGCAGGTTTATCAACTAGTATTTTAGGTGCTAGTGGAACTTGCTTGGGAAACAACTTTGGCTCATTTACCTTAAACATTGTACCAGATGTTAGCGGTTATGATGTAATACAAACATGTGCAACTAGTACCACAATTTGTACCAATTGCAATACAAGAACAGCCGGTACTATGAGCACTGGAATAGAGGTTTATATTTTTGAGGGTAATGTAAACTTAAGTTCAATTCCAACTTCGTGTTGCAGAGTAACTTTAGGTGTTAATGGAAGTACTAGGAATGCTGCATTAACAACCATGATACCTGGCACATTTCAAGCAATTTGTGAATTAGACAGATGCCAATCTATTTGCAATTCGGCACCAACATTTACTAATGATGCAGTACTTTTTCTATGCGCTGGTGTAGATTTTATACATAACTTAGGTGCTAGCGACCCAGATGGAGATTCTTTAAGTTATGCCTTTGGACAATCTTATCAAAGTATTGGCTCTCCAGTAAGTTACGTGCCACCTTACAGTGCAAATTATCCATTTTCATATTTGGGAGCACCAAATCCAAACGCTTCATTACCGGCAGGGTTACACATTAACCAAGCTACTGGAGATATAAGATTTAGACCTCAAGGAGTTTTTGTTTCTCAGTTGGTTATAGAAGTTACACAATGGAAACTTGTTGGAAATACAAGAGTAAACGTAGGTATGACTAGACGAGATATTCAAATACAATCGTTTATTTGTTCTGGGTCAAGCCCAAACTTAGCGCCACTTGTTAAAATTTATAATAATGGAATAATCCAATCTGGTTTAAATTTTTCAGTTTTTGAGGGTTCTCAAATTTGCTTAGATTTTGTAGCTCAAGATCAATCATCAGGTTCTATAACAGCCGATACAACAGACTTAAAATGGAATAATCCTGCTACCTATATCCCTGTAATGGCTAATGCTACATTTACTCGCAATTATGTTTTAAGTCAAAGGGGATTAAATGGTCCAAAAGCTGATAGTTTCAAATTTTGCTGGACACCTCCAATTGGTTCTATAAGAACTACACCATACTTGTTTACCGTTTCGGGTTCCGACAGATTTTGCCCCTATAAAGCTGTAAACACATTAGGAATAAATATTAGTGTAATTAAACCTAAATCTTTAACTATTGATAGCACCACAAAAAAAATATATTGTAATCATAAAATAATAAATAGTAATGTTAATTATAGAACAAGCAGTATCAATTTAATAACTGGAAACGTACTCACTGTGCAGCTTTCTGATTCATCAGGTTCATTTACCAATTCAACAATTATAGGAAGTAAAACCACCACTGACACAGTTAGTGTTATTCCTATTATAATTCCTGCAAACTTATACACTAATACAAATTATAAAATTAGAGTAAACTCAAGTTCAGATACAGTAAATCTTGGAACTCCATTTGCTATTAGCTTTGTTGCAGGATTTAGCACACCAGTTATAACCAACAATCGCGATTCGTTTTGTAAAGGTTTAGTAAGTACATTTAAAGTTACTCCAAATACATCAGGTTTAACTTATAAATGGTTAAAAAATAATTTGGTAATTGCCAATGAAACCAAAGACAGTTTAATAGTAGATTCAGCTTATACTTACCGCGCATTAGTAAGTAATAATGGCTGTACCGATACTTCAAATGCCATGTATTTAACAGTATATCCAAAACCAATTGTTGGTTTTACCACAAACAATTCTTCACAATGCATTAATTTTAATAATTTTATATTTACAGATACTTCAAAAGTTGTTTCTGGAAACATTACGAGAATATGGACTTTAAATAACTCTGATACCTCTAGTAATATAATTGTTAATAAAACTTTCAGTACTATTGGAACCTTGCCAATTAAATTAATAGCCATAAGTAATAATAATTGTAGAGATTCTATTACTAAAAATATAGTTATAAATCCAAAACCAACAGTTGGTTTTACTATTAATAATAGTGCTCAATGTTTAAATGGAAATAGCTTCAAATTTACCGATACTTCAAGAATTGCAACCGGTGTTTTAGCTATAAAGAAATGGAACTTTGGTACTAGTATAAATGATACTTCAATCATTTCTAGTCCAACCAAAACTTATAATTCACCAAACACTTACTTTGTTAAATTAGTTGTTAATAGCAGTTTAGGCTGTAAAGATTCTTTAACAAAAACAATAATTGTTCATCCAAAACCTTTGGTTAATTTCACCATAAATAGTCAAACTCAATGTTTCAAAAACAATAATTTTATATTTACTGATTCAACCAATATATTATCGGGAACAATTAGTAGAAAATGGAATTTAGGAACTGGTTTAGCTGACACCACAAACCAGCTAAATCCTACTAAAACTTATAGTTCGCCTAATTCATATACTATAACTTTAATTGCCACAAGTAATAACAACTGCAAAGACTCTGCTTTAAAAAATATTTTAGTAAATAATAGTCCTACTGCTAATTTTACAATAAATAAACCTCAACAGTGTTTAAAAGGAAATGGATTTAACTTTAATAATATATCAACTGGTTTAAACAATCAATCTTGGAGTTTTGGTGATACAAGTAATTCTAATATTTTTAACCCACAAAAAACATATTTAAGAGCGGGGACATATAACGTAATGTTAGTAGCAAATAATGTCTCAAATTGCACTGATACGATTACTAAAACTATTACGGTTTACCCTCAACCCAATATTGCAATAAGTGTCAATAAATCTTCACAATGTTTAAATGGAAATAATTTTATTTTCAACGATATTTCGAGTATTAGTAGCGGAACAATAAATAGATTATGGTTATTTGATAATGGGGATACCTCCACCAATTCAATTACCAGTAAAACATACTCATCTACAGGAAATTATACCATTAAACTAATTATTAAATCAAATAATAACTGTATTGATACTGCCAATAATAATATAACTGTTCTGCCTAAGTTAACTATAGGAAATATTTTGGGAAATTCAGCCCCAACTTCTGTAACAATACCATTCCAATATTCAGTGCTAAGTCAGGCTAACAGCAATTATAATTGGACTGCTTTGAACGGAACTATTCAAAGTGGACAAGGAACTAATGCGGTAAATGTAATTTGGCCAACAGCAGGAATTGGAAATTTAAAAGCCGAAATTACCAATAATGATGGCTGCAAGGATTCAACTAATTTATCTATAAATATAACAAGTGTTGGTATCAATAAACTTAGTTTAGAGAACGATTTAAATGTTTATCCAAACCCTACTAAAAACAATATTACTATTACTAATAAAACCAATTTGGTGGGTAAAAATTACATCATTGAAAATTTAATTGGACAAACAATATTAAGTGGCAAACTTAACTTAGACGAAACAATAGTAAATCTAGAAACCCTGCAAAGCGGTATGTATTTTTTAAGTATTGATGGTTTGAATAAGCAAAGTATAAAAGTGATAAAGGAATAACATTTCCTTTATACAAAACCGATGCCATCGCTTAAAGCGATGGCATCGGTTATAAAACAATAAATAAAAATAAAATTTGCCGCAATTATTGATTTGTTTCAGTACTTTTAGATGTTGGCGAGGACGCCAACAACGGCTAAATATTCAAAACAAAAAATAAGTCATGCTGTAAGTATCTCCTTGACTTTAACAGATTATTTTACATTAGCTATAACATTAGTCCTCGGTTGTTATTCATTACCAATCAATTTGGGATGATTGGTGAGACACCAACCACGGACAAAATAAGCAAAGTATTAAAGTATTAAAAGAGTAAAGACACGATGAACCGTGTCTGTAGCAAACACCGATGCCATCGCTTAAAGCGATGGCATCGGTTTAAAACAATAAATAAAAATAAAATTTGCCGCAATTATTAATTTAAAGACCCAATATTATTTAAGTTTTTTTTGATAAATAAGGTGTTTTTATTGGGCTACTTTTGCTCATTATAAATGCACTTATGAAAACACATTTCTACTTACTAGCCTCTATTTTATTAAGTTTTTTATGTTTTCAAAGTAAAGCAACACACATAAGAGGTTTAGAAATTTCTTATCAATGTACCGATACAGCGCAGCTTTATAAAGTAACCATAAAAGTTTATAGAGACTGCTCTGAAGCACAGTTGTGTTCTAGTTGTTCCATTCCTTCACCCAATGGAACGGTAGCAGGTTGCAACACTAATAACGCTTTACTTACTACCAGTATTAGAGGTTTAACCACTGGTTTTTTAGGAATAAATTATGGAAGTTTTGTATTAAATGCTGTTGGAGCTGCAAGTGGTTATGACATAGTAAATACCTGCGATTCCATTAAAACCATTTGCTCCAATTGCAATACCCGAACTGCCGGCACATTTAGCCCCGGAATAGAAGTTTATACTTTTGAAGGAAACGTAAACTTAAGCAGCATTCCAACAGCGTGTTGTAGTGTAGAATTGGGCGTATACTTTTGTTGCAGAGGATCTGCTTTATCCCATGTTGAATCTTCAAGTCTATATAATTATGCTCAACTAAATAGATGTCAATCCACTTGTAATTCTGCACCTATATTTACCAATAATCCTAACGTGTTGGTTTGTTCAGGTTTAGATTTCGTTTATAATTTAGGTGCTAATGACCCAGATGGAGATTCGTTAAGTTATGCCTTTGGTTCTATATATAACTCATTTGCAACACCTGTAACTTATAATCCTCCTTTTTCTGCTAATTATCCATTTTCTTATTTTGGTGCTCCAAATACTAATGCTGCTCCTCCCGCAGGTTTAAGAATTGATCCAGCAACCGGTGATGTTTTGTTTAGACCAATTGGGGTTTTTGTTGCACCACTAGTAATTGAAGTTACCCAATGGAGAAAAATTGGTGGAGTTACAACAAATGTAGGTGTTACCCGAAGAGACGTTGAATTTCAAACACGATTGTGCACCAGCAATAGAATCCCTTTAATAAAAATTTATAAAAACAATGTTCTTCAATTTGGCCAACAATATAATATTTCCGCAGGACAGCAAATATGCTTAGATATTGTATCGGAAGACAATTTTGATTTAAATGCCGTACCTTCAATTTTAGCCGACACTACCGACTTAAAATGGAATAATCCTGGAATAACAATACCCGTTATGGCCAATGCCACTTTTACCAGAAATTATATTTTAGCTAATAGAAGGATGAATGGACCCAAAGCTGATAGTTTTAAGTTTTGTTGGACACCACCAATAAATGCGGAAAGGAACGAACCTTACTTATTTACAGTTACTGGCAGCGATCGTTTTTGTCCTTTAAAAGCAACAGCTACACGCGGAATAAAAATTAAAGTAGATATTGCAAAAACAATTTTGATTGACAGTAGTAATAAACAAACATTTTGTAATAACAGAATAAATGCCTCCAATGTTTATTACAAATCAAGTAGGATACTTTTAGTTAATTCAAATGTATTTATGGTTCAATTATCCGATTCGGCTGGTTCGTTTAATAGTGCCACCACTATTGGAACCAAAGCTTCTATGGATTCTATTGGTTTTATTCCTATCAGTATTCCAGCTAATTTATTTGGAAATAGCAACTATAAAATAAGAATTATAGCTAGCTCAGATACTACCATCAAAGGTTTTCCTTTCGATATTAAATTTGTTGCAGGTTTTAGCACTCCAGTTATAACAAATAGCAGAGATTCGTTTTGTCAAGGATTGGTTTCAATTTTAAAAGTTACTCCAAATACTGCTAGTTTAAATTTTAAATGGTTAAAAAATAATATTGTAATAGTAAATGAAACCAAAGATAGTTTAATAGCAGATTCCGCATTTACTTATAAAGTTGTTGTAAGCAATACCGGTTGTTCCGATACTTCTAATGCTAAATATTTAACAGTGTATCCTAAACCAGTTGCTGGTTTTATAGCTCCAAATACTTTTTGTGTCAATAACTCTAATCAAATCATTAATTTAACCAATACTTCTACTATAAATTCAGGCAGCATGAGTTATAATTGGTGGTTTAGTAACAATTCAAATACTACAGTTACAAATCCCAATTTAATAGTAACCGATTCAGGTAACTATGTAATAAAATTGGTAGTTACTAGTAACAGAAACTGCGTTGACTCTACTACAAAAAACATCTCTTTACAATTATCTCCTAAAGCATTATTTACTATTAACGATACCACACAATGTATCAATGGAAATTCGTTTGTGTTTACCAATTCATCTGATTCCGTTGGTAAACCTACCCAATACATCTGGAACTTTGGAATAGCAAATAATTTAGATACTAATTACAACGCTCAATCATTTAGTTATACCAATGCAGGCAATTATGTAGTGAAGCTCAAAGCCATTTCTGCTACTGGATGTTTAGATTCTATCTCAAAGATTGTAGCCGTTTTTCCTAAACCAATTGCCAATTTTAATAGTCCAAGTTTGGTATGTTTGAGAAATAATTCTATTGTAAATTTAACCAATACATCTGCAATAAGTTCTGGAAACATGAGCTATAATTGGTTGTTTGGAAACAATACCAACTCTAGTTTAACCAATCCTTCCATAACATTATCCGATACCGGAAATATGGTAATAAAATTAGTGGCTACAAGCAATGATGATTGCACAGATTCTATTTCTAAAACCATCAACTTTCAAAAAGCACCCAAAGCATTATTTACCATTAACGATTCAACACAATGTATCAATGGAAATTCGTTTGTGTTTACCAATTCATCCGATTCTGTTGGTAAACCTACCCAATACATTTGGAACTTTGGAATAGCAAATAATTTAGATACCAATTACAATACTCAAATAGTTAGTTATGCCAATGCAGGCAATTATGTGGTGAAGCTCAAAGCCATTTCTGCCAATGGATGTTTAGATTCTATTACAAAAATGGTAGTCGTTTTTCCTAAACCAATTGCTAATTTTAGTATTAACAATGCAGTACAATGTTTAAAAAATAACAACTTTGTTTTTACCAATCAAAGTTTGCCCAATAATAACACACTTCAGTATTTTTGGAAATTTGGTGATGGAAATGAATCAATAAATGTTTCCCCAACCAAAAAATATTTAAATGATGGAAGTTTTCCTGTTACATTGGTATTAATTCAAACACTGCCTGCATTGATTCCATTACCAAAAATGTATTTATCAATACTAACCCAATTGCTGCATTTTCGGTAAACGATGCTTCTCAATGTTTTAAAGGTAATAGTTTTAGTTTTACCAACTTATCAATCAATTCTACTTCTCAAAATTGGAGCTTTGGTGATGGAAATAATTCAACCATATTAAATCCAACAAAAGCTTATAATATTTTAGGAATTTTTAACGTAAAATTAGTTGTGAAGAATACTGCAAATTGCTTGGATTCAATTACTAAAACTGTTGCTGTAAATCCTCAGCCAATTGCTTCATTTATTATCAATAAAGCCACACAGTGCTTTTATGAAAATAACTTTGTATTTACCGATAATTCAACTAATACAACGGGTTCATCTACCAGATTATGGCGTTTTGATAACAATGATACCAACAGTAGTGTTACAGTGAGCAAATCATACACCATTGATGGAACATACAGTGTTAAATTAATTGTAAAATCAGGTATTAATTGCGCGGATAGCACCAGTAAAACCTTTACACTTTTACCTAAATTAACTATAGGAAATATTTTAGGAAATGTAAATCCAACTAGTCGTTCAACTCCTTATACCTATTCAGTTTTAAGCCAACCAAATATTATTTATAATTGGACTACTTTGAACGGAACAATTCAAAACGGTCAAGGAACTAATACTGTAAATGTAGTTTGGCCGACAACAGGAACTGGAAGTTTAAAAGCTAAAATTACCCATAATAATGGCTGTGTTGATTCAACTAATTTATCTTTAAATATTACAAGTGTTGGTATCAATAACCTCAATTTAGAAAACGATTTAAATGTTTATCCAAACCCTACTAAAAATAATATTACTATTACTAATAAAACAAATTTAGTTGGTAAAAATTACATCATTGAAAATTTAGTTGGTCAAACCGTATTGAGTGGAAAACTAAACTTGGACGAAACAATAGTAAATCTTGAAACCCTTCAAAGCGGTATGTATTTTTTAAGTATTGATGGTTTAAATAAGCAAAGTATAAAAGTGATAAAGGAATAATTCCCTCCATTTACCAAAATTTTTAGCATAAAAACGATGTTGAAGTTCATAACTTTGACATCGTTTTTTAATATTCAAAATACTACCAACTTCAACTTTTATTTATATATGGCTGAACCTTTAAAAAATTTATACAATCAAAGTTTTATAGTAAATTTAGCTCATCAAATTGCTAAAAATTATGCAGATTTTGACTCTGATTCATTTATAAAACTGGTTTTTGATAAACATTGGGAACAAAAAGAATTGAAGCAACGCATGAGGCATATTTCGGAAAGTATGCACCAAACTTTGCCATTAAGTTATAAGGATCAAGTTAATATTTTAATGCAAACTGCGCCAAATTTTGGTGGTTTTACAGCCATGTTTTTCCCCGATTTTATAGAAGTTTATGGACTACATGATTTAAAAACTTCTGTTAAAGCATTGGAATTTTTTACCCAATTTTCGAGTAGTGAATTTGCTGTTAGGCCGTTTATAATTAAATACCCTAATGAAATGCTGAAACAACATTTGGTCTGGAGTAAACATAAAAACCATCATGTGAGGCGTTTGGCTAGCGAAGGCATTAGGCCACGATTACCTTGGGCTATGGCATTACCAATGTATAAAAGTAACCCCACTCCTATTTTAGGTATTCTAAACAATTTAATGACTGATGAATCGGAATATGTAAGACGAAGTGTGGCCAATTGTATCAACGATATTTCGAAAGATAATCCTAATACAGTTATTGAACTAATAAACCAATGGAAAGACCATTCTGACGAAACCAATTGGATATTAAAACATGCAAGCCGTGGATTATTGAAAAAAGGAAATGCTACTGTTTTAAAGGCATTTGGGTTAAATAACGAGCATAAAGTTAATCTTATAAACCTTGATATTGATAAAACAAAACTAGCCATTGGCGATAGTTTTAACTTTAATTTTAGTGTGGCATTACAAGAAAAACAGGCTACTAATATTAGGCTTGAATACCAAATTTATTATATGAAAGCAAATGGAAAACAGTTACCTAAAATATTTCAAATAGGTACCTATCAGTTAAAGCCAAATGAACCTTTTGAAATTAAAAAGAAACATAGTTTTGCTAACTTAACTACACGTAAACATTATGCAGGAAAACATTTCATTGCCATTACTGCTAATGGCAATGAAATAGGCAGATTGGAATTTGAACTGCTTTAACTAGTATACACTCAAAAGACCTCAACATTCAGCACTCGCTCGCATCTTGCGAGTGTGAGTTTAAAAGGCGTCTCGCCATTTTTTGAATTTATGAAATCAGCCTGATAACCCAACTAATCATTTTTTTCTTTTGTTCTTCATACTTTTTTCATTGCTAAAAAAGTATGCAAAAAAGCTAGACAACACTTCGACTTCGCTCACTGTAAGACGCTACCTCCCCTCGGGGCCTGATGCACGGCCCGCTTTATTGTCGGGCCTAAGCTCGCCTCCTGTTTAAATTTTGATTTCCTATTTCCACACTTTTATAAAACTGTAAGTTAAGCATAAAGAAATTATAAAAATCATTATTCCATTAGCAATGTGCGTTGGGCCGGCAAAAAAGCGGGCCAGCCTAGGCCATGCGTGGAAGCATTTTTTTGCCTTGATTTTTTGTTTCTTTTTCATCTAAGGAAAAAGAAAGAAGAAAAAAAGAAATGAATTATCCATTAGCCAACTTGTTTGCCACCTAAAGGATACCGCTCGAGCGGTACTACTGAATGACCCAACTAATCATTTTTTTCTTTTGTTCTTCATACTTTTTTCATCACTAAAAAAGTATGCAAAAAAGCTAGACAACACTTCGACTTCGCTTACTGCAAGACGCTACCTGCCCTCGGGGCCTGATGCACGGCCCGCTTTATTGTCAGGCCTACACTCGCCTCCTATTTATATTTTGATTTCCTATTGGCACATTTACAAAACAGCAAAATAAGTATAAAGAAATTATAAATATCATTATTCTCAGCACTCGCTCGCATCTTGCGAGCGTGAGTTTAAAAGGCGTCTCGCCATTTTTTGAATTTATGAAATCAGCCGGAGGCTTACCAATACATCCACTCTCAGGATACGAGCGAATGCGAAGAAGTATCTAAGGAAAAAGAAAAAAATTGAGGGTTGTTCAACTATTTGCTTTTATAAATAGCTTTTCCAGATTTGATAATCGTCCAAATATTATTTTCAAATATTAATTCAAAGGTACTCAACTCAGTTTTGGTAACATAACGGTTTTCTTTTGTTTTGATCAAAACCAAATTTTCTGTTTCATTAGCCATAAATAATTCAGCTTGTGAACTATCAGTGCTAAATATAACTGATGCAGTTATGATTGCCGAAGAATCTTCGTGGTTAATGGGCAATAATTGAAGGGTGTTTTCCCATGGTCTAATGCACTCATTTTTAATAACCGACCAAGTATAGCCTGCACTGCCTTTGCAGCCGTGTGCATCGGCATCATTCCCAACTACGTGGGCTGAATCAGTTACTGCATCGGAATTACTGTTACTAACAGAACTATTGCAACTGCCCATTAACAAAGCACTTGCAAAAACAATCAATAAATTTTTCATTCTGTAAAAATAATATTTTGTTCTTAATAGTTGTTTTCTTTAATAAATTCAGAGCAAATTTTTGTTAGACCAATTATTGCAATCAGTAAAATTCTAATTTAAAATAACACGTAATTAATACTTAAAGTTCAAAGACAATAGTAATAAACTAAATAATTCTAATAAAAAAAAATTACAAAAAAAGGGCTGTCTTTTGCAAGACAACCCTTTCTTATTGTTTCAATAATT
Source organism: Bacteroidota bacterium (assembly GCA_027484685.1). Lineage (GTDB taxonomy): Bacteria > Bacteroidota > Bacteroidia > UKL13-3 > UKL13-3 > JAAFJM01. Next base: position 96,257 of record JAIXSO010000014.1, read on the forward strand.
ACTTATTCAGCAATCATTTTACCAGTAGTTTTGAATCCTTCAGCTTCAATGCTGTAGAAATAAACACCAGCAGCAATATTTCCTAAGTTAAGTTCTAAGTTATTTAAACCTGCAGGAATTCTTTCGAATGTTTGGCTATAAACTTCTTGACCTGTTACATTAATCACTTTTACAGTAGCGTTAGTGCTTTTTGCAAAATTAACACCAATATTGGTTGTTCCGTTAAATGGATTTGGGTAATTGTTAACTACATTGAAAACATCGTTTTTTACATTGTTAACTCCAACTGTTCCATCAAATACACTTGAAATTGGAACACTTAAGTGCATAATATCGTAGTTTACTAAACCAGCATCAGGATTATCGGTAGCATCGTAAGCACCAATTGAAGCACTTTGAGTAAATACCAAATGTAAATTTCCATCAGCCGAAGTAGGAGAAAGACTTGCATAAATTTGTTCTTGATTAAAACCTATAAATGCAGTTAAATTAACTTCTTTTGACCAGCTGATTCCACCATTGGTAGAATATACTAAATAAACATCTCTAAAGTTTTTACCGTTAGCATCCACATCACCTTCTGTCATACCAGAAAAAATCATGTACATAGTATCACCAATAACTGCTGAATGAGGCATAGTTGAAATTGAATTTCCAAAATACCTAGTTCCAGTTGCTCTCCAGTTTGTGCCTAAATCTAACATACCATTATTATCAACATCAGGCGAAACACCTACAGTTTTGATACTGTCAGTTGGAGTACCTTCTCTCCAATACAAAATATCGTTTTGACCAGGGAAATATGAATAAGAACCAGCGGCAGTACCTTCTGTTCTAATCATTCTACCTAAAGCCCAAAAGCAATGAGCATTACCATTTTTATCTAAAGTTACACTAACACTACCATCATTTGCATAAGTGGTATCAATTGTTCTAATAAAATCAAAAGCAGGATCAGGGAATGAATCAATAATGGTTTTTGTCCAAGTATTTCCATTGTCACCTGATTTGTATAATTGTAAATCATCAGCTATACCACCAATTAAAATAGCTACATTATCGCCTTTAGCATCCATTGAGTAATTATCGCCTCCACCACTATATATTCTATCAGCAGTGTAACCAGGAAGTAACATTTTTTTAACTTCCCAAGTACTATTAGATAGATTATAACGTGAATAAACTTGAGGAGTTCTGATACCGTTTATTACAATTCTATTTGGTTGAGCTGAACCTGAATCGGTAAACGAAGCAAATACATGTAAATAGTTACCTGAAACAACACTTCTGTTCCATAAAATACCAGGGATTTTAATATCTGAACTGTCTAATACAGCTGTACTTGTCCAAGTACCTGCACCTAAACCACTTTTACGATTTAACATTAAACCGGTGGCAGCACCAGCATTAGCAGTACCCGAAGCTTTAACAATATGAGATAAAATCATTTCTTCGTTAGTTGAAGCGCTGTATGCATAACAAGGAAAACCAGTACGCTCTGGCTCAATTCTTAAAGATGATTGAATTGGGCTAGCCCAAGTAGTACCATTGAAATGATTGTATCCAGAACCTCTAGAATTTGAACCATCAGCAGGACCTTCTTGAGATGAAGTCCATGTTGCTGAAACCTTACCAGTTGGTAATGAGTAAACTCTCGTATAAATTGAGCCGTTGGTTTGTTGGTTATTTCTAGTTTCGCCAATTTTTGTTACTTTAGAAAAAGTAGCACCTTTTCCAACAATTACAGTTCCTGTTTTAGTACCGCTGTTTGTGGTAGTTTTAACCACTGATGGTTTTACTTCATCTTTAACTCCAACTTTAGCAGGAACAGCAACGTTTGCCTCAGCCGGAAGTGTAACTTTTTTCGGGGTTTGTGCCATTGCTGCAGTAGTTGCAACAGCAAAACCAAATAGTAAAATTCTCTTCATTTTATTTGTTATTTGATTTGTTTATTAATTTTAAAGGTTGCATATTTAACTATATCATAACAATAATGCAAGTGTCAATGTTTTTTGTTATAATATTTTTACCAATATTTCTTTAAGCATTTCCTGATTTGACATAGCTACAGTGTTGATTCCTTTGCTTTTCAAATCGTATTGCGAGCAAATAGCTATTACTTTCTCAATTTCACCTAAACTAAAATTTTTTACCAAATTCACATAATCATCGGTTTGATAAAACCCCAAACCAAAGGCTTTTGAAATGGTATTTCTATCACTGGTATTGGTTTTTTTAATTATATACCCCTTTGAATACATATTACTTAATAATGCAACAAATGGAATAATAGAAAAATCTTTGGCTTTTGATAAATGATGTCCAATTTTAAAAGCCCGATGCGGATTTTTAGCTGCTATGGCACTTAACAATTCAAACGAGTTAAAATCCTTACTAATACCAATATAAGTTTCAATGTCTTTATCAGTTATTTCTTTGTCAACCCCAGTTTTATTGATAAATAATTTATCTAACTCATTGGCAATTTTTGATAAATCGTTTCCAAGCGAATCGGCAATTAATTGGATAGAGCGTTCATTAATGTTGAAATGATGCATTTGAACATAACTTTTTATCCACGGAATTAAATCCTTTTCGTAAAGTTTACTGCTTTCAAAAGCCACATGCTTGGCGGCTTCTTTGTAAAATTTGGTTCTTTTATCTAATTTTTTTCCTTTAACACAAATTACCAATAAAGTAGTTGGAACAGGTTTTAACAAATAAGGTTCAAAAGCATCTAACGATTTAAATCCTTGTGCTTCTTTCACTATAATAACCTGTCTTTCAGCCATCATAGGGAAACGCCTAGCCGCTTCTATTACTTGGCTTGGTTCCACATCCTTAGCATAAAAAATGGTTTGATTAAATCCTTTTTCGCTTTCAGTTAATGCGTTATGTTCTATAAAGCTACTAATAGCATCTACAAAATAGGTTTCTTCGCCATGCAAAATATACACTGGAGCAAATTTTTTTGCTTTCAAATCTTGCATTATTTTGCTGTATTGATTGGTAAAATCGGTAGCCACTTTTTGTTTAAAATTTAAGTTTGCAAATAATTAAATTTTTTCGAGCCTTTTTACTTCATTTGTGAACATTTGTATAGAAAACTTTGCACCTAAACTTACCCACATATCAATTTAAAATTACCAAACAAAACGAAAAACCGTTTATTTACGACATTATTAGGCGTAAATTGGTAAGCTTAACCCCCGAAGAATGGGTACGTCAGCATATAATTAACTTTTTAGTTTATTATAAAAATTACAACAAAAAACTAATTGCTGTTGAGCGTAAGCTCAATTATTTAAATAGTTTTAAACGATTTGATATTTTAGTTTTTAACAATAAAGCTGAACCTGAAATTTTAATTGAATGTAAAGCACCTTCAATCAACTTAACTAGCGAAACGGCTTTACAATTAGCGCTTTACAACCAACAGTATAAAGCTAAAATTATTATTATTAGCAACGGAATTAACCATTTTGCTTGGCAACTCAATCAGGAGTACGAATATCAATCATTTTCTTTTTTTGAATAAATAATGGCTATGAAATATTTTTTTTTAGTTTTGCTTTTTTTATACATAAATAAAGTTTGAAACTTAAAGTCTGCCATTTTTCATCGGTTCATAGTATTATAGACACACGTGTTTTTTACAGAGAATGTGTGAGCATGGCTATATATTTTGATGTAACTTTAATTGCCATTGGCAATTTTACTGGTTTAAAAAATGGGGTTCAAATAATTGGTATTCCAAAACCAAAAAACAGATTACAACGAGCCTTTGGAACCATTTTTAAAGTTTTTGCTTTAGCCATTAAACAAAATGCAGATGTATATCACATTCACGATGCTGAAATGTTGCCTTTTGGCTTAATACTATCATTTTTAGGCAAAAAGGTAATTTATGATATTCACGAGAATACCAAACAAGATATTTTATTAAAACCTTGGATTCCAGAACAACGCAAACAAACCATTGCCAGTTTATACGATAAATTACTTAAATTTTCGAGCAATTATATTCATTACATTCCTGTAGTAGCCAATGATAGTTTTTTACCCATTTTTCATGTAAAAGAAAATCAATATACTGTAATTCAAAACTTTGCCGATAGCCAACAAATGGCAAAATATAAAATTACCGAAAGGAATGTTTTACCCGGAAATCATATTTTTTACATTGGAATGATAAAAGATATGTATTACGATATCAATCCTTTGATTGATGCATTGTACTTATTAAAACAGCAGGGTAAAACTTACTACTTGCATTGCGTTGGTTATTTTGGAGCCAGAACTGACCATAGTTTTGAAAGCAATCCAAATTTTGAAGCCATTAAAAACCAAATTCATTTTTATGGTTATTTAGATATGGATACTGCTTATAAAATAAGTATGCAATGTAAAATAGGCATTTGCCTAAAAAACCAACCGGTTGAAATGCTTGTAAGCCATGAACGTAAATTTTTTGAATACCTTGCAATTGCCTTACCATCAATATTTTGCAATAGCAGCATTTATACAGATATAACTGATAAACAACAAGTTGGCATTCCAGTTGATTTAAACAGTAGCAATCAAATTGCAACTGCTATAGAAAAACTTTTTACCGATTCTGAATTTTACCAAAATTGTATTAATGCCTGCCAACAGGCTACTAATCAAACCTATAATTGGGAAAATGAAGCCTTGAAGCTTAAGAACTTATATAGCCAACTAGTAAACAACTAATATCATTTTTAAAAAATTTAGTGAATATAAATTAAACATTTATTTTCGCTCAATTATTTACTCAATATGGAAAGAATATATTTTGATAATGCTGCTACTACCCCACTTGACAAAGAAGTAGCCGATGCAATGTACCAAGTAATGTTGCACGAATACGGAAACCCAAGCAGCACTCACGCCACCGGTAGAACAGTTCGTACCATTATAGAAGAATGTCGTAGAACAATTGCCAAATTAATTAATTGCTCACCAGGCGAAATATTCTTTACATCGGGCGGAACCGAAGCCGATAATATGGCTATTAGAAAAACTGTGGAGGATTTTAAAATACAAAATATAATTACCTCAGCTATTGAGCACCATGCAGTTTCGCACACTATTGAAGAATTAGCACATGCTGGTTTGGTTAAAATGCATTTAGTTAAATTAACCGAAAATGGCCATATTGACTACACAGATTTAGAAAATTTATTACAAAATAATCCAAATGCTTTAGTAAGTTTAATGCATGCCAACAACGAAATTGGTAATTTATTAGATGCCGAAAGAGTGGGTAATTTATGTGAACAATACAAAGCATTTTTTCATAGCGATACGGTGCAAACCATTGGCCACTATCCAATTGATGTTCAAAAATTGAAAGTACATTTTATAGCTTGTGCAGCTCATAAATTTCATGGTCCAAAAGGGGCAGGATTTATTTATGTAAGCAGCAATGCTAAAATACATCCTTTTATTACTGGAGGAGCACAAGAAAGAAACATGCGTGGAGGAACTGAAAATGTATATGGAATAGTAGGTTTAACCAAAGCATTAGAAAAAGCTTATGCACATTTAGACGAAGAAATGGCTCATATCAGTTCATTGAAAAAATACATGATTGAGCAACTTAAAGCCAATATACCTGGTATTCAGTTTAATGGTGATGCTGAAGGAAACTCACTTTATACTGTTTTAAACACCTCGTTTCCTCCTAGCCCAATTGGCGAAATGTTATTATTTAAATTAGACATTGCAGGAATTTCGGTTAGCGGTGGAAGTGCATGCAGCAGTGGTTCAGATGTTGGAAGTCATGTATTAAAAGCCTTAAATACAGATAGAAACAGAGCAGCTGTTCGTTTTTCATTTGCAAAACAAAACACCAAAGCCGAGGTAGATAAAGTAATAGCAGCTTTATCAGAAATGTTAAATGCAGCAGCTAAATCAAATTAATTAAAATTTTTAAAATCTTTTTGGCTGAAATCATGTTAATAATTTTAGTTTGATAAGTTTTTATAAACAATAAAACCAACTATTTTCGCAATCTTAAAATAAAAATATGAACGTATCAGTTGATTATATAGCAATATTTATCCAATTTTTGGTAGGTTTTGGGTTTGTGGCTACCACCATGGTTGCTACACATTACCTTGGTCCTAAGCGTAAAACAGCCGATAAATTAGCCTCATTTGAGTGTGGAATTGATAGCCAAGGAAACGCCCGTTTACCATTCTCAATTAAATATTTTTTAACTGCTATTTTATTTGTAATGTTTGATGTAGAGGTAATTTTTATGTATCCATGGGCTGTAAACTTTAAAGAATTAGGCTCAACCGGATTTATAGAAATGCTACTATTTATAGGAACTTTGCTTATTGGCTTTGCTTACATTATTAAGCGTGGCGCTTTAAAATGGGAATAATTACAAATAATCAAATCAAAAATTTCCAAATCAAAAAATAACTTAAATGTCAGATATAAAAATTGCACAAACACCACCAAGTATTGAAGGTCCTGGTTTTCAGGCTACCTCGTTAGACAAAATAATTGGTTTGGCTAGAGCTAATTCGCTTTGGCCTTTACCTTTTGCTACTTCGTGCTGCGGTATTGAGTTTATGGCTACTATGGGTTCAAATTACGATTTGGCTCGTTTTGGAAGTGAGCGTATCAGCTTTTCACCTCGCCAAGCCGATGTATTGTTGGTAGCAGGTACCATTTCCAAAAAAATGGGACCAGTTTTAAAACAAGTATATTTACAAATGGCTGAACCACGTTGGGTAATTGCTATTGGAGCATGCGCTTCAAGTGGAGGTGTATTTGATACTTACTCAGTTTTGCAAGGAATTGATAAAGTAATTCCGGTAGATGTATATGTGCCAGGCTGCCCTCCGCGCCCTGAACAAATTATTGATGGCATTTTAAAATTACAAGAAATAGTTAAAAACGAATCACTTCGCAGAAGAAATTCTGATGAGTATAAAGCGCTTTTAGGAAGCTACGGAATACAATAATGGTAAACATAGATAACGAATATATTTTAACCGAAATTACCAATCAATTTGGCGATAAAGTATATAGCTCATACGAGCCTTATGGTTTATTAACCATTGAGTTTGATAAAAACAGCATCAAGGATTTACTTTCATTTTTATACAATCACCAAGAATTGCAAATGCAATTTTTAACTGATGTATGTGGAACGCACTACCCTGATGTTAAAGGAAAAGAAATTGGTGTAATTTACCATATACATAGTTTAATAAATAATGTACGTTTACGCGTAAAATGTTACATGCCAATCGAAAATCCTAGTATTGATTCGGCTACATTTTTATTCAGTTCTGCCAATTGGCAAGAACGCGAAACGTTCGATTTTTATGGTGTTAACTTTGTTGGTCACCCAAATTTAAAACGTATTTTAAACGCTGACGAAATGGATTATTTTCCAATGAGAAAAGAGTATCCATTAGAAGATGGCACTAGAACAGATAAAGACGATAGTTATTTTGGTAGATAAGCATTTGTGCTTTAATTAAAGATATAAACTAAATGATTGAATCATTAGAATTAAATACTAAAAGCAAAGACGAAGATTATAACATTTTAAATCTTGGTCCAACGCATCCTGCTACGCATGGTGTTTTTCAAAATATATTGAAAATGGATGGCGAAATTATACATGACGCCACTTCTACTATTGGATATATTCACCGTGCTTTCGAAAAAATTGCAGAACACCGCCCGTTTTACCAAATTACGCCTTTAACAGATAGGTTAAACTATTGCTCATCGCCAATTAATAATATGGGTTGGCACATGACAGTAGAAAAACTATTGGGAGTTGAAACACCTAAGCGTGTTGATTATATGCGTGTAATCATTATGGAATTGGCGCGTATTGCAGATCATTTGGTTTGTAATGCTGTAATTGGTGTTGATACTGGTGCATTAACCGGATTTACTTACATGTTCCAATGGCGTGAAAAAATTTACGATATTTACGAACAAGTTTGTGGTGCGCGCTTAACTACTAATATTGGAAGAATTGGCGGTTTAGAAAGAGATTTCACGCCAGAATGCATTCGTTTAATCAGAGAATTTTTAAATGATTTCCCTAAATATTTTGATGAATTTGCTGGATTATTAGAGCGCAATAGAATATTTATGGATAGGATTATAAACGTAGGACCAATTAGTGCAGAACGTGCATTAAACTATGGTTTTACAGGTCCTAACTTACGCGCAGCAGGTGTTGATTACGATGTGCGTGTAATGAATCCATATTCTTCTTACCAAGATTTTGATTTTGCAATTCCACTAGGAACTCAAGGCGATACTTATGATAGATTCATGGTTCGTCAGCATGAAATAAGAGAAAGTTTAAAAATTATTACACAAGCTTTAGAAAATTTGCCGGAAGGTAAATTCTTTGCTGATGTACCTGACTTTTTCTTACCTCCAAAACAAGAAGTTTATAATAATATGGAAGCTTTAATTTTCCATTTTAAAATTGTAATGGGCGAAGCAACTGTTCCTGTAGGTGAAGTTTACCATTCAGTAGAAGGTGGAAATGGCGAATTAGGATTTTACATGGTAAGTGATGGTGGACGTGCTCCTTACAGATTGCATTTCCGTAGACCATGTTTTATAGCTTACCAAGCTTATCCTGAAATGATTAAAGGTTCTATGCTTTCAGATGCTATTTTAACCATGAGTAGCATGAACATTATAGCAGGTGAATTAGACGCATAATCCCGATTTAGCGGGAATGAATTTTGAATTTGTGAATGAAAATATTCACTATTTCATGTTCATTTTACTATAAAAAAATAAGTTAATAAGAAAATAAGTTTTGAATCATTCAACATTCAAAATTTAACATTCAAAATTTTAAAAGATGAGTGAAATAAAATTTAATGATGAAACACTTGCCTTGGTGCAAAGTATTATCAAACGTTATCCAGAAGGTAAGCAAAAATCGGCTTTATTGCCACTTTTGCATTTAGCGCAAGCCGAATTTGATGGTTGGTTAAGTGCTCCTGTAATGGATTATGTAGCTTCGTTATTAAATATCAAACCAATTGAGGTATATGAAGTTGCATCGTTTTATTCTATGTATAACTTAAATCCTGTTGGTAAATGCTTATTAGAAGTTTGCAGAACCAGTTCATGTTGGTTAAGAGGTGCAAATGAAATTGTAGCTCATATTGAAAATAAATTAGGTATTAAAGATGGTGAAACAACTGCTGATGGTAAATTTACCTTAAAAACAGTAGAATGTTTGGGTAGTTGTGGTACAGCTCCAATGCTTCAAATTGGTGCAGATTTCCACGAAAACCTAACTTTTGAAAAAGTAGACGCTTTAATTAATGATTGGAGCAATAAAACTGAACATAGCAAATACTTAGATAACAGTACTTTTAGAAAAAACTAACAATTAAGCCACTGATTAACGCAGAGCAGTATTACAATGAGTAAAAAAATATTATTAGAACATATAGATGTACCCGGAATTGAAACTTTAGCAGTTTACCGCGAAAAAGGTGGTTATGCTTCGGTTGAAAAAGCTTTGAAAACAATGACACCAGATGCTATTGTAGAAGAAGTAAAAAAATCAGGGTTACGCGGACGTGGTGGTGCTGGTTTTCCTACTGGTATGAAATGGAGTTTTTTAGCTAAACCTGAGGGTGTGGCTAGATACCTGGTTTGTAATGCCGATGAAAGTGAACCAGGTACTTTTAAAGATAGATACTTAATGGAAAAAATTCCTCATGCTTTAATTGAAGGAATGATTACATCAAGTTTTGCTTTAGGTGCTAATACCTCTTACATTTATGTGCGTGGTGAGTATTTTTATATAATTAAAATTTTAGAAAAAGCCATTGCAGATGCTTATGCCGCGGGTTGGTTAGGTAAAAATATTTTAGGAACTGGTTATGATTTAGATTTATATGTACAAGCAGGTGCAGGTGCATATATATGCGGAGAAGAAACTGCTTTATTAGAAAGTTTAGAAGGCAAACGCGGAAATCCAAGGATTAAACCTCCTTTTCCTGCTATTGCAGGTTTATATGGTTGCCCAACTGTGGTAAACAATGTAGAAACCATTGCAGCAGTTGTGCCAATTGTAAACAACGGTGGCGATTGGTATGCAGGCATTGGAATTGGAAAATCAAGTGGAACTAAATTGATTTCAGCATCTGGACATATTAATAAACCAGGTGTTTACGAAATTGAAATGGGAATTACGGTAGAAGATTTTATTTACAGTGATGAATATTGTGGCGGTATAAAAAATGGTAAAAAACTAAAAGCAGTTGTGGCTGGAGGTTCATCAGTGCCGATTTTACCAGCTGATTTAATTTTAACCACTGCCAATGGCGAAAAACGTTTGATGAGCTACGAAAGCTTAGCTGATGGTGGTTTTGCTTCTGGCACTATGTTAGGTTCAGGTGGGTTTATAGTAATGGATGAAACCACTAGTATTGTTCAAAATTTACACACCTTTGCTCGTTTTTACCACCATGAAAGCTGCGGACAATGCAGCCCATGCCGCGAAGGAACAGGTTGGATGGAAAAAATATTGCATAAAATATTAGATGGACATGGAACTTTAGAAGATGTAAATTTGCTTTGGGAAATTCAGCGTAAAATTGAAGGAAATACCATTTGCCCATTAGGTGATGCAGCAGCATGGCCAGTAGCAAGTGCTATTCGTCATTTCAGACATGAATTTGAAGAGTATGTAAAAAATCCAGCTGCTATTAAAAATGTGAAGCATTACCATAATATGCATGGTTTAGCAACAGCATAGCCGATTCTGCCCTCGGTTGGTGTCCTCACCAATCGAATGTAGTTGGTGAGGACACCAACTACGGACAGGAACAGCATAAAAGTTAGCCACAGATTACACAGATTTCACAGAAAAAAACATGACTGTTAAAGAACTAATTCACAAATTAAATACGTTACCTTCAGAATTACAAGTTATAACTGAAGGATACGAAAACGGATTTGATTTAATTAAAACAGTGGAAAGAATAAATGTAGTTGAAAATGTAAATAAAGATTGGTGGGATGGTGAATTCATAGAAAGTAATACTGATAATGTGGAAGAAATGGTATATTTAAATACGAAAAGAAAAGCAAAAAAATGATTGCCCTTGGTTGGTGTCCTCACCAATCGAATGTAGTTGGTGAGGACACCAACCACGAACAGGAAAACAAATAAATTTAACACATAAAAGTAACAAAAATTATGAAAACAAAAATTATTCTAATTGCAGTAATTACCATCATTGGTATTTCATTATTTAGTGCTTTTAAACACAGTGAAGGTTCCAAAAAGTATTTGATAATGACGGTTTCTAATCATGATATATTTATTGTTGATGAGAACGGAGTAATCACAGAAAAAAAAATTGCAAGTTTTATGAGCAATTTGAAAGGATCAGTGGATTTAGCTAAAGAAATTAATATTATCTCTTTAAAAGGTTATAAATTAAATTCTTCCTCTACTTCTCAAGTAAATTTTGGTACATTCATTTTCGAAAAAGAATAAATAAAAACCGCCAAAAATAAATCAGAGAAATCAGAGAAATTAGTGGCTAAAATAAAAATATAAATGGCAAAAGTAACAATAGACGGACAAACAATAGAAGTAGCAGACGGAACTACCATTTTACAAGCAGCCCGCATGATTGGGCCTGAGGTGGCTCCGCCAACTATGTGTTATTATAGTAAGTTAAAAACCAGTGGTGGTTATTGCCGCACTTGTTTGGTTGAGGTTAGCAAAGGTTCAGAAAAAGACCCTCGCCCAATGCCTAAACTAGTGGCAAGTTGCAGAACTACCATTATGGATGGTATGGAAGTTAAAAACATGACATCTGACAAGGTAATTGATGCACGTAAAGGTGTGGTGGAGTTTTTATTGTTAAATCATCCTCTTGATTGCCCAGTGTGCGACCAAGCAGGTGAATGCCAATTACAAGACTTAGGTTACGAACATGGTTCAGCTAAAACCCGTACCGATTTTGAACGCAGAACGTTCGAAAAAATTGATATTGGCAATAAAATTCAATTACACATGACACGTTGCATATTATGCTACCGTTGTGTTAAAACTGCTGAACAAATTACTGATGGACGCGTGCATGGTGTTTTAAACAGAGGTGATGCCAGCGAAATTTCAACTTATATTGAACAAGCCATTGATAACGATTTTAGTGGAAATGTAATTGATGTTTGTCCTGTAGGTGCTTTAACCGATAAAACTTTCAGGTTTAAAAGCCGCGTTTGGTTTACCAAACCAGTTGATGCACACAGAGATTGCGATAAATGTAGCGGAAAAACAGTAGTTTGGTACAAAGGCGAAGATGTTTTACGTGTTACAGGTCGTAAAGACCAATGGGGCGAAGTAGAAGAATTTATCTGCAATACTTGCCGTTTCGATAAAAAGAAAACAAGCGATTGGACAATTGAAGGACCAAGAGCCATCAGTCATCAGTCAGTTATTTCGGCTAATCATTATACCAAAATGGTTAAACCAAGAGAATTGACATTGAATAATATTAAAACAATTGCTTTAACAGAGGGAGAAAATAAATAATGTTTTTATTGATTTTTAAAATAGCACTGATTGTCATTTTATTTTTAATCAGTTTGGGTGTAGCTGCTTATGCCACTTATGGCGAACGTAAAGTTGCTGCATTTATGCAAGATAGAATTGGTCCAGACCGTGCAGGTCCTTTTGGATTATTACAACCCATTGCCGATGGTGTTAAAATGTTTATGAAAGAGGAAATTATTCCAAATGTTTCCGATAAATTATTATTCATTCTAGGACCTTGTATTTTTATGATCACGGCTTTAATGACCAGTGCAGTTATTCCTTGGGGAACTGCAATGGAATTTGATGGTGTAAAATACGGATTACAAGTAGCCGATATCAATATTGGTATTTTATACGTTTTTGGTGTTGTAAGTTTAGGGGTTTACGGAATTATGATTGGTGGTTGGGCTTCTAATAATAAATTTGCCTTATTGGGTGCTGTGCGTGCTTCAAGCCAAATGATCAGTTACGAATTAGCTATGGGCATGTCATTAATTGCCATTATCATGATGAGTGGTTCATTGAGTTTAAACGATATTGTAGCGCAACAAGGACAAGGAAAATTGTATGGTTTTATTCCTGTAAGTGGTTTAAATTGGAATATATTTTATCAACCTTTAGGTTTTATCATTTTCTTAATTTGTGCTTTTGCAGAATGTAACAGAACTCCATTTGACTTACCAGAGTGCGAAACTGAATTAGTTGGCGGTTATCATACAGAATATTCATCTATGAAACTAGGATTGTATTTATTTGCTGAATACATCAATATGTTTGTATCTGGAGCAATCATTTCATGCCTATATTTTGGTGGATATAATTTCCCTGGATTAGAATATTTAAGTACCGTTTTAAATCCTAATTTAGTATCAATTATTAGCTTTGGTGCTTTGTTTACAAAAGCTATTTTCTTTGTATTTTTCTTCATGTGGATTCGTTGGACAATACCGCGTTTCCGTTATGACCAATTAATGAAATTAGGCTGGCAAGTATTATTGCCACTATCAATTTTAAACGTATTGTTAACTGGCGGAGGATTAACTATTTTTAGTAAATAATTATAACAGAATTCATAATTCATAATTCAAAAATGCAATTAACCAATAGATCAAAAGTAGTAAGTAATAAGGAAATGAGCTTTAAAGAAAAGCTTTATATTCCTGCTATATTATCGGGTATGGGCGTAACTTTTAAACACATGTTTAAAAAGAGTGTTTCGTTACGTTATCCTGAAGTAACCAGACAATTTAGTCCTGTTTACCGTGGAATGCATGTATTAAAACGTGATGCTGAAGGACGTGAAAATTGCACAGCTTGTGGATTATGTGCTGTAGCATGTCCGGCTGAAGCCATTACTATGGATGCAGCAGAGCGTAAAAAAGGCGAAGAGCATTTATACCGTGAAGAAAAATATGCAGCCAAATATGAAATTAATATGTTACGCTGCATTTTCTGTGGATTATGCGAAGAAGCTTGCCCTAAAGATGCTATTTACTTAACGGATAGAATTGTTCCAACTGAATATAAGAGAAGCAATTTTATTTATGGTAAAGATGTTTTAGTTGAAAAAATGGAAGATAGAATTGATATTACTAAACGTAAAAAAGAGTATCATATTGACTAGTTAATTGGTTAACAAGGTTGATTGTTTGTTTGAAGCCAAGAAAAAAGCTGTGATAATTTACTTATTACAGCTTTTTTAGTTTTAGGTACAGAAAATATACGCTCTCATCTTGCGAGTGAATGTATGGATAAGCCTCTGGCTGATTTTGTAATAGTAAATTTGAAAATGGCAGGACGCCTTTTAAACCCAAACTCGCAAGATGCAAGCGCAATGTCATTAAGTTAAGGAATTTCTGACCTTGAAAAGGTCAAATGTTTATAGCAATCATAAATTGATTGGTGGGTGCGACCCCGATGGGGTCGTATGTTTTATGGCAAATATTTTCTATAAACATGTGACTCCTTTGGAGTCATTTCCTTCATTTAATGACATTGGATGCGAGCGAGTTCAGGAAATAAAATACATTCTTCGTTTAAATAATAATCAGCTATTTAGCCTATTATTAATTCTGGATTTTTAGGAGTGTTCATTATTATCACTATTTCGTTCTTCTAAAATTTGCTGAGCTACCATTACAGCCTGCTTTATAAACTTTCCATTATTAATAATTTCAAGTAGTTCTTCATTTGTTAAAGAACCATATTTTAATTTAAACTTTTCTGTTAGAGCCAAGTTTTCTTCCGTTTGTTGTTTAACTAATCTACTCGGTGAAGATGAAAATAAAGCCGCCCAATAACTATTTGCTTTTTTATAATTTAAAATATAAATCAAAACGAACAAACAAAAAAACAATGGATGAAAACTAATGGTAATTGAATTAATACCGAACGAACCACTTAAGTTAATTGGTAAAAAATTTACCAAGTTAGTATAACCTAATAACAGGGTACTTACCAAAAAGTATTTATAGTACTTTCTTAATTTAAAATAAACTAATGTACTGATAATCAAAATTATACCTGCAAGAATATTTGTGTATTGAAACACAAACAAACCTTGATTATAACTAATTGATAATAAATCATATACAGTATTCAAAAAAACTAAAACCAGAATGACTAACGGAATTAAGTTTTTATGTTTGTAGAGTATCCGATTCTTTAAAATAACCATCTTGAGTTACTTTGCGATAAACTAGTCACCACTGTTAACTACTGTATCTTGCACCACATCGTCATTACCTTCTTCGTAATCTCCTTCTACTTCCTCAGGATAAGCACTTGGATCAATTTTTCTAATTTCATTGATAACAATATACTGAAACGATGATCCTGAAATATTGCTATTTTCCATAATAGACTTTAATTCAGCTAATCTATCAGCTGTTTTGGCAATAGCCAAAGCTCTATTGATAAAAATGGCCGTTGCAATATCGGTTGTGCCTTCACTGTAACCTCTATCTTTAATCCAACCTCTTTCAATTCCTTTAGCTTTGCCGCGTTTACCCGCTACTTCTATCCAATCATCTTTTTTAGAAATTATGGCTATTACATCCATTTCGTTAAATGATTTTTTGCTAATGGTTGATAAATCAGGACGAGAATAAATATCCGATTTTTCAATAATTACCGCTGGTCTTGCCTCTACAGCCACGTAATCAGCCATAATCCAACCTTCGTTACCATCCAATAATTTTACTTTTAAGTATTGTTTGCCTTTTTCTTCTTCTTTATCATCTAAAAA
This sequence comes from Bacteroidota bacterium, assembly GCA_027484685.1. Lineage (GTDB taxonomy): Bacteria > Bacteroidota > Bacteroidia > UKL13-3 > UKL13-3 > JAAFJM01. The sequence goes on from JAIXSO010000014.1 coordinate 112,108, forward strand.
CATCAATTTTTCGCCAAGTGAAACGGAAGAAAGTACTTTTCCTTCTTTTTTTGATGGTTTATCTAACACGGGTGCCTTATCGGAAATACATACCGATGGAATTTCTTTATCGCTACCACACGAAACAAATGAGGTTAAAATAAAGCTAATAGCTAAAAAAAGAAATACGGTTTTTTTTATAAAATTTAAGTTCATTGTTAATTGAAAATTTTTGAACCGCAATTAATGCATTTGAAGTCTTATTTTAAAATTAAAATTGACTGTTTTAGTTAAATTTTGTGCCTAGTAGCCATTTTATTACTGCTGACTTATCTAAAATTTTACCAATTACTACATAACTTGAATTATCTAATGGATTATGGCCTTCTAAATTTTCAGATAAAACACCTATATCGGGTTTATAATAACTAGAGTGTATAAATTTTAAAGTTTGATTATGCTTAAATATGAATCCAACATGACAATCTAAACCAACAATATAAAGTCCGTTACTTTTAGTTAAAATGTATTGCTTAATATTTTCAATTGGCTCATTTCTATATCTTTTTATATCTTTAGAAAACTTTTTGATAAAAACTTCGGAAGCCAATTTAGCCCAATCGGTATAAGGAATATTAAACCCCGCTTGATATAAAATAGTGGTTACAAAATAACCACAAGCTATGGAACCTTGTTTTGGAACTTTGGTTTGCCCATAAAAACTCCAAGGCGTGCCATACCAATATTTAAAATATTCGTTTACTATGGTTTTATAAATATAATATTGAGCCTCTGAAATAATAGAGTCTTTTTGACGTTCATTTTTAGCATTTAAATATAAATGTCGCAGTTCTGCTTGGCGCTTTTTATTAGTTGCAAGCAGCTGATTATAGGCACTATCCTGCTGCGCAAAAACTGGCAACATTGTAGTAAACAATAGGGCAAAAAAAAGTAATTTAATTTTCATCATTGCCATCCTGTAATTAAAATATTTTTAGCTGCTTTTACACTGCATTTTTGATATTTGGCATAAGCCAAAGGTGCTTTATTTCTTACTTCGTTATTACTTTTATTATTTATATAAGCTTCCAAAGCATCGTGTAAGGTATAGGCCTCCGGACACATTAAAGTGTTGGTTAGCAATAAAGGCAATGCATTGGCTGATTTAATAAATGGTTCAAAATAAGCTCTACTCACACATGCCAAAGCTATGCAGCTGCGTTGTATTTTATCGGTATTTTTAAATGTGTTTGGCAGTTCAAAATCCATTAAACCATTGTGCCCAATATAGGCCACCAAACTAGCATTGCCATTAATTCCAAGCTCAATGCCATCAACAGTTATTTTTTGCTTATTGGTACCAGCCAAACTATTAAAAAATTGAATAGTGCAATCTTTTATATTTTTACCATTGTAAGCATCGGCTACTAAATAATAATTTTGAGTTTTGTGCTTAAAAATCAATCTTTCTAAAACCATACCATTGGCTTTAAATGTTTTAACAAGTTGCCAATTTTTACTTTTTGAAAAATATGTTTTTATACCAAAACCTGCACCCCAATATAAATTGGTAGCTGCATTTTGTCCGTTACCAATTTTAGGCGGAACTTTAACTATGCCTTGGTATTCATTATCGCATAAAGCCACAAATACATGGATGGTTTTAGCACTCATTTTAGCTTGTAATGCATATGAATATAAAACACTTAAAATCAAATAAATATATTTCATATTATAAGTTATTTTTGGTTAAAGATCCACATTAAAACAGGCTTTTTCTCGTTTTTAAGTTTGTTATCCATCCAAGTCATGTTGGTGTTAGAAATGGCAGGGCAACCCCAACCTTCAGGAGTTCCATCAGGAAAAATTTCTTCATCGGCAATGGCATCCCAACCATGAAAAACAATTAGCCTATTAACTGCATTGGCATTTTGCTTTTCAAGGCCATGCATTAAATATTTAATATTAATACCCCAATTGCTGTAACCCCTCTCTCCTATTTTATACTTGCCCAACGCGGTGCAATGGCTTCCATCAACACTGCTAAAAGTGGGATTTTCTTTTGAATCATCACTGCTCCAACTGTTATTTCCGCAACCATGGCTTACCAAAAAGCTGTTTATAAAAGTATCTTTCTTAAAATCCCAAACAAAAAACCGGTTTAAACCTGAATGCATTCCCATATTGATGAGCAAAGCAAATTCAGTATTTAACTTGTTGGTTTTACAATAGGTAAATGCCTTTTTAGCCTTTTGCTTCAATGCGGCAAAATTTAAAGCAGGCTTTTGTTCATTATTAGTTAACGATTTTAATTGCCTACTAAAACTATTTGAATTAGTGCAACTTATACTAAAAAAATAAAAAACCACTACAAAAATTATTCTATTCATAATAATAAACTAAGCTAACGATATAAGACATATATTATTATAAAATGGTTCCATCCTAATAATAAAAAATGAATTGGTGTTTTATTATGGAATGCTTCAAAATGTAAAAATAGCAATAAAATACGCCCAATATTTGCTTAAATTTACAAAAATGTAAAAATAAGCTTTTTTTTTACTACTTAATTTATACATTTGTGTAGAAATAAGAAATTTTATGGATTTCAATAGTGTTATTCCAACATCTAAACGCATAGAACGATTGCAATACGAAAACCCATGGTGGGTTTCGGGGCAAGTACAACAAAGCTATCAAGAAATGTCGAAAAGGCTGTATTTTGACTTGTTTTTCCCTTTTGTTAAAGATACCGATATAAAACGTGCTTTGGTGCTAATGGGCCCAAGGCGTGTGGGAAAAACGGTAATGATGTATCATGCCATACAAGAACTATTGGCCGCAAAAATTACACCTAAAAAAATTTTTTTTATTGCAATAGACAACCCCATTTATATGCACTTGGGCTTGGATGATTTATTACTTTTAACCCAAGAGGCCGTTAGTTTAGAAAACTTGGATGGTTGCTTTGTGTTTTTTGATGAAATTCAATATTTAAAAGATTGGGAGCGCCATTTAAAAGTATTGGTTGATTCATATCCAAATACCAAATTTGTGGTTTCGGGTTCGGCTGCTGCTGCTTTAAAGTTACAAAGTTCTGAAAGTGGTGCAGGTAGGTTTACCAATTTTATGTTGCCACCGCTTACTTTTCATGAATACATACACTTAAAAGGATTAAATCACTTAGTGCAATCAAAATCAATTATTTACAACAATAAAGAAATACCATTTTTTACCACACACGATAATAAAGCTTTGAATAAAGAGTTTTTTCATTACTTAAATTTTGGTGGATACCCAGAAGTAGTACTTTCAGAAAAAATTCAAAGCGATATGGCAAGGTATGTGAAAAGCGATATAGTAGATAAAGTATTGCTGCGCGATTTGCCAAGTTTATATGGCATAAAAGATGTGCAGGAACTAAATAGTTTTTTTAGTTATTTAGCTTATAACAGTGGTGGCGAAATTTCTTTTGAAAGATTGGCAAAAGACAGTGGTATTCAAAAAGAAACCATCAAAAAATATTTGGAATATTTAGAGGCGGCTTTTTTAATTAAGGTTATTCATAAAATAGATGATAATGCTAAAAAATTTAAGCGTGTTACTAACTTTAAGGTATATCTTACCAATCCATCATTGAGAACGGCTTTGTTTTCGCCAATTCAAGAAACTGACAATGAAACTGGAAATATGATAGAAACGGCTATTTTTTCACAATGGATGCACCGCGAAAACCTGGATTTAAAATATGCAAGGTGGAAAATGGGTCGTTCGGAGGGTGAAGTTGATATTATATTGATTGATAATAAACTATTTAAACCTCAATGGTGTGTAGAAATAAAATGGAGTAACCGATATTTTGAAAAACCACAAGAACTGAAGAGCTTATTGCACTTTTGTAATCAAAATAAATTTAATGCCACTTTGATTACTACTATGGATTTAGCAGGCAATAAAACAATTGATAATTTAAATATTACCTTTGTTCCTGCTGCTATTTATGCATACAATATTGGAGTAGTTACTTTGCTTCAAAAATCGAATTGGATGGGTGAATAATGCATAAACCCGAAAATTTAAATCACTATAAAACCTATTCTAAATCGTTATCAAATTAATTATGAATAACCCAGTAATTAAAAGACGAACTTTTATAAAAAAAAGTTTTAAAAGTTTGATTGGAATTGGCGTTTTAAGTGGTTTATATGCTTGGCAAATTGAGCCATTTTGGTTAGAATTTGTAAGGGTAAAAATGCCAATTAAGAACTTACCCAATAATTTAATTGGAAAAACTTTATTGCAAATAAGTGATATACATGTTGGTAAAAATTTTGATTATCATTTTATTATAAAATCTTTCAAAAAGGCACAAGAGTTAAATCCCGATTTTGTGGTTTATACTGGCGATTTTATTACCTCTGATAAAGATGAAGTACGTTATGATTATTTAAATGAAGTATTGCAAAATTCTGTTAAGGGTAAATTAGGAACAATTGGAATTTTAGGAAATCATGATTACGGACGAAATTGGTCTCAACAACATGTTGCACATAAAATAAGTGACATGCTAACTAATAATGGCATTAAACTTTTACAAAACGAAAGCGTTAATATTAATGAACTAAATTTTATAGGATTTGATGATTACTGGGGACTCAACTTTAATCCAATTGAAGCAATGAAAAACCATGATAAATACTTAGCAAATATTGTACTTTGCCATAATCCAGACGTTTGCGATTTAGATATTTGGAGTGATTATGATAGTTGGATTTTATCAGGTCATACGCATGGAGGACAGGTAAAACCTCCATTTTTACCACCATTAATTTTACCAACACAAAATAAAAACTATACCTCTGGGAAATTTAATTTAGCTAACGGAAAAACACTTTATATCAATAGAGCATTAGGTCATTTAAAACAAATTAGATTTAATGTAAGACCTGAAATTACCATTTTTGAATTAAATAAAGTTTGAATTGATAACTATCTAACTTAAATTGCATAAAACTAACAAGTATGCTTACAGCCATCAATCCTAAATTACCCATGCGAGATAAAACCATCACGCGCAATTTTTATATAAACCAATTGGGGTTTAATGAATTTGGTAGCCAAGACTTTGAAGGTTATTTAATGGTTGAAAAAGATGCTATTCAAATTCATTTTTTTGAATTTAAAACGCTCAATCCGCTTGAAAATTATGGTCAGGTTTATATTAGAACAAACCAAATAGAACAAGTTTATCAAGCATTTATGGATAATGGTGTTATGATACATCCCAACGCACCATTACAAATAAAACCTTGGGGACAAAAAGAATTTTCAATTATTGATCCTGACCATAATTTGTTAACTTTTGGAGAGAGTTTGTAATCAAATAACAACCTTACCTAATAATAGTTAAAGTACCGTTTTCGGTATTTAAATAATCAATAGCTTCTGAAGAGTAATTAATGTGGTAAACATATACGTCTTCTGGCAAAGGAATGCCATTAATTGTTCCATCCCATTTATTCAAATAATCGTTTGATTGATAAACCAATTGCCCCCATCTGTTGTAAACTTCAATATTAAAAAACTCAATGTATTTTCCCGTAAAATTTAAATAATCATTTACGCCATCATTATTAGGAGTAAAGGCAGTTGGCATATAAAATATGGGTTTACAAGCATCTTTTATATTTATGGTATCAGTATTTTCACAACCAAATTGATTGATAACAGTATGCCAATATTTACCAGATTTATTAATGGTTATAGTATTATTTTCTATATTAATTGGAAACCAAATGTTCTTAATAAAACTATTGGCTTTGAGTGTAATGGTATCGTTGTTTTCTGAACATAAAAACCTTGGACCAACAATTTCAATTTGTGGTAGCGCTTTTTCTGTTACAATTACAGTATCGTAATTATAACAAAATGAATCCTTTACTGAGAGGACATTAACACCACTTTTATTAACCAATAATGTTTTTGCATTGGTACTACTATTCCATTGGTATTGATATAAATCGTTATTGAGTTTATTACCTATTTCTATTACACTTCCTTTGCAAAAAAAGGTATCTGCTTGGTAAAATATGTTTGGTTTTTCCTTAGCTCCAACATTAAAAGTATCAATTCTTACACAGCCGTTTTCTTCGGCTTTTAACCAGTATTTTCCAACACCTTGTAATACAGTAAATGAATCCGTAGCACCATTACTCCAAGTATATTTTGGCAATCCAGAAGACAATGTAATGGCTAAATCACTTTTATCGCAAATGGTAGTATCGGAAAGCAATTGATTGTAAATATGAGGTGTTTTTATTACCAAAAACGAATCGTTAAACGAACTGCCATCAGGCAAAAAATTGGTTATCCAAACAGTGGTTTCAGTTTTAAAATAACGCGTTCTGTTCATAGTATCGCCATTATTCCACCTGAATTTATTAATGGTTGATTTTACATCAATGGCAACCGAATCTGATTGATTACATAAATATTTAGTAACCTTAGTTTGTTTTTCTATAAGGCTTATATCATCAATAAAAATATAAACTTGGCCTATTAAACTTGCATCAGGTTTTTGGGTTCCTAAGTTATAAGGTGTGCATTCAAAATCCTTTAAAAAATTGCCAATGGTAAGCCATTGCTCCCCTCCTATTGCTTTAAACGAACCTGAAACTTTATACCAAATGCTTGAATCTACCAAAGGTGCATTATTGTTTATCTGTGGATTACAATTGAGAGAAACTTTTGATGAAAAATCTTCCAATTTGTTTACAGATACATAAGCCGAAATATTACTTACCGATTTAGCTCCTGTTGGCGATAAATAATAGGTAACTTCATATTCTTTATTGGCTATCAAAGGAGCAGATAATTGAATTTGAATATATTCTCGTAAACCATCGAAACTGGAGTTTTGGTTATAGTAGGCTATTAAACCAACATAAGCATTTCCTTGATGTGGTTGTTGATATCCAGCTTCATTTAAAGGAACTCCAGCGGTGTTGGTAGTTAAATTGCAAGTATTAAAATAATCAGGAGTACCAATACTTGGCCTAATCCAATTTAAAACGGTAGGAAAAACGGTGGTTGACGTTTCTATAGAAGAGTTGGCTCTTGGGCAACCATTGAAGTTTTCGAAGCTGGCATTGGGCACAAAATTAGTTTGGGCTAATAAACTATGGTTTAAAAGCCCTATAAATAATATAATTTTTAAAAAATTAACTATCTTCTCTGTTAACACCATCAATTGAAAAAGCAGGTATACAAATACTCCAATAATCAGCACTTTCGGAAAACGGGTTGCTATACCTAATTTTGGCTCCCGCTTTAATTAAAATAGTTTGTCCAGCTTCTATAATTACAGTTTCGCCATCTATTTCTATTTGCTTTTTACCTTTTATCATAATGGTGACTTCATCAAAATTTGGTGTTTGATGTGGTTCGCTCCATCCAGCAGGAGCCACCATGTGTGCCACACTAAACTTATTTTCGGCTGTACTAGCCAAACCAAAATGTTCTTCTATTAATTTACCATCGGTAGTTGGTACTACAAATGGCTCATTTTGAATTTTATACTTCTTCATTTATTTATTTAAAAATTTCTAGCTTATAAAAATAATATTTTAAAATTAATAAGTGTATTCTTGCCAAAAATATATCAAAAAATGACCATTACCTTATTTATCATTATTGCTACTTGTTTAATCAGTTTTTTGTGTTTTAATAATGAAGATTCGAAAATGAAATTAATATTTCATCCTTACACCATTAACAAGGATAAAAGCCAATGGATGCGCTTTATCAGCGGTGGTTTTATTCATGCTGATTATTGGCATTTAGGATTTAATATGTATGCGTTGTATGGTTTTGGTGAGGTTTTGGAGCGCAGTTTTTTTCCCATGGTTTTTGGTAATTATTACAAATTAGCCTATATACTTTTTTATTTAAGTGCCATTGCTTTTGCAGATGTTTACACCTATTTTAAGCATAAAAATAATTCGAGCTATTATTCGCTTGGAGCTTCGGGTGCAGTTTCAGCAGTGGTTTTTGCTTGTATATTATTTGCTCCCAATTTATTAATAATGGGTATGCCCGGATGGCTTTATGGATTAATTTACTTAGGTTTTTCGAGCTATGCTGCTAAACGTAATTTAGGAAACATAGCCCATGATGCACATATTTGGGGCTCCGTTTATGGATTAATGTTACCATTAATATTCAAACCTTCGTTATACCTAGATTTTATTAATCAAATTTTACATTAAAACACAAAACCAATTCTTATATCGAATGGACTTGCATAAAAGCTAGTATTGGTATTGTACAATAAATCATATAGAGCAACTATATAAACACCTGTTCCTCCTGGCATGTAACCACCTCCAACAAAAGCGCTATTACTAAATCTTGATATATCTGCCCTTGATAATTCATCATAAATTTTATAACTCAAACCTAAATATTCAACATGAGCAAATATATTGTCATTGATTAAATATCTGCCAAAAACACCAGGACCAAAAGCATTTACCGATTGCGTGAAATTTTTCCCTGTTGTTAATTGAAAAGTTCTTGAACTATAAATGTATAATGGACATAAACCAGCTTGGAATTTATCAGTAATTTTATAACCAACAATAGGCTGAACCATAAAAAAAGAAGACACATTACCCAAACTTCCACCAATATTTCCACCATAAATCATTTTGTCTTTCCAACTATCATTGCTTCCATAGGTTTCGTCAGCTTGCTTTTGTTCTTCTACTTTTTGCTTATCTAACTCAGGCGTTTTACGCTGCGCAGTGGCTATATTTATAAAAAAAACTACTGTTAAAATCGTTAAAACTATTCTATTCATAATATGATGTTAATTAATTGGCTCAAATTTATTGCGTTTATTTTGGTTATTTCAATCCTTAATTCTTAATTTGACAATTATCAAACTAATTAAGTTGCATTATGACAAAAGTACACAATTTTTCAGCAGGTCCTGCTATTTTACCTCAATCGGCTATAGATGCTAGTATTGAAGCCTTAAAAAACTTTTCAGGAACAGGTTTATCATTAATTGAAGTAAGCCATAGAAGTAAAGAATACGAAGCAGTAGTAGAAGAAGCTTGCCAATTAGTAAGAGATATATTGAATTTAAGCGATGAGTATGCTGTATTGTTTTTACAAGGTGGTGCTTCTACTCAATTTGATATGATTCCAATGAATTTATTAGACGAAGGCGAAACAGCAGCCTATGTAAATACAGGTGTTTGGGCTAGTAGAGCTATAAAAGAAGCTAAAATGTTTGGAAACGTAAATGTATTGGCAAGTAGCGAGGATAAAAACTTTAATTATATTCCTAAAAACTACACCATTCCAAGCGATGTAAAGTATTTCCATTGCACTAGCAATAATACTATTTATGGTACCGAAATGTTTGATTTCCCTAAAACAGAAGTTCCATTAATTTGCGATATGAGTTCTGATATTTTTAGTCGCCCTTTTGATGCCAGTCAATTTGATTTAATATATGCTGGTGCTCAAAAAAATATGGGACCTGCAGGTACCACTTTGGTAATTATAAAAAAGAGTTTAGTAGGCAAAGCAAAACGTAAAGTACCTACCATGCTTGATTATAAACCACATGTAGAAAATGGAAGTATGTATAATACACCAAGTGTATTTGCCATTTTTGTTTGTATGCATACTTTACGTTGGATTAAAGAAATTGGTTTAGAAGCTATGGAAGTAAGAAACAAAGCCAAAGCCGATTTATTATATGCTGAAATTGACAGAAACCCATTATTTGAAGGTACGGTAGTTAAAGAAGACAGAAGCCGCATGAATGTAAACTTTGTAACTACCAATAAAGAACACGAAGCTGAGTTTTTAAAATTCTGCGAAAGCAAAAATTTAAGCGGCTTAAAAGGACATCGCTCAGTAGGTGGTTTACGTGCTAGTTTGTACAATGCATTACCAATTGAAAGTGTTCAAGTTTTGGTTGATACTATGAAGGAGTTTGAAGCCCTTAAAAATGGTTAATTGAATTAATAAGGTTAATTGGGTTAAATAAGTTATGTTTTTAAGTTTTGAGGAGCTAGAGGCATGGAAAGAATGTAGAAAACTTAGGCAAATGATTTCTACTTTGACTAAATCGTTTCCTGAAACAGAAAAATTTAGACTTACAGACCAAATTTTAAGGTCATCAAAATCTGGTTGTGCCAATATTGCTGAAGGACACGGAAGATATCATTATCAAGAAAATATACAATTCTGTAGAATAGCTAGAGGCTCACTTTCTGAAACACATAACCATTTAACAGATGCTTTGGATGAAAAATATATTTCAGATGAAGATTTTGAAACTCATGTAACCCAAATAAAACTTTGTACACGAATTTTAAATGGATATATCAACTATTTAGAAAAACAAAAAATAAGTAAGTAAATTTTATAAAAACCTATTAACCTATAAACATAATCAACACATCAACCTTAAAAAAACTATGACAAAAATATTAGCAAACGATGGCATTGATGCCAATGGAAAAAAGATACTTGAAGACGCTGGTTTTACAGTAATTACTGAAAAAATTGCTCAAGAAAATTTATTAACCGAGTTAAATAATTTTGATGCTATTTTGGTACGCAGTGCTACTAAAGTTCGCAAAGAATTAATTGATGCTTGCCCCAATTTAAAATTAATTGGTCGCGGTGGCGTTGGTATGGACAATATTGATGTAGAATATGCTAAAAACAAAGGTATTAAGGTTATCAATACACCTGCTTCTTCATCAGTTAGTGTGGCTGAATTAGTATTTGCACATATATTTTCGGCAGCACGCTTAATTCAAGTAACTAACCGAGTAATGCCAAATGAAGGCAATACCAAATTTAACGATTTGAAAAAAGTTGCTTCTAACGGAATTGAATTACAAGGCAAAACCATGGGTATTTTTGGTTTTGGAAGAATTGGGCAAGAAGTAGCAAAAATGGCCATTGGCCTTGGAATGCATGTGTTGGCTTTTGATCCTTATGTAGAAAAAGTTGATTTAAGTTTAAACTTACCTGCTTTAGGTCAAAATAACTCACGCATTAAAGTTACCATTAATACAGTAAGCGATGAAAGTGTGTTAACTCATGCTGATTTTATTACTTTCCACTTACCTTTTAACGAAGGTGACAAACCCATTGTAGATGCGGCTAAAATGGCTAAAATGAAACGTGGTGTTGGTTTAGTTAATTGCTCACGTGGTGGTGTAATTAGCGAAAGCGATTTATTGGCAGCCTTAAACTCAGGTCAAGTTGGATTTGCAGGATTAGATGTTTTTGAAAAAGAACCACCTGTTAATATGGATATTTTAAAACACGATAATGTGAGTTTAAGTCCACATATTGGCGGAAGTACCAAAGAGGCTCAAAACCGTATTGGTATTGAACTTGCCGAAAAAGTAATTGAGTTTTTTAAGAACTAATTTATTTTATAAAAAAGAAAAAGCCGTTTTAGTTAAGCTAAAGCGGCTTTTTTTTGCAAAAAATTTACACTTGGTCTGTAATACGTTTTACTATTAGCTGACTAATACGTTTATTTATTTCCGTTTGGTTTTTCAAATAAAAATCTGTTTCCATTTGTGTAAATAAACCAATGGTTAAGCCTATTAATTGTTGTTTTAGTACTTGATTTTTTTGAACAATTGATTGTATAAACAATTGCTTTTCTTGCACATTACTAGGTAATTTTAAATTCAACATTTGGTTTTTAACCAAAGCTAAAATCAATTCGTTTTGAAACTTTAAAATTGGCCTTAAAGTGTTATTTTGAAAATCTTCATCAGTTAAACTCACTTTGGTTTCATCAGTTATAATGCTTGGTCGTAAGGCCAATATTTGTTCCGTTCTATTCATATTGTTTTGTTAGTTTTATAAAGATAAAATACATTTATTTGTTTTAAAATAATGGAAGCAATTTTTAGCAAAGCAATAAAGCACTTAAGCAAAGACCCTATTTTTTGAAGAGAAAATTCAAGATTTTTTATGGGAATCAAATAAATTGTAATATTCACAACTTTCTTACTTCCAATATTTAACAATCAAAAACTATTTTTCCTTAAAACCATTTTAAAACAACTAATTAAATAAGTGCTTCACAATAAAGCCTTTTAGTTTTTGTGTATTTCGTGTTAGTTTCTTATAAAGTTGGCATATTATTTTGCCTTTTTATTTTTAAACTAAATACATGCTTACATCATTAACCATTATCAATTCGAAAGTATATGGCAAAGCCGAAATACGATTTAACGATTGCGATAGTTTACAATTAGTTGGACCAAATAATATTGGAAAGTCAACCTTAATTTATGCCCTCAATTTTTTATTTATTATTGATGGAAATAAAATGACTTTTAGCGGAAACAGGCGTGGTGACAAAGAAACCATTCACCATTATTTCCCAAACCCCAACCAAAGCTACATTGTATTTGAAGTGTTTAAAAAAGCATATTACTGTATTTTGTTAAAACGCGATGGTGAAGGAAATTTAGAATATTATAAATACCAAAGCGATTATAAAGAAAGTCATTACGTGGACGCTGAAAAACGCTTGATGAAGTTTGATGAAGTACAAGCTAATTTGGCGAGCGAAGGCATTACTTTAGAAGCATTTAAAGATAAACGTGAGGTGTTTAACTTTGTGTACCAACGTGGACGCAGAAATAATGGTGTAGTTTGGTTAGACGACAATGTAAAAAGCGATGGTTTAAGCAATAATTTTTCGAAAATTTATAGGTACTTAATCAATACCAAGTTAATTACCAATAAAAACCTGAAAGAGGCTTTAATTATAGCCGATAACAGAGAAAACGAATCGTTAAATTTTAGCCAAAAAAATAAAAAAGATATATATGATTTACGTAAAATCAATAATGAAATACGTAATCTAAAATCGGTTAAAAACGAGTTTGATGATTTTAGAGAAGTGGTAAGTCAGTACAGTGCTAAAACTAAAATTATTAGCCAATTATATGCTGCGTTTACCCAAAATTACGAACATACTTTACCAAGTTTACAAGCTCAATTGGTTGATAAAACCCAAACCAGAGCTAAAATAAACACCGAAATTCATGAAGATTTAAATCCTAAAAAATCGGAGTTAGATAGAAAAATTGGGGGTAAAGATGCTGAAATTCAAAACGAAGCAATTAAGGTTAACGAAAAAGAAGTGGAGCTAAAAACCATTAACTCGTTTGAGCCTGAAAAAATGCTGAACGAGAGTTTAGCCAATTACGATAAAAAACGTAAGGAAATAGAAAGTCGTTTAACCATGATTGATATTCAAAAACTGAATTCAAAACAAATTGAATACAGGGTAATGAATTTAAAAAATCAGGTAAACAGTTTTGAAAACCAAATAAAAAACTATAGCGACTTATTAATTAATAAAATTAGTGGTAATAAAGAAAACCGCAAACTATTAAATGCTATTTTAAGTGAACAGGTTAAAGCATTACCGGGCGACCAAGTAATAAAAGCCATTCATAAAATTAGCGATTCGCTCAAAATTTTTGATGGTGAAATTGATATTTCGAAAAACATTGTTCAAAAAGATTTTGAAAGCATTGAAGAAATAACAGAAAAACTAAATCAAGCTAAAACGGAACTAAAAAGTCAAGAACAATTGCTTGAAACGGTTAAAGATATTGAAAAATCGCAAAGCGAATTGCAAACCATTTTAACCGAAATAGATACAATTAAAGTAAAGCTACAAAAAATAAAAAGTAAGCCGTCTTTAATAAAAACTATTGAAAAAATGAAAGCTGTGATTGCTACTTTAAATACCGAAAAAGAGCAATTTGAAACAGATCAAAAAGCCATTAGCAAAAAGATTGCACAAAAATCAAACGAGCTAAACGATATAAACGATGAGATTAAAAAACGCGAAGATAGAATTAGTCAATTACAAGATTTTAAGCGCGATTTAGAAACTTATGGTATAGCTCCCGATGAGTTTGAAAGCAATGAAGATTTAGATTTAATGTATAACAAAATTAAACTGAATCAAAGTGACAGGAACACTTTAAAAATTAACAAAGACAATTTATTTGAAAAGTTAAGAGAAAAACTGCAATCAACCTTTGCCGATGAGCAAGATTTTATAAAATATGTAGAAGAAGAAATTGCTTTAATTGACGATAAAGAACGTAGTATTCAATCGTTGTTAGAAAGCATCAGCACACAGTTTGCAAACCCGGCCTATACCCTACTTAAACGTTACGATGAGTTTAAAGAATTTGTAAACAATAAGTTTAACCATAAACTTTCGCAAAGTAGGATTTCGGATATTGAAAGTTTAACCATTGAATTGGTAGATAACAAAAAGTTGGTAGAAGAGGTTAAAAAAATTAGCCAAATTCAACAAGTGAGAGGCCAATTGATGTTTGAGTTTGACCACTCAGAAAACTTAAAAGTATTAGATGCTTACTTAGATTCGGGCAAGGCCATTGAGTTTGAAAATTTATTTGATATAACTTTACATTTAACGCGTAAAGGAACTACCAAACCTGTTGATTTAAACGAGCAAATAGAAAGCGATGGAACTGATAAAATGATTCGTTTGATGATTGTAATGAACATCATTAACCGATTAGCCATAGCTGATGATGAAAATAGAATTGTATTATTTATTGATGAGGTAGCTACTATTGATAAACAAAATCGTCCAGAGTTAGTGCGCTTTTGCAGAGAACATTATTTTATTCCAATTTTTGCTGCGCCTGATGCTGTGGCAGGTTTTGGTAAATACTATTTCATTTATCCAAATGCTGGCAAAATAAATGTAAACGAAAAAATTAATGCCATGTATGGCGAATCTAATACGGTCATTGTGAGGTAGTTTTCTAGTTGATAGTTGTTAGTTGTTAGTTGATAGACCATAGATAAAAAGCAACCGGCAATTGACAAAAGGCAATAAGAAATTGGAAATTGATAAGTATAAATAGCCGTTAGCGGTTACTGAGCGAAGTCGAAGTATAGCCAAAGGTAAAAAATAAGAAATTGGCAATTGATAGATATAAATAGCCGTTAGCGGTTACTGAGCGAAGTCGAAGTATAGCCAACGGTAAAAAAAATAAAAAATGTTAAAAGCAGAACCAAAAACCATACTCAATTTTTTAGCTAACTATTTTGATAGTTTAAAAGATTTGTTTGATATACAAGCAGCCGATGGTATAATACAACGTGAGCGATTAGCGCAGGTATTAGCCGAACGCAACGACAATATTGAAGTTACTTTATTGGAGTATAAAATATTGCGCAAAATTGGCGAAGACTTTGAATTTAGAGATACTTACTTTAAACTATTTGAATTTATTTTAAATGAGTTTAGGCCCTTATTGCCCGAAACCATTCAAAAATATGAGCAATCAATTGGTAAGTTATTTCAAAAAATTAGAGAAGGCGTAAAAGGCGATACCTTAATTTTACGTAATAGAATTGACGATTTATACAATGAAATCAAGGAATTTAGCGAAGCGGTAGAAAAAAACACCATTCGTTTATTGGCCGAAACACGCGAACTAAAATCGAATGTAGATAAACTTGATTACAAAGAAAAAGTGCGCAAAGCCAGCTTTTGGATTGACTATTACATTATTCCATTGAACAATATTTTGGATATAAACCATGTAGATAGTATTACCAATAAATTGTTTGATATTTCGCAATACACCAATGTGCGCAGGCTTAATTTTAACGATGAAAGTATAAGGGTTCAGTTTGAAAAACTTTATACTTTTTTGGTTATGACAAACGATAATTTGTTGCGTCAATCAAAATTATTAACCAACGAATTATTGCCATTAATTGAGCGCATTAGAACAGAATCAATCATACTTACAGGTTGGATTGAGTTTTTAAAACAACCTTACAAATCGCCTGTTCCCAAAATATTTAAACCAGAAAGAAATTACCCTTACAGCAATGATATGTACCTAAATGCCAAAGAGTATTTAGAGCAATTTATTACTGAAGAAAACATATTGGTAGAAGACCCAATAGCCAATAGCGATAAGTGGGTGTTTAACAAAGAACTTTATAGGTCAAAAATGTTAGAACAATTGCCAATTGATAGCTTTTTTGATTGGTGTGGTTTAACACTTAGAAGCGAGTATAAAGACATTGAAACTGATAAGTTTTTTGCCTTAACGGGTTTACTTTTTGAGGATGATATAACGCTTGAATTAGACGAAACCGAAAAAGACAGAAAGCTTATTAAAACAAGCCAAATGACATTACGTGTACCAAAAATAAAAATATTAAAATATGGAATTTCCTAGATATCATAAAGACATAGTTAGTGATTTAATGAGCGGTAAGTTTATACTTGCTAGCGACCCAAAGTTTGTTTCGTTAAAGGAAACAGAAGACTTTTACACTCAATTTTTTAAAGAAAGTTTTGGTTACGAATTAGAAATTAAAACTGATTTTGCATATATACTTTCATATGAAACAGGCGAGCAATTAAGCCGTGACATCTGTTTGTTCTTTGCTATATTGAGTTTTGAATTAGACAAAGATGGTAAAAACTTTTTAGAAGAAATTCAGTATGCTGAGTTTGAAACCGAAAAGTTAGATGAATATTTTACCAACTCATCATACGCGGAACTAATTTTAAACAATAACCAAATGAAAGATGCGTTTAGTAGAAAACAATTTTATACTACTTTAAACCGCAGGAATATCATTGAAAAAACAGGAGAAAATAAATTTACGTTTACTCAAGCTTATAAAGTATTTATTGATTTTGCAGCCGATTTTGCCAAAGGTAAATTGAACGCAGCTAGTGAGAGTTAATTGGTTGATTTTTTGATTTGGTGATTTAGAGATTGGTTGATTCGATGTTTGTTAAAACGGTCACTGAGCGGAGCCGAAGTGTCGTTATTCGATGTTCGATGTTAGTTTATTCGTCATTGCGAGGAACAGCATTTGCCGCCAAAGCGGTAAAGCAATCTCCCTCTAAAAACTCGTTATTCGATATTCGTTATTCGATGTTCGATATTCGTTGTTATCAATTGCTTCACACAACCCCCGTATTGTCATGCTGTAAGCATCTTCTTTGGCTAACAAAAATCTTTCCATTAACATTTGTAGTTTAATTAAGTGATTTGGTGATTTGTTGACTTGGAGATTTGTTTAATTCGTTATTCACTATTTCAAATTACGAGTTGCTTATTGCCAATTGCTTCAAATAACCCCTGTTTTGTCATGCTGTAAGCATCTTCTTTGGCTAACAAAAATCTTTCCATTAACATTTGTAGTTTAATTAAGTGA
>JAIXSO010000062.1 GCA_027484685.1 Bacteroidota bacterium
ACTTAAATGGAACAACAGCAACAAGCCAAAATCCACAAGTACGTTTAACAAGCCCAGTATTATACACTGTACGTTTAACAGCCACCAATGCATTTGGAGTAGATTCAATAACCAAAACATCATTTATACAAATAAATGCGTACCAAACACCAGGTGCAGGTGCAATTTTTTCAAATATAGCTGATGCAACAATGGGTATCAATAGGGTTAGATGTGCTGGTTTAGATACAGGATTCAATAATCCAACAAGCCCAACTTACCAATACATAAACACTACTACTCAGGTAGGAACAGTTTTTAGAGGAGGTAAATATGCTGTAGTAATTGATAGACCAAGACCAGGAACTCCATTAGATTATAAAGTTTGGATTGACTTTAACTTAAATTCGAATTTTGAACCAAGTGAGTTAGTTTTAAATAAAATAAATAATGGAACTACGCAATTAACTGATACATTTACTATTTCATCAACCCAAGCATATGGTAATACTAGAATGCGTGTAGGATTAGATTTAGCAAATTCAACCCAATTTAATTCAGTTTATTCAGTAGTAGGTATGTTTAAAGACTTTAATATATCAATAAATAGAGACTTGATTAAACCTAGTATTACCTTAAATGGTCCTGCTGTATTAAGAACAGAAATTAATAAAACTTTCAATGATCCAAATGCTGTTGCCATTGATAATGTTGAAGGCGATATTAGTTCAAGAATTCAAAAAGTTACCAATATTGATTTGACTAACATTGGCGTTTATTTTGTAAAATATTTCGTAGTAGATTATTCAGGTAATGTTTCTGATACTTTATACAGAACTGTTATTGTGGAGTTAAATAGTACAGGTCCTTCAATTACATTAAAAGGCAATGCTACTGTTTACACAGATGCAAAAACTACTTTTGTTGATCCAGGTGTAATTGCCTTAGATAATGTTGGTGCTGATATTACACAAAATGTTATTACAACGACTAATTTAAATGAAAACGTTGTTGGAACTTACAGTAAGAGATATTCAATTACTGATGCATTTAACTTTACTAAATTTGTAGATAGAACTATTATTGTTCAAGATACAATCCGTCCGGTATTAACTCCTAAAGAAAGCCCTTACTTGCATCAAGTATTAACAGCATTTGATCCATTACAAGCAATTACTTGGTCTGATAATTATAGTGTAAAAGCTAAGTTAAATCCTACTTATGTAGGTTCAATTAATCCTAATGTAATAGGTACTTATTTTATAGTTTATGACTTAAAAGATGAATCAAACAATAGTGCCACTCAATTAAGGTTACAAGTAAATGTGACTGATAAAGTAAAACCAACTATTTCTATTGGTAATAATCCATTATACGTAGAAGTAAATGAGTCGTTTACTGAAAATGATATTACAATTGCTGATAACTACTGGCCTTTAAGTGCATTATTCAGAAGCCAAACTAGCAATGTAAGATTAGATTCATTGGGTACTTATGAAATTGTTTATTCTGTAACTGATGGTTCAGGTAACACTGAAACTGCAATTAGAACTGTGATAGTAAGAGATACAAAAGCTCCAACATTAAAATTAATTGGTAGCCAAACAGTTAACTTACCTCGTTTCAGTTTATACTTAGATGCAGGTGTTCAAATATTTGATAACTTTAACTCTGATGCTGAGTTACGTGGTAACTTAGTAATAACAAGTAATTTACCTGTTAATTCAGGTGGTCAATACTTTGGAGATATTGAAGGTTTATATACTGTTCAATATAGAGTTAGAGATTTATCGCATAACACATCTGAACCAATACAAAGAACAGTAAATGTAATTGCAAGCACTTCTAGTGTAGAAGATGCAATTAACTCAAACAATATCTTAGCTATTTATCCAAATCCTAGCAATGGTATTTTAAAGGTTAAATTATTTGAAGCTACTAATGCTGATGTTACTGTAAAAGTGTACAATTCGGTTGGTGCTTTAGCTAAAACTTTAACATTAAACAATAAAGATTTATCTGAAAAACAATTAGATTTATCAGGCTTTGCAAATGGTGTATACTTAATACAAGTAGAAACTGAAGGTAAAGTTTACACACATAAAATTAGTGTTGTTAAATAATTAAACATAAACTTTAAATAAAAAAGGTGCTTTTCGAAAGGAAAGCACCTTTTTTATTTATATTTGAATAAATGAAAGCAGTTATCGATTTAGGTTCAAATACTTTTAATCTTTTAATAGCAGATATAAAAAATAATCAGCTTAATGTGGCGGTTAACTTAGAGTTTCCTGTAAAAATTGGAAGAGGAGGTTTAGTTGATAATGTAATAACAGATGCAGCCATGCAAAGAGCCATAACTGCTTTGAGTCAATTTAAAAATTATCTTGATAGATTTGAAATAACAGATATTACTGCTTTGGCAACTTCGGCTATTCGCAATGCATCTAATGGTAATTTATTAGCCGAAAAGATTAAGGAAATGTTTGATATAAACATTTCAATAATTGATGGAATAAAAGAAGCTGAGTTTATTTATAATGGTGCCATTAACTCATTTAAATTGCCTAATGATGAAATTTTAGTAATGGATATTGGTGGTGGAAGTGTAGAGTTTATAATTGGAAGAGGTAATCAAATAATTTGGAAACAGAGTTTTGATATTGGTGCTGTTAGACTGGTTGAAATGTTTAGGCCTCGAAATCCGCTAAACCAAACTGATATTGAAAACATAAAATTACATATTTTAAAAACACTAAAACCTTTACAAGACGAACTTTTTAAATATCCTTTAAAAACTTTGGTTGGGACTGCGGGTAGTTTTGAAACAATGGTAGATGTGGTAATTAAAGATTTAAGGGTTATTCCCAATTCCCTATCAAAAAATGCTTTTGAGATTCCGCTTCAGGAATTTGAAGTTTTTAAAGAAATGATGGTAAAAACAACTATAGAACAACGCTTAAAGTTCAAAGGTATGTTAGATGTTAGAGCAGAATACATTCCGATTGCATCAATTTTAATTGAAATAATTATTGAAATGGGTGGTATAAAAAAATTAGTTTGTTCTAACTACTCCATGAAAGAGGGTGCACTATACAGCATGTACTAAAATACTTTTAAAGCATCGTAAATTTTATTTACAGGTAAACCCATTACATTATAAAAGCATCCATTAATTTTCTCCACGGCTGTATATCCAAACCAATCTTGAATTCCATAGCTTCCTGCTTTATCGAACGGTTTGTAGTTTTTTATATAATGCCAAATTTCATCATCCAAAAGTTGTTTTATGCTTACCTCACTTCTATCGTAAAGGGTAACAGTTTTGTTATTCGATTTTAAGCAAACTCCCGTAAATACTTCATGCGTGGTATCACAAATTTCTTTCAACATCTCAAACGATTCTTGCTCAGTTTCAGGTTTATTTAAAACATGATTATTTACCCAAACTACGGTGTCGGCAGTTAGTAAAATTTCATTTTCGTTTAGCGTTAAAGGAAATGCATCAGCCTTTTTGTTGGCCAAATAAGTAGGAATTTCATGTTTAGTTAATTGGCTTGGAAATGATTCATCTACCTCGTAAGTAACTACTTCAAAAGGTAATTCTAATCCTTTAATTAACTCTTGTCTTCTTGGCGATTTAGATGCCAAAATTATTTTTATATTGTTTAACAACATTTGCTTAAAATTCTAATGCTAATTTATTGGCCAATTCTTGTAAATCGGTAATTACTTTATCATTTAAAGGAATTCCTGTTTCTAACCTTTCTTTTTCTAATAAAAACTCAGGCTCGCCTGGAATTATTACATGCTGATTCTTGTCTATTCTGTTCGCATTTTTAAAGGCATCTATCCAATTATCAATATGATTTTTAAAATCATTGGCAGGTCTAAATGCATCAATGCGCATGGCACCTAAAAAATGGCCAATACCATTTCCTGGTAAATTTTCTAAAGGATTTAAAAAAGCTACAAATGGCGGAACCCAAGGGCCGTAGTTTGCACCACTTAATACACCACACAATATATCAACCAAACTAGCTAATCCATAACCTTTATGTCCGCCTAAAGGCAATAACGAGCCTCCATTTGAAAGTTCATTAGCATTGGTTGATTCTTCACCATCTTTGGTTTGTACCCAATTGTTAGGAATTGGTTTACCCGTTCGTTGCGCAATTTCAAGCTTTCCATTTGCAGCAGCGCTTGTTGCCATATCAATCACAATAGGTAAGTGTTTTCCTGCCGGAAAAGCATAACAAATAGGGTTTGTTCCTAACATACGCTGTTTGCTGTAAGTTGGAGCTACTAATGGACTTGCATTGGTCATGGCAATTCCAATCATATTATTAGGCAAAGCTTTCATGGCATGGTAAGCAGCTATGCCAAAATGATTGCTGTTTTGAATAGCCACCCAACCTGTGCCCACGTTTTTAGCTTTTTCTATTGCTATATCCATTGCTTTTGGTGCAACAACCAAACCCAAACCTTGGTCTGCATCAATGGTGGCAGTGCTGGGTGTTTCATAAATAATTTTATGTTGTGCATTCATATTAGCTCTGTTGGCTTCGTAAAGCCTAACATAGCCACTTAAGCGTGCTACACCGTGTGAATCTATCCCGCGTAAATCGGCAGCAATAAGCACATCAGCAGCCTGCCTGGCATCTTGCTCATTCATGCCACATTTTATAAAAACTTGTTCGGTAAAGTGTAATAAACGTTGGTGGGAATAATTCATTTATTTGTAAAATATTGTAAAAGAAATTACCATTTTTTGTAAAATAAAAAATCTGTGAAAGATGGTTTTTCGTCCATCAATTCACAGATTTTATAATCTTTAATTATTTAAATTATTTTCTATCGCCTAATAAGCGTAATAAGTATAAAAATAAATTGATAAAATCAAGGTACAAAGTTAATGCACCCATAATTGAACCTTTTTTAGCTTGTTCTCCATCTAACTGAGTAGCCATTATTTTTAGTTTTTGGGTGTCGTAAGCTGTTAATCCTACAAAAATCATTACACCAGCATATGATATAATATAGTTTAACATTGAGCTTTGTAAAAAATAATTAACAATTGTAGCTATAATTAATCCTATTAGACCCATCATCATAATAGCTCCAAAACCGCTTAAATCTTTTTTGGTAAAAAATCCTGCTAAACTCATTACTGCAAAAGTACCAGCAGTAATAAAAAATGTGGATGCAATAGAACTAGCAGTATATAAAATGAAAATGCTCGAAAGAGTAATTCCGCTTAAAACTGAATACAAAACAAACATAATGGTAGCGGTTGTGTAACTTAATTTAGAAACACGAGCACTTAAATACCAAACTACTCCAAGTTGAGCTATTATTAAACCCATAAACATGTATTTGGTGCCGAATACTATGCTTAATAATTGTTCTGACGAAGCTACATACATGGCTACAACACCAGTAATAAATAATGCTAAAGTCATCCATGAATAAACTTTAGTCATAAAAGCACCCACCACACTTTGGGTTTGGGTTGATGAAATTTGTGAGTTTTCCATTTTCTTGATTTCTTTTTTGTTTTTTAGTTAAATAATTGATTGCAAAATAAGCTATTTTAAATGAAATTAGTTCATGTGCATTTTAGGAAATCTAAATATTTCACTATCATGAACCAATATAGGATGTATTTTATAGGTAATAAATTCGTATAAAGGTAGTTGCTGCATAATGGTTTCTGTTTCTTGTTCCGATTCAGTGTTAAAAATTATCCAACCTTTAGTTCTTTCTTCATTTATGGTATAACTTTGTATTTTACCTTTATTAATTAAAACACTAATAAAAGCTCGGTGACTCGGAATTTTGCGCATAAAATTATTGTCTATTTCGTAAGGCAATTTTATTTCAACCATGAATACCATAATTTCTTTCTTTTTTATTCAAATATAAGTAACCAATTTTGTCAATTGCTATGCCAAACCAAACTAATTATACAAAATTAATAAAAGACCATGCTTTAAAATTGGGCTTTAGCTTTGTAGGTATCAGTAAAGCAGCGTTTTTAGAAACCGAAGCCCCAAAGTTGGAGAAATGGCTCAAGGAAAATAAAAATGGCAAAATGGCTTATATGGAAAATCATTTTGACAAGCGTTTAAACCCAACATTATTAGTTGATGATGCCAAATCGGTTATAAGTTTAATGTATAATTATTATACTACTGATAAGCAAAAAGACTCAGCAGCTCCCCAAATTTCAAAATATGCGTATGGGCAAGATTACCATGATGTTGTAAAAGAAAAATTGGTTGAATTACTATTGTTTATTCAAACCAATATTGGTGAAGTAGGAGGTAGGTGTTTTGTAGATTCAGCGCCAGTTTTAGAGCGAGCTTGGGCTGCCAAAAGTGGTTTAGGTTGGATAGGCAAAAATGGCAATTTAATTAATAAAGGCCATGGTTCGTTTTACTTTTTGGCAGAATTAATTATTGATTTGGAATTAGACTACGATAGTAAATTAGCTACCAATTATTGTGGAACTTGTACAGCTTGCATTGATGCTTGCCCTACCGAAGCCATAGTTTCGCCAACTGTTGTGGATGGAAGTAAATGCATTAGTTATTTTACCATTGAGTTAAAAGATGCCATTCCTGTCGAAATGAAAGGAAAGTTTGATAATTGGGCTTTTGGATGCGATATTTGCCAAAATGTTTGCCCTTGGAATAGGTTTTCGAAACCACACAACGAACCCAATTTTTTAGCTAAACCCGAACTTTTAAACATGACTAATAATGATTGGTTAGAGATTACTGAACAAGTATTCAGTGAGTTATTTAAAAAATCGCCAGTTAAGCGAACCAAATACAACGGATTGAAAAGAAATATTGACTTTATAAGAAACTAATAAAAAGAAAATGACCAAATTTTATAAAATTTTGTTTTTTAGCGTATTAACTTGTTGTGTTTTTATAAACAAAGCTTTGACGCAAAGCGAAATAATTGAAAAAAAAAATAAATCAATTGATAAGGCTCCACAAAAACTACTTTTACATAAAATGGATCCCAATAATTTTAATTTTGGAGTAGGTATTGACGCCAATTTAAATTTAATTGGAACTGAATATGGCAATAGAATAGGAAATTTTATGCCCAGGTTTAGCGTATTTTTAAGCAAACCTTTAAATAAATATTATGTAAACAGCTTTATTAGTTTATGGGATTACTCTATTGAACCATTAGCCATCAATTTTATTGAAAGCCGCGATAAATCAACCGATAACCAGTTTGGTGGTTATTATTTTGACCCTTCGTTTGCTTTACATTTAGTGCCCGATAGAAGCAGTAATGATTTTAAATTAATGTTTGGTTTGCGACCTTCTTATTTAATGTATAGTTATTCACAAACTTTAGAAAATGGTGCTTATAGATTGATTCAAGGAGGTTTAGAATCAAATAAAAATAAAGCTGGCGATATTGATTTAGCAGGAATGATTGGTTTTAGTTTTAAGTTTAGTCAAGTAGGAAATTTTGAAATAAAATATTTGCACAGCTTTACCAATAATAGCACCGGAAATTATATTGCTGGCAGACCAAATACATTGGAGTTTGGTGTAAGATTAAGTGCTGTACAAATTGGCAAAACACTTTTTGACATAGATAATGAAGTAAAAAAACAAGTACTTAAATTAAATAAAGGAACGCTGTTGATTATGTTTCCTACACCAAATATTCACGAAATTAATGCACTAAAACGTGCAGGAAGAAATGATGAAGTAACCCAAATTTATTTTGTGCAACAGCTCAATAATAAAATGGTTATGGATAAAATGAAAAGTGATTATAAATTTAGTAAAGTGCTGTATCTTTCTGATTCATCTATCAATAAAATATTAGCAAAAGATTTTAACAATGTATTTATTGACGAAAACTATTTACCAATAGAAGCACCATTAACTTTCGATTCTACTAATTTTTTAATTGCATCATTTTGTTTCGATATTTCAGAATTTTCGAGCAGAAATAAATTGGCATATGGTTTACATGTGTATAACGAAAAAATGCAATTGCTTTCCAAACCCTTTAATGCCATGCGAAACGATATGGGTATGGTTCAAGGCAATAATATTTTTGCCGATTTATTTGGTAAAAAAGTACTGTTTACACCGCTGGATTACGAAAATGTAATTAAGAAATTTAACGATAGGTTATTACGTTACAAACTAGAAGAAGAGGAGTAAAATTTAATTATTTTGCTATTGTTGTTACCCAAGCAAACTCGCCATTTCTAAATAAGAAAATATCATCATCAATGGTAATTTCAGTATTGTCAACCAAGGTTTTCATTTCTAAATCGGCATTGGCTGTATGAATACTTCCCTTAGTTAAGTAAGCAATTTTTAAATACTCTGAGTTAATGCCTTTGGCCGTTCCGCAAATAATTACGTGTACAGGTTTTTTGATACGTTTTAACAGTGCCATATCCCTAACTGGGCTATCATCTGCTACTAAAACTATGTCCCCAAAACCTTTTAAAGTTGTAATAGCTTTGTAAACCGCCTCTAAATCATTTTCTGGCTCATCGCCTCCTTGGCGCTCACCACCTTTTTTTCGGGTTTCATCTATATCTTTTTTAAATTTTTTAAAATCCTTAGCTTCAAAACTATATACACCACCTGCAGCACCTGTTTTCTTTAGTTCATCAGCTAATTCGCCACCATCGTTAAACAAGGTATAATACATAATTTTTTCGCTTTCATAATTTTGCTTGTACCAAATAAGTAATTGTCCAATGTATGGAAACATACTACCCGTCATATCCACCACTAATGATATTTTTTTCCAATGTGGATTACGTTTAAAAGCCCTAAAAATGGTAGAATCTTTCAGTTTGTATTCGCCAGTTAAAAATTTATCGAACTTAATGGTAGTAACCGCCTCTTTGGTGGGTGCTTCGTAAGTTACATATCCTTTTTTATCGTAATGTGCGTAAGAACCTACTAATTCGCCTTTGGCAAAATTACCCTCGGTAAGCATAAATCCTGCTTCATCGTAACAGCGTTCATAGCCATTTTTTAAACCATCTCGATAAATTTCTTCACAACGGGTGCTACAATTGGGGAAAAATGAAACACTTGGTCCATCCATCACACCATTTTTAAAAGTATTGCTTAGTTCAATGCAATCTTGCGCATCGTAAAACTTAATTTCAATACCTTGTTTTTCGTTGTTTTCATAAAATACTTCGTACTTTAAGTCGCCATTAGGCCAATAGTAGCGCCAAAATCCTTGTTTTTTACCATCTACAGTTACGTTTATGGTATCGCCATCATGCAGTGTAAATGATTGACTGTTGGCTGTTTTTATTATAAAGCTGATTATTAAAAATAAGGCTAATTTTAAAAAAATATTTTTCATTTATTAAGATACTAAAATCTAGTTTAATTCAATTTCTTGGTTAACAATAAAAGTAAAATCTTGGTTAGGTTCAATTAAATATCCTTTAACACCTGCACTGTTAGCGCATGTAACATCTCGTTCTTTATCGCCAATCATAAAACTTTTACTTGGGTCAATATTATATTTTGCAATGGCTTTTTCAACCATTAAACTGCTTGGTTTACGGCAAAGGCAAGCACTTGTTTCTGGGTGGTGCGGGCAATAGTATATTTCAGTAAATTCAAAACCATTTTTTTTACTTTCTTCTTGCAAAAAATCATGCATTTCTGCCAAAGTTTTATGGTTGTATTGTTGCTTTGCAATGCCCCCTTGGTTGGTAATTACAAAAAGTAAGTACCCTTTTTGGTGCAAATTCTTTAAATTTTCATAAATATGAGGCAATAATTTAAAATCACTAAATTGTTTTATATAGTCCCCAATTTCAAGGTTTAACACACCATCACGGTCAAAAAAAGCTGCTTTGTTCAAAACTATTTTGTAATAAATTTTGCTTCAATAATAATGTAAATTGTAAAATATTCCGTTTAAGATTATTATTGAAAAAATTTATGAACAATAAAATAGTAATTATACCAACCTATAACGAGATTGATAATGCTGAAAATATCATTAGAAAAGTAATGAGTTTGCAGCCCGAATTTGATTTACTGATTGTGGATGATAATTCGCCCGATGGCACGGGTAATATTGTTATAAATTTACAAAAAGAGTTTAACAGACTTCACTTGCTTTCGCGTAAAGAAAAAAATGGCTTAGGCACTGCTTATATCGAAGGTTTTAAATGGTGTTTACAACGTAAATACGATTATATTTTTGAAATGGATGCCGATTTTAGCCACAATCCTGATGATTTGATTAGGCTTTATAAAGCTTGCGAAGAAGGAGCTGATTTAGCCATAGGTTCAAGGTATATTACAGGGGTTAATGTGGTAAATTGGCCCATGAATAGGGTTTTAATGAGTTACTATGCAAGTAGTTATGTAAGAATGATTACTGGTATGAATATTCGCGATACTACTGCTGGTTTTGTTTGTTATAAACGTAATTTATTAGAAACCATTGAACTTGACAAAATTAAATTTAGAGGTTATGCTTTTCAAATTGAAATGAAATTTACGGCTTCAAAATATGGTTTTAAAATAGTTGAAGTTCCTATTATTTTTACTGATAGAACGCAAGGCGAATCAAAAATGAGCAAAGGAATTTTTAAAGAAGCCATTTTAGGTGTAATTAGTTTAAAAATAAAAAGCTTGTTTAGAAATTATAAAAGATAATTAGTAGAAATCTTTTATTTATACAATTAAAATATCCATGGAAAATTTATTACGAAACCCTGATGTACAAGCATATATTGATATTGCTTTGAGGGAAGATATTGGCTCAGGCGATCATAGTTCATTGGCTTGCATTAGCACAGAAAAAGCTGGTAATGCTTATTGTGTGGCTAAAGACAATGGTGTTATTTGTGGTTTGCCATTAGCCGAATACATTTTTAAAAAAGTAGATTCTGCTTTGGTTTTTAAGCCAAATTTTAATGATGGTGATGAAATAAAAGTAGGAGATATAGTTTTTACAGTTGAAGGCAAATCTATTTCAATTTTAACTGCAGAGCGTTTGGTATTAAATTTTATGCAACGTTTAAGTGGCGTAGCTACGCAAAGTAGGTTTATTAGTAATTTAATTAAAGATTACAAAACCAAGGTATTGGATACTAGAAAAACCACTCCAGGTATGCGTTTATTTGAAAAATATGCGGTAAAAGTAGGTGGTAGTTTTAATCACAGAATCGGGCTTTATGATATGATTATGTTAAAGGATAATCATATTGATTTTGCAGGTGGAATTGCTCAAGCCATTGAAAAAACACATCTTTATTTACAGGATAACAACTTAGATTTAAAAATAGAAGTTGAAACCCGCAATTTAGATGAAGTAAAACAAGTTTTAAATAAAGGTGGAGTGCACCGAATTATGCTTGATAACTTTACTCCAGAATTACTAAAAGAAGCAATAGTTTTAATTGACGGAAAATATGAAACCGAAGCCAGTGGTGGAATTACGAAAGAAACCATTGCTAATTTTGCTGCTTCGGGCGTTGATTTCATTTCTGTTGGAGCATTAACTCACTCTGCAAAAAGTATTGACCTGAGTTTGAAAGTTTCTTAGTTTAAAAAGTGTTAAAGTGTTTATGTTTTTAGGTGCATATAATTAATCTATTTTATTCTTAATTCAACATTCATAATTTCAAAAGTGTGGAACTCATACATAACAGGTTTTAAGGCATATTTACAGTTAGAAAAATCGCTAGCAACAAATAGTATTGAAGCTTATGTAAGAGATGTTGAAAAACTTTGTCAATATTTAACTATAAAAAACATTGAATTACAGCCCAATGAACTTACCATTCATGTTTTTAGAGATTTTTTAAAATTTATAAACGAGTTAGGAATAAATAATACCAGCCAAGCCAGGATTATTAGTGGTTTAAAAGCTTTTTTTCATTTTTTAGAAATGGAAGATTTAATTAAAAATAATCCCATTACTTTAATTGAAAGCCCAAAAGTTACTCGTAAAATACCTGATACTTTAGATGTGTATGAAATAGATTTAATGCTTGCCACATTAGATTTAAGTAAGGATGAAGCCACTCGAAATCATGCCATCATTGAAACCATGTTTAGTTGTGGTTTGCGAGTAAGCGAAGTAATTAATTTAAAACTTACCGATATTTATGCTACTGATGAATTTATAAGGGTAATTGGTAAGGGTAATAAAGAGCGCTTGGTGCCTATTTCTGAAAGAGCGTTAAAAGAAATTGATATTTATACCAATAGCATCAGAAATAAATTAACCATTGATAAGGATTGCACTGATATTATTTTTTTAAACAAAAGAGGTAAAAAACTAAGTAGAGTTTATATTTTTTTAATAATTAAAGAAATGGCTGCTATGGCTGGAATTAAGAAAAATATTAGCCCGCATACTTTGCGTCATTCATTTGCTACCAGTTTGGTAGAGGCAGGTGCCGATTTGCGCTCTGTGCAGCAAATGCTTGGTCATGAAAGTATTACTACAACCGAAATTTACACACATATTAGCAAAGAATATTTGCATGAAGTGATTACAAATTTTCATCCACGCGGTAAAGTATAATTCCCTATTTTTGAAATTCAATTGTTAAATATGATAAAACGTAATTTTAAAGCCATACTTTTTTTTAGTCTTTTATTCATTGCATTTTCTTTTGCTCAAAAGCCAACTGTAAAAATTGCCAAACTCAAGTACAATGGTGGTGGCGATTGGTATGCCAATAAAACATCTTTGCCTAATTTAATTAAGTTTTGCAACGATAATTTAAAAATGGGTTTGGTACCAGAAGAAGATATTGTTGAAGTTGGTAGTAAAGACATTTTCAACTATCCTTTTATTCATTTAACTGGGCATGGCAATATTGTTTTTAATAAACAAGAGGCCGAAAATTTGCGCAATTATTTAATGGCAGGTGGCTTTTTACATGCTGATGATAATTATGGTTTAAACTTGTTTTTTAGAAGAGAAATGAAAAAAGTTTTTCCTGAATTAGAGTTTGTAGAATTACCGTGGAGTCATCCTATTTACCATCAAAAATTTGATTTTAACAAAGGATTACCGAAAGTGCATGAGCACGATGGTAAATCACCACAAGGCTTTGGATTAATTTATAAAGGTAAATTGGTATGTTTTTATACTTATGAATGTGATTTAGGTAACGGTTGGGAAGACCAAGATATTTACAACGACCCAGAACCAGTAAGACAGCAAGCTTTAAAAATGGGTGCAAATATCTTGCAATATGCTTTTATTCAATAGTTTTAAAAAAATTACATCATTTTTTTGTTATTTTAAAATTATTTCTATAAATCTGCATTTTGAAGTAAATTAAACACAATCTAAATTAATAAACTAAACAATGAAAAACAGATTTTTACAATTATCAATGGTTGCTTTAACAGCTGGTTCGTTATTATTTGCTAGCTGTAGCAAGGAAGAGTCTTCATCAAGTACTCCAGCAGATACAGGAATCGCTGTGTCAGAAACAAACACATCTGTAATTAATAAGTACACTGGATCAAGATGCGGTCCTTGTGGAAGTTGGGGATGGGATATGGCTATTGAACTTATTGATTACTCTCCAA
Organism: Bacteroidota bacterium; assembly: GCA_027484685.1. Lineage (GTDB taxonomy): Bacteria > Bacteroidota > Bacteroidia > UKL13-3 > UKL13-3 > JAAFJM01. The sequence goes on from JAIXSO010000062.1 coordinate 13,584, forward strand.
AAGCATGTTATGTTGGAACATTTAGTCAAAACTTTGTAGCAGAAGAATTTATTACTCCAACTGCAACAGCATGGGATGATGAATTAGGAGTTACTGGTTATCCTACATTTGCAGTTAATCATGTATTACAATTAGATAGAACTAGCGGTGTAAATGTAACTTCTGAAAAAGCAAAATGTAAGGCTGCAATTGATGCGCACGCTGCTGCGGCTGTTCAAGCTAATGTTGGATTCAAGACTTCTTGGACACAAGATGCAGAAGGTTTTTGGACAGTTGCTGTAGATTCTAGAACTAAATTTTTCAAAGACAATTCAGGTGATTATTATGTTGGTTGTTATTTGCTTGAAGATAAAGCAATTGGTAAGCAATCAGGTCATACTCCTTCTGTTGGTGTTGAACATCACCACGTTTTAAGACAAGCATTCGAAGGTTTAAATTATGGTTATTTAGCTGCTAGTGATCCAAAAGCAGGTAAAACAATTGATAAAAAATATACTATGATCTTGCCTAAAAATTACGTGAAAGAAAATATTGAAATCCTTTTTGTTATTTGGAAGAAAAATGGCTCAAAATATACTTTTGTTAACGCTAGTACAGACCAAAAGTAATAAGAAAACATTCTTAAAAAACCTTACTTTAGAAATAAAGTAAGGTTTTTTTGTTTTAAAACAACTCCAACTGCTCTTTTAAAAGCCTGAACGTTTTTCTATGATAAGGCGTAATGCCATATTTTTCAATGGCTGCTCTGTGTTTTAAAGTGCCATAGCCTTTGTTTTCATTCCAAGCATAATTAGGAAATTCAGCATGGTATTTTAGCATCAGGTCATCTCTATGTGTTTTGGCTAAAATAGATGCAGCCGCAATGCTTTGGTATTTGGCATCACCTTTAATTATGCAAGTATGTGGAATGTTTTGGTAAAGAATAAACCGGTTTCCATCTATAATTAAATGTTCAGGTTTTATTGCTAACTTATCAATGGCTTTGTGCATACTCAAAAACGAAGCTTTTAAAATATTTACTTCATCTATTTGTTCGTTTGTAAAACTTGCCACCGCCCAAGCCAATGCTTTTTCTTCAATTTCAAACCTCAATTCTTCACGTTGCGAATGTGTTAATTTTTTTGAATCGTCTAAATATTTAATGCGTTTGTGTTTATCTAAAATAACTGCTGCTGCAAATACAGGTCCAGCTAAGCAGCCTCGTCCAGCCTCATCGCAGCCAGCTTCTAATACATTGGTTTGGTAAAATTTAGTTAAAGCCATTAGTATAAAATTTCGTCAATTAAAGCCCTAAATTCATTGGTAGTTTTTAAATCTTTTTGTTGTTTGGCAATTTCAATACCTTTTTCTAAAAATAAAATAGCTTTATCATTTTCGTTGCGTTCACTTAATAAAACCCCTAATTGGTATAAGCTAGCTACATGATTTTCGTCAAGCAGCAACACATTATTCAGCTGTTCAATGGTTTTATCAATTAGGTTAAGTCCTTTGTATTCCATAGCCAAAGCGTAATTTAAAAAAATATCGTTGGGCGTTTCTGCCAACATTTCTTGTAGTTTTAATAATCTGTTATTTTGCATTAGGCTAAAAACAATTTTTAGATAATTTTGCTGCTCTTTTTAACAACAAAATTATCATTATATGAAGATATTAGTTTGTGTTAGCAATGTGCCAGACACCACAACAAAAGTAACTTTTACTGAAAACAATACCCAATTTAATACAGCGGGTGTTCAGTTTATTATTAATCCTTACGATGAATTGTCGTTAACTCGTGGTTTGGAATTAACTGAAAAATTAGGTGGAACAGTTACAACTATTACTGTAGGATTGGCTGATACAGAAGCTAGTATAAGAAAAGCATTAGCTATTGGAGCAACTGATGCAGTGCGTATTAATGCTGTGCCAACCGATGCTTATTTTGTAGCAGAGCAAATTGCTGCTTATGCCAAAGCCGAAAATTTTGATTTAATTTTTACAGGCCGCGAAAGCATTGATTACAATGGAGGACAAGTTTGTGGTTTATTAGCCGAAATGTTAGGCCTACCCTCGGTAAATGTAATTACTAGCATTGAAATTGATGGAACTACTGCTACCATGGAACGCGATATTGATGGTGGAAGAGAAAAACTAACAGCTAATTTACCTTTGGTAGTTAGTGCTCAAAAAGAGTTAACCGAACCAAGAATTCCTAATATGCGTGGTATTATGGCTGCAAGAACCAAACCTTTAAAAGTGGTAGAACCAGTTGCTTCTGAATTAACAAGCGCAGCAGTTGGTTTTGAATTACCAGCGCCAAAAGGTTCAGTTAAATTAATTTCGGTAGAAGAAGCAGGTTCATTAATCAGCATTTTACATAACGAAGCGAAAATCATCTAATTTAGCAACTAGCCTCTAGCTTCTAGCTACTGGCAAGAAAATATAAGTTTAACAATTAATAAAAAATCGCCAGAGGCCAGCTGCTAGCTGCCAAAGGCCTTACAAAAAAATGAATATATTAGTATTTGCAGAACAAATTGATGGTAGCTTTAAAAAATCGGCTTTTGAGGCCGTTAGTTATGCTAGCCAAATTGCACAAGCACATAATGGAACAGTTACCGCAGTAGTGCCTGGTAATGTAGCCGATGATAAATTAGCCGAATTGGCAAAATTTGGTGCTAACAAAATAGTTAGTATCAAACATGATAATTTAAATGGATTTAACGCTGAAACTTACGCTAAAGTTATTTGCAACACAGCAACAGCCGAAGGGTCAAGTATTGTAGTTATTTCAAACACTTATTCAGGTAAATCAGTTGCGCCTCGTGTAGCTGCTCGTTTAAAAGCGGGTATTGCTAGCGGTGTAATTTCAATGCCAAACACAAGTGCAGGTTTTGTGGTTCGTAGAGGTGTGTTTTCAGGTAAAGCATTTGCCGATGTAAACTTAACTACAACTGTAAAAGTGTTGGCTATTACTCCAAATACTTTTAACACTTTAGAAAATGCACAAGCAGTTAATATTGTGAATGCCGAAGCAGGTTTGGCTGATGCTGATTTTACAACAAAATCGGTAGAAATAAACAGAGTAACAGGTAAAATTCCATTAACTGAAGCTGAAATTGTTATCAGTGGTGGACGTGGTTTAAAAGGTCCCGAAAACTGGCACTTAGTAGAAGATTTAGCCAATGCTTTAGGTGCTGCAACTGCTTGTAGCAAACCTGTAAGCGATATGCACTGGAGACCACATAGCGAACACGTTGGTCAAACTGGAATTACCATTAAACCTAATTTGTACATTGCTATTGGTATTTCGGGCGCTATTCAGCATTTAGCTGGAGTTAGTTCTAGTAAAGTTATTGTAGCCATTAATAAAGATGCGGAAGCACCATTCTTTAAAGCTGCCGATTATGGAATAGTTGGAGATGCTTTTGAAATTATGCCTAAAATTATTGAAGCAGCTAAGGCTTTTAAAGCTAACTAGTTGTTAGTTGATGGTTGTCAGTTGATAGACCATAGCCTAAACGTTCACTGAGCGAAGTCGAAGTGCACGTTTAGGCTCCGTTCAACGACCATATTGCCAAGGTTGGAACCATTTCAAACCTTCAAAAAAGTTCAATCATTTATTTGGTTGAACTTTTTTTGTTTTTGTAAATCAATAAAATACATTTGTTTAAAATAATCACCACATGGATAAAACATTTTATGCATCAATCATTTTATTAACTGTAAGCATAATATTTAAGGTTTTTAACCCTAAAGAAATAAATAAATTTTTCGGTTATAGAACTTTTCAATCAATGAGTTCGAAAGAAAATTGGATTTATGCCAATAAATTATCAGCTAAATTTTCCATATATACTTTTTCTTTATTATTGCTAGTTTCACTAATTGGAAATTTGTTAAGTTTAGATTATGAAAAATATTATTGGGCAATTTGTGGAGGAGGTATTTTAATATCAATGTTTTACATTGAATATAAATTGAAATTTGGTGAGAAAAAGTTTTAATTACTACAATAACAATTTTTAACCAAGGTTGGTATCTTTACCAACCTTAAAAAGTTCAATCATTTATTTGGTTGAACTTTTTTTATAATAAATACCTTTAAAATACTGTTATTTGTAGCCATTATTTAACAAACACTTATTTTATAAATTCAGTGTAATCTGTGAAATCTGTGGCTAAACAATACAACATTGAGCAAGAGAAAATTTAAACCATACGTTTTAGAAAATATTGAAATAATTAGTGCTGGTAGTGAGGGAAAAGCCATTGCAAAGCACGAAGGACAAGTAATTTTTGTTGATTTTGCTGTTCCTGGTGATATAGTAGATTTATATGTTCATAATAAAAAGAAAAGTTTTTGTTTTGCACGAATTCATAAAATTGTAAAACCATCAGATGAACGTATTGAGCCTTTTTGCGCTCATTTTGGAACTTGTGGTGGCTGTAAATGGCAGCACATGAGTTACCCAATTCAATTAAAATACAAGCAACAGCAAGTAATTGATGCTTTTGAACGCATTGGTAAATTTCCTTTTTCAACTCCTGAAAATATTATTGGTTCAGCTCAAACTCAGTATTACAGAAATAAATTAGAGTTTACATTTACAGATAAAAAATGGCTTGAAACACTTGATAACAAAGACGAATTAAGCGTGGCCGAACATAAAGGTTTAGGTTTTCATATTCCTGGAAAATTTGATAAGATTTTAGACGTTCAAAAATGTTATTTGATGGACGATTTCCACAATCAAATAAGAAATACCATTAAACAATTTTGTGTAAATCAAGGATTTGATTTCTTTAACGCCCGCAGCCAAGAAGGATTTATGCGCAATATGATTTTGCGTAATACCAGCTTAAACGAGTGGATGTTGATAGTTGTTTTTAAACAAAACGATGAAGAAAAAATCAATATTTTGATGGAATATTTAAAAAACACTTTCCCTCAAATAACCTCATTGTTATATGTGGTAAACGATAAAATGAACGACACCATTCACGATTTGGATGTGCATGTTTATGCAGGAAAATCATACATGGTGGAGCAATTAGAAGATTTGAAATTTAATATTCAACCTAAATCGTTTTTTCAAACCAATACTGAGCAAACTTTTAATTTATACAACGAAGCGCGTAAAATGGCCAATATCCAAAGCCATGAAACCGTTTACGATTTATATACTGGTGTGGGTTCAATAGCTAATTTTGTAGCTAAACAAGCACTTACGGTGGTAGGTATAGAATATGTGGAGCAAGCAATTATTGATGCTAAAGAAAACTCAGCAATCAATCAAATAAACAATACACACTTTTATGCAGGCGATATGAAAGATGTGTTGAATGATGAATTGATTGCAAAGCATGGCAAACCTGATGTAATAATTACTGATCCACCTCGTGCAGGAATGCATCCTGATGTAATCAATAAAATGTTGGAATTACGTGCTCCTAAAATTGTGTACGTAAGCTGTAATCCTGCTAGCCAAGCGCGTGATATAGCTATGATGCAAGAAGTTTATAAAGTAACCAAAGTGCAAGCGGTAGATATGTTTCCGCATACGCATCATGTGGAGTGTGTTGCGCTATTAGAGTTGATTTAAGGATTTTTGATGTGTGAAATGTGAGATGAGAATTGAGAAATGGGAGTTGAGAGAGATGAGTGCTGAGAACATGAACCTTGTAATTTTTCTAACCTTGTAATCTTCTAATTTTTCTAACCTTTCAATCTTCCAAATGAAAAAAACACTAAATAAAAAGTATGAATAGAGCTTATATCTTGTTGGGAACCAATTTAGGTGATAAAATGGATAATTTGCAAGAATCTATTTCATTGATTGAGAAGAGTTTGATTGTAATTATTTCTAAATCAAGTGTTTACGAGACTGCGGCTTGGGGCAATACCAATCAAGATAATTTTTACAACCAAGTAATTGAGGTTAATACTGAATTATCGGCTACAGATTTATTAAAAACGCTTTTGCAAATAGAAACCCAAATGGGCAGAGTACGCAATCAAAAATGGGAAGCCAGGATAATTGATTTGGATATTTTGTATTTTAACCATGAAATAATTGATACTGAAAATTTAAAAGTTCCTCATCCTTATCTACATGTGCGCAGGTTTACATTAGCACCATTGGTTCAAATTGCTCCCGAGTTTTTGCATCCTGTTTTTAATAAAACCAATACAGTACTTTTAGAAAATTGTAGCGATAATAGTGAGGTGAAATTGGTTGTTACCTAATCTAAATTGGCAAAAACCTCGTCTAAATTTAAAACAAAACCGGGTAAAATAGGGGTGATAATTTTATCGCCAAGCGTAAGTAGTTTAGAAGGTTGGTATTTTCCATTTACCAAAGTATAAACCAACATGGTTTGGCTTTCAGGCTCAATTACCCAATATTCTTTTACGCCTGATTCTTCGTAAACTTCGTATTTATTTTGAAGTTCCTTTTTATTATTTCCTTTCGATAAAATTTCAATAATTAAATCAGGAGCTCCAATGCAGCCAGCATCGTCTAATTTAGTTGGATCGCAAATTACACAAATATCTGGTTGAACTACTGTAAATATATCTTCGTTTTTTCTAGATTTTATCGGTAATCGCACATCAAAAGGTGCAGAATAAACTTTACATTTTTGTCCTTCTAAATGGTTATAAAGTTTATTAAAAGTATTACCTGAAATACTTTGGTGCACTCTTTTTGGCGCGCTTAGTTTATAAACTCTTCCTTTAATAATTTCAACCATTTCTTCCATGGTCCATTTAAGGTAATCGGCATACGAGTGGTTACCATACGATAAGTCAGGCTCATTTACTTCCATAGATTGATTGATTTTTATTGTTCAAAAATAGAATAAATTTATTGAACTACAAGTCCATTTTAACTTGTTCAACAACCTTTTTACTTACCTTTTTTGTAGCCTTTTTCTTCCGTTTAAATGTTGATTCTCTATCCACTACACCATCGCCAAGTTTAACTTCTTCTTCCGAATTTCGGTGTGATAATTTGTTCAAAATTTCATTTATTTTACTCTTCGATGCATACGATTTTTTGAGTGCCCACAAATTATTGCTAGCCATTTTGGTGCTTGTTTTTAAATCAACTATTGGGGCTGAATAATCTTTACCAATTATACAATTAAATGTTTGTTGCTGTTCCAAATTCATCAACCAAGGTTCATGTATAAATTCTTTGGGAACATTAGATAACTCAGGAATCCATTGTTTAATAAATTCGCCATTTTCATCGTGGTCGTACGATTGTTTAATGGGGTTATAGGTTCTAATTATATGAACGCCCATGGTGGCAGCTTGCATTTGAAACTGTGGGTAATGTATGCCAGGTTCAAAATCCAAAAATTGTTGGGCTAAATGATGCACTCCAAAACGCCAATCTTGCCATAAATTATGCGTTAAAAAACTAACCAACATGGCCCGCATTCTAAAGTTTAAATAACCTGTTGCGGTAACTGAACGCATACAAGCATCAATTAGCGGATAACCCGTATTTCCTGTTTTCCATGCGGTAATAAAAGCCTCATTTTTTTCGGTTCTAATTGAATTGTAAGCTGAGTTTACATTATTAAACTCCATACTACAATCGGTTTCAAATTTTTGAATAAAATGGCAATGCCAATGCAATCGAGCTATAAAAAAGTTAATAGCTCTTTTGTTAGCATTAGGTTTATTTTTAGTGGCCATTACTGCTTGGTAAACCATGCGCATACTTAAATTTCCCCACGCCAAGTAAGGTGAAAGGCGGCTACAACTTTTACGAGCCAAAGCTGGTTTTGAAATATGTTTGGCATAATTGATATGCCTGGTTTCAACAAAAGACTGCAAATATTGTAAAGCATAACTTTCGCCTCCAGGTTGAAAATTTTTGCTGTATATTTTTATGGTTTTATCAATATTATAAAAATGAAGTTCATGGAGTAATCTTTCATTTGGAATAAGTAAATTAAGGTCAAAACCAAATTGAGGTGCGCTCATGGTTTCAATCCATTTTTTATTCCAATCATTTGGGCGGTATTTTAAACCTCTAATAATGCCATCGCGTTTGCATTCGGTCCAAGTAATATTGTTTTGCTCAAACCAATTTGCCATTAGCTTATCGCGAGAATAACTTAAGCTGTTTCCAATTTCTTGATGGCTAAATACATATTTTACATCAAACTCATTGCAAAGCAAACTAAAAACTTCACTTGCCTCTTGGTAAGCAATAAAAATATTGTTTTCCATACCCGAAAATGTTTGCAGTCTTTTATTCATATCAGTTAAACTTTGCCACACAAACTGATGATGGCGCAAGCTGCTATCGGCATATTGCATTAAGCTAGGTTCAAAAATATAAAGCAAAATAGTATCCATTCCATTAGCATTGGCAAGGGCTAGTGGTTCATGGTCGCTTAAACGTAAATCACGTTTTAGCCAAACTATATTGATGGTTTTTTTGCTCAAATTTTATTTGATTATTATTTTTAAACAACAACTGCTGTTTTGTGTTTCAATTAAAGTATGAATAATTTAACCGAAGTAGAAATTGATAGAATTATAGAAATGGCTTGGGAAGATAGAACTCCTTTTGATGCCATTAAATTTCAGTTTGGTGTAAGCGAAGCTGAAGTTATAAAGCTGATGCGTAATCAATTAAAACCAAGTAGTTGGAGGCTTTGGCGTAAAAGAGTTAATCAAGGTGTTTCGCAAAAACATGCCAAAAAACGTAATCCTGAAATTGATCGTTTTAAGTGTACCTTACAACGACAAATTACAGGTAATAAAATGAGCAAACGATAAATGAAAGGGGTAAAAAAGCAGCATTTACCTTCTAAAATTTGTGTTACCTGCGGACGCCCATTCACTTGGCGCAAAAAATGGGAAAAAGTGTGGAACGAGGTGAAATATTGCAGCGATAAATGTCGTTCAAAAGGTTAAAATTTGTTTTTTATATAAAGCAAAATTTTCAAAAAATGTTTTTTGTATTTAACATTTTGTTATTATATTTGTTTTTTAAAATAAACAAAATATGGAAAAAGGTACTTATAAAACAGACGAATTAGAAATAAAACGGATGTTTAATAATTTTTTGCTGCGCATAAAAAGAACCAAAGTTGAATATGTTAGAAACCTAATTAATGAAATAAATTGGAACGATAGGTTTATTGCCATAAAAGGTCCACGAGGTTGTGGTAAAACCACTTTTTTACATCAATATATCAAACAAAATTTGCCATTGAATGAAAGTATTATTTACGTTTCGCTCGATGATGTTTTTTTTAGTAATAACCGTTTAATTGATTTTGTAGATGATTTTGTGGCTAATGGCGGCACACATTTATTTTTAGATGAAGTACATAAATATCCAACTTGGAGTTTGGAATTGAAAAGCATTTACGATAATCACATTGATTTAAAAATTATTTTTACCAGTTCATCTGTTTTAGAAATTTATAAAGGCAGTGCCGATTTAAGCCGCAGGGTAGTGGCTTACGATATGGAAGCACTTTCGTTTAGGGAGTTTATTTTGCTCAATAATGGCATCAATTTGCCTATTATCCCTTTACCCGATTTATTGGAAAATCATATTGCATTAGCACTTTCCATTTCTGAAAAAATAAAGATTATTCCTGCGTTTAAAAATTACTTAGAACACGGTGTTTACCCATTCTTTATGGAAGGTAGCAGCAGTTATTCGCATAAATTAGGCAATACCGTAAACTTAATTTTAGAAACTGATTTGCCCGCTGTTTATAATATGGAGTATAAAAATGTATTTAAACTAAAAAAACTCCTTCATTTTTTAGCTGTTTCAGGTCCGTATAAGCCTGATATTACTAAGCTTGCTGCGCAATTAGAAATTTCGAGAAATACACTTTTAGCCTTTTTAAATTATTTACATACAGCCAAATTGATTAACTTGCTTAAAACCGATAAAGGTGCTGAAAGTATTTTAACCAAACCCGAAAAAATTTATTTGAACAATACTAACTTAATGCATGCTTTGGCTGGCGAACCTAATGATATTGGCGCAGTTCGCGAAGTTTTTTTCTTTAATCAATTGGCAGTAAAACATACAGTCAGGTTTACTCCAACAGGCGATTTTTTAATTGATAATAAGTTGCTTTTTGAAGTGGGTGGTAAAAACAAAACTTTTAACCAAATAAAAGACATAACAAATGCCTATTTGGCCATTGATGGGGTGGAGTTGGGAATGGGTAATAAAATTCCTTTATGGCTATTTGGTTTTAGTTATTAGTTAAATATTCAAATTTCCTTACTTTCGAATTTTTATAAAAATATGAAGAAGACTTTCCTGAAAATATTCCTTTTTGCTTTTTGTTTATTGCCTATTGCCAATTATTCAATTGCGCAAACCAATTATGCTAAAATAGTAAATCCTTTTATTGGTACAGGTGGACATGGACATACTTTTCCTGGTGCGGTAGCTCCATTTGGAATGGTGCAAGTGAGTCCAGATACGCGCATAGATGGCAGTTGGGACGGTTGCAGTGGTTACCATCACAGCGATTCAATTATTTATGGTTTTAGCCACACGCATTTAAGTGGAACGGGTTGCAGCGATTATGGCGATATTATGATTATGCCTATGATGGGTGAATCAAGTTTTGAAAACAAAAAATATTCATCCAAATATTCTCACCAAAATGAAAAAGCAAATGCCGGTTATTACAGTGTACATTTAGATGATGATGATATTGATGTAGAATTGACAACAACAACTAGAGTTGGTATGCATAAATACACGTTTAATAAATCGGGTAAAATGAATATTATTTTAGATTTATTGCATCGCGATAAGTTGTTGGAAGGAAATATAAAAATAGTAAATGGTACCACTTTAGAGGGTTATAGAAGAAGTGAAGCGTGGGCAAAAGATCAAATAGTTTTTTATAGAATTGAATTTTCAAAACCTTTTAATGGAAGGTCGTTGCGTAATGATGGAAAAACAACAGTTAACGCTGGTGCATTTGAATTTGATGTAAAAAAAGGTGAGCAAATTTTTGTAAAAGTTTCCATCAGTGGGCTAGATGAAGAAGGTGCAGCCAAGAACATGCAAGCCGAATTGCCTCATTGGAATTTTGAAAAAGTAAGAACCGATTGCGAAGCTTTATGGAACAAAGAATTAGATAAAATTCAAGTAAAAGGTGGCACTGCCGACCAAAGAATTATTTTTTACACAGCACTTTACCATTGCTTTATTCACCCAAGTATTTATAATGATGTAGATGGAAGATACCTTGGCCGTGACATGAAAATTCACAAGGCAGAAGGCTTTAATTATTATACGGTTTTTAGCCTTTGGGACACTTTTAGGGCATTGCATCCTTTGTTTAATATTGTACAACGTGAACGAAACTTAGATTTTATCAAAACATTTTTGGAGCAATACAAACAAGTTGGTAGATTACCAATGTGGGAGTTAAGCAGCAACGAAACCAATTGTATGATTGGCAACCATGCCATCAGCGTAATAGCCGATGCGTATGCCAAAGGAATAAGAGGTTTTGATATAAATTTAGCAATTGAAGCATGTGAAAAAACTGCCAATATAGCCCATTTAGGAATGCCTGAATTTAGAAAAAAAGGTTATTTAGAAGTAGAAGATGAACATGAAAGTGTAAGTAAAACTTTGGAATATGCTTATAATGATTGGTGTATTGAAATGCTAAAAGGTGAACAAGATAGAAATAGTTATGATCTTTTAAAGCAATTTAAACTTACAACTTATAAACCAGATGCTTGGAAAGAACTTTATGATGTAGATGCTAAATTTATGCGACCTCGTTCTAATGGAGGTTGGTATAGTCCGTTTAATCCATCAGAAGTAAATAACCATTTTACCGAAGCCAATTCTTGGCAATATTCTTTTTTTGTTCCTCATGATATTGATGGAATGATTTATTATTCTGGAGGAAAAGAAAAATTTGAAAAAAGACTGGATGATTTATTCAATGCTTCCACTAAAACCAGTGGAAGAGAACAAGCAGATATTACGGGCTTAATTGGCCAATATGCGCACGGAAATGAACCAAGTCACCACATGGCTTATTTGTATAATTATATTGGTAAACCCGATAAAACGCAGGCACGAGTAAATCAAATTTTGAAAGAAATGTATGCCAATGCGCCTGATGGATTAGCTGGAAATGAAGACTGCGGACAAATGAGTGCATGGTATGTAATGAGTGCAATGGGTATTTATGATGTTTGTCCGGGAGGCAAGGAATACAATTTGGGATATTCAATATTTGATGAAGTATCTTTATTGATAAATAACAAAAAAATAAAACTTTTTAAAGAGGGTAGTTTATTAAAGTTAGAAAAAGATATCAAAGGTAAAAAGCCAGTAAATACTCGTCATTTTATTGATACTAGTCTTGTGAGTTCTAATATTTTTAATACTTATTATTTATTTGATCGTGATTTATATAACACATCAATTGTTTTCAATGATGATTTTTACCAAAGAACTGTTGAAGTTATTACTGAGTATTGGTCTGATGCAGGTGCAAGTGGAGATACAATAGTTGGATATAGTGGTCAATATACTTTTGACCCTTACCTAAAAGCTCCTCTCATTTTAGCTAATACCAAAAACTTTAAAGATAGCTTGCAATTAACTATTAAAACATTCAACGATTATTATTCAAAAATATATTTAATCAACACCAAAGGCGATACTTCAACGGTGGTTAAAGACAAAGCAAATGATTTGAATTTAACCATTAACCAAGCCACAAACGTTTTGGTAAAAAGTTACAATGATTGCGCAGTTAGAGAAGATGGAAAAAGTTGCAGAGACAGTTCTTATGCTTTTGCATCATTTTATAAAATCCCCAATAACTGGACTGTAAAACTCAATTGTAAATATAACAAACAATACACTGCTGGTGGCGATGCTGGCATAATTGATGGCTTAGCCGGTTATAAAGATTGGCGAAAAGGTGGTTGGCAAGGTTACCAAAGTCAAGATTTTGAGGCGGTGGTAGATTTACAAGCAAAGAAAGAAATCAGTGAAATTTCGTCTAATTATTTACAAGATTCTCGCTCATGGATTTTGCTACCAAAAGAAGTAGAATATTTTATTTCAAATGATGGTATCAACTTTAAAAGTGTTGGAACATTGAATCATAATTTGGCTTGGAATACAGAAGAAACATTTACCAAAAACTTTGTTTACCAATTACCTAAAAAAGTAAAAGCGCGTTACATAAAAGTAGTAGCTAAAAACTTTGGCGTATTACCTCAAGGTCACCAAGGTGCCGGTGGCGATGCATTTATTTTTGTGGATGAGATTGAAGTGAAGTAGTTTATTCACGCCTTGCGTGATTTAGTTGTCAGTTGTTGGTTGTCAGTTGATAGACCAAGGTTTAAGTTATGATTTATTATTAATCACACTTCGACAAGCTCAGTGTCCGTTGTCTTTGAGCCATTCAAAAGCGGTCATTGAGCTTGTCGAAATGATTTGTAGAACGTAGAATAACTTTATGTATAACTTTTTGATTGTTAAATCTAGAAATAGCAAAGTAAATTTAATTCATAATTCAACATTCATAATTCAAAATTATTTCGCTTGTGTAATCGCTTCGTATTTAGTGGCGTTGGTAATATCTAATTCGTTTAGTAAGTCAACAGCTTTTGGTTTTTCTATGGCTGTAGCCCCTTTGTAAATATTGATTATTTCATCGCGTTTGGCATCAAAAAATAGCAATAACATGACTGTATTGGGTGCAATGGTAAAAACCTTTTTTACTTCTTCTAATGCTTTAAAAATTTGTTTTCTGGCTTCCAATGGCTTCTTTTGAAAAACATCCATCCCTTTTCTGTGGTAGATATAATAGGCAGTTCTTATAGGTCTGAAGCGTTCGTTTAAAATATTATCAATTAAGTTATAGCGTGTTCTCAAATTACGTCCAAAAGCGGTCCAACCTGCACCAGCACCTTTGGCTTGTGCAAGCGAAAGTATTTGTGCCGATTTGTTAAAATAAGGAGTTCCTCCTTCGGGCGAAAAACTATCATAATCAAGGCCTAGTGCATAATAACAATAAAATGCCAACAGGCCCGTAATTTCAGTTCCATATTGCCCATCTATATAGTCAAAACGTTGTTGGTCTAGGTAAACAAAGTTAAAATTTTCGTCCCTAAAGTTTAATAAAATAGTATTGTAATTACTTCCGTAAACGGGTCTTCTGCATTGAATCATAGCCACAGCTGTAATGGCACCACTAGTTTGGTCGTAAGCTGAAGGAATAATTTCAATACTTAAATCAAACAACTCATTGGGCATTACTTTATCTAAACACCATTTTTGATTTGAAATAAATGTTTTAATATCTTGTTCTAATCTTCTAAAAATACTTCTATCAGTAATTTCAATCTGATTATCGGTAACTCTTACTTGAACATTAAAGTCGGGTTGCGCTTGCGCTACTAAGCTAATAAACAAGCAAATAATAAAAAGTAATTTACGCATGTAGGTTTTGAATTGTTTTAACTACTTCATTAACGATATCAATGGCAACATCGTGTTTCGATTTTAATTGATAAGCTAATTTTTCACCATTATTTTTTAAAATAGTAATTTGGTTGGTATCATGTCTAAATCCTGCGCCAGGTGTTTGCATTGAATTTAACACTATAAAATCAGCATTTTTTTCTCTTAATTTTTTTAGGGCATTGGCTTCTTCATCGTTGGTTTCAAGAGCAAAACCAACCACTACTTGTTTTTTTGTTTTTAAGTTACCTATATGTTTTAAAATGTCTTTGGTCTTTTTTAACTGAATGGTTAAGCCATCGTCATTTTGTTTTTTTATTTTTTTATCAGCTACTTCAATGGGCGTATAATCAGCTACAGCAGCGCTCATAATAGCCAAATCAATATTTTCAAAATGCTCGTTAACAGCATCAAACATTTGTTCTGCCGAACGAACATTTATTCTAGTAATATTAGTATGGTGGTGTTTTAAATCAACCGGGCCAGCTATTAAAGTTACCAAAGCACCTCTATTGGCCAATTCTTCGGCTATAGCAAAACCCATTTTCCCACTTGAATAATTACCTACAAAACGCACAGGATCAATATTTTCGTAAGTTGGTCCAGCAGTAATTAAAGCTGTTTTACCAATTAAATCTTGCTTCGAAATAAAATGTTTTTCAATTACATCAAGTATTTCTTCTGGTTCAGCCATTCTTCCTTTGCCACTTAAACCACTAGCTAGTTCACCTTCGTTGGCATCTATTAATATATTGCCATACGATTTTAGTTTATTGATATTGGCAGTGGTGCTTGGGTGCACAAACATATCCAAATCCATAGCTGGTGCAAACATTACAGGGCATTTAGCCGAAAGATAAGTTGCAATGAGCAGATTATCACAAATGCCATTTGCCATTTTAGCCAAAGTATTGGCACTAGCTGGCGCTATAACCATTAAATCTGCCCAAAGGCCAAGTTCTACATGGTTGGTCCACTCACCATTTTCATTTAACACAAATTTGCTGTAAACAGGATTTTTGCTTAAAGTACTTAATGTGAGTGGTGTAACAAATTCTTGCGCACTTGGTGTTAAAATTACTTTTACCTCTGCCCCTTGTTTTACTAGTAACCTAAGCAAAAAAGCCGCTTTGTAGGCGGCTATGCTGGCACTAATGGCTAAAATTATTTTTTTATTTTTCATATTACTCTTTAAAAAAGAAGTAAATTTTGGTATGAAAAAAAGTTAGAATTGTTTTCCAGTTCCTGTTTTAGCAGGGTTGTTGTAATAAACCTTGTCGTTCATAAACTCTTCAGTAGCTATTAACGTAGGTTTAGGTAATTTTTCGTAGAAATTTGAAATCTCAATTTGTTCGCGGTTTTCGAAAATTTCTTCTAAAGTATCGTTATCGTTATCAAATTCGTTCAATTTGCTGTGTAATTCTTCCTTCATTTGAGCACCAATTTGGTTAGCTCTTTTAGCAATAATTGCAATTGTTTCGTACAAGTTTCCTGTTTCTGCTTCTAATTTACGTAAGTCGCGGGTAACAGTAGTAGTAGGTACGTTTTGGTAATTGTGATTTAAGTTTGCCATTTATTTTTGTTTGTTTATTTTTTTTAATGCTATAACTGCTTTTTCTTTTATTTGCCTAGCACTGTTCATGTATTTACTGCTTTCGGTATAGTATTCAGTAAATTCATCAAAAGCGTTGATAGTTTCTTGAAAACGTTCTACTTGTTTTTCAGGAATACTATTTTCGGCTAATAAATAATTTGATTTTAAAATTAAAAAATCAATTTCTTCTCTTTGGGCTATTTCAGGGAAATCGTTCACTACATTTCTGAGCGAAACAATTGCACTTTTATAAGCTCCAATATTATAATACAACTTAGCATTATTAAATGCTTTTTGCGATAATTTATTTCTTAGTTTATCTAAATATTTGTTGCATTCCTCTACGTATTTGCTTTCAGGATATACATTTACAAATATTTTAAAAGTTTCTACCGCTTTGTAAGTATCGGTTTGGTCTAGCTCCGAATCTTGCGATTCTAAAAAAATACAATACGCATTTCTGTACAAAGCTTCTTCTGCATTTGGGCTAGTTGGGTAAGTTTCATAATAAATTTTATATCTGTAACCAGCTAACGAATACATTTTTAAACCAAAATCACACTCTGCTTGATAAAACAAAATTTTCTCTGCCAAAGGAGTATTGGCAACCTCATTTTCTATTTGATCAAATAATGTTTGGGCTCTGTAAAAATCTTTCTTTTTAAAGAAATACTCAGCCACCTCTAATTTTTTCTTAGGGTCAGGATTTTTTATAGCTTTTTGAAACTTGCTTTTACAACTTCCAAATGCTAAAATTAATATAAGAGTTAATAAACTTAAATACTTCATTTTTACAGAACTGCGAAAGTATGTTTTTTGATTTAAAATAGAAAACTTATTTTCGTTAATTAGAAATGGGCAAAATTTGGACTTCAATATCAATATGTGGTGTATGTATCTTTTTGATATTGTGCTGTTTAGATTCTTCATCTCAGTCAGTAAATAAGGTTAAAGTTGATTCGTTATCAGCCACCTTAAACGATTCTTTGACTCAAAAAGTTACAGTTTGGGGACTTAAACCTAAAAATTTTGTAGCTGATTCCATGATTAATTTTGGAAAAAAATATATTGGTTTACATTACAGGCGTGGCGGAACCAGCAATAGAGGTTATGATTGCAGTGGATATACCATGATGGTTTTTGCAAAATATGGCATTAGATTGCCTCATACCAGTGCAGGACAAGCATTGATAGGCATTGAGGTAAATAGTAAAAATATTCAAAAAGGAGATTTAATATTTTTTAAAGGACGCAGTAGGAGAGGCCGCAGAATTGGCCATGTGGGTATCGTAATTTCAGAACGTGGTCAACCAGTTAGGTTTATTCATTCATCGGTAAGTGATGGTGTTAGAGAGGACTGGTTATCAAGCGATTATTATAAAAAACGTTTTGTAAAAGTAATGCGTGTTAAACAATGGGAGCAATGATGGCCTATAGCAACTAGCTTCTAGCCTCTGGCAAAGAATTAAATTAAAAAATGGTGCTGGATAAAATTTGCTAGAAGCTAGCAGCCAGTTGCCTAAAAAAAATCCTTCTTGTATAATTTGCTTTACTCATTATATTGCCATTCAAATTATAGAAATAAAATATGAGCGTTTGGCGAAAAAAACCAATTAGCGCCTTTGAGGCCGAAATGAAAAAAAGCGGTTTAAACCGCGTATTAACTCGTTGGGGATTAACATCTTTAGGAATTGGAGCCATTATTGGCGGTGGAATTTTTACATTAACAGGTATTGCTGCACACGATTATGCTGGTCCTGCATTAGCGTTATCGTTTGTTATTGCAGGTATAGGTTGTTTATTTGCATCGCTTTGTTATGCCGAGTTTGCTTCGGTATTACCAGTTGAAGGAAGTGCTTATAGTTATGCTTATGGAACTGTAGGCGAATTATTTGCATGGTTCATTGGTTGGAACTTAATTTTAGAATACATGATGGGTGCAACTACCGTTGCTGTTGCTTGGAGCGGCTATTTTGTAAAATTGCTTCATTTATTTCATATAGATTTTCCTATTTGGCTTTGTAATGATTTTGCAACTGCTACTGAAAAATGCTTAAAAGCTGGCATGGAAGCTCCAAGTTTTGCTGTAAATTTACCTGCGTTTGTTATTACTTGGGTTGTAACTTCGGTTTTGGTTAAGGGAATAAAAGAGGCTGCTAGCACCAATAATATTATTGTTATTTTAAAAATTTCGGTAGTACTTTTTGTAATTATAGCTGGCGCATTTTATATCAATGTAGAAAATTGGACTCCTTTTATACCTAATGAAGTAGCCGAACTAGATGCAAATGGAGTTGCTACAGGAAAAATGAATTTTGGATTTGGTGGTGTGTTAACCGCTGCCACTATTGTTTTCTTTGCTTATATTGGTTTTGATGCAGTTTCAACCCAAGCTGGAGAGGCTGTTAATCCTAAGAAAGATGTTCCTTTTGCCATTATAGCTTCATTGGTAATTTGTACTGTTTTGTATATTTTAGTTTCGTTGGTTTTAACAGGAATGGTAAAATATGATGTACTTGATAAAGCTGCTCCTGTAGCTTCGGCATTTAGCGAAAAAGGATTAACTTGGGCTGTGTTTATTATTACCATTGCAGCTACAGCTGGTTTAACATCGGTTATGTTGGTTATGATGTTAGGTCAAACTCGTATATTTTTGGGTATGGCTAAAGATGGTTTATTACCGCAGTTCTTTAAAACATTACATCCAGTTTTTAAAACACCTCATAAAAGTACCATTTTAGTGGGAGGTGTAATTTCTATTGTTGCTGCATTAACTCCAATTGATAAGGTAAGCGAAATGTGTAGCATGGGAACTTTACTTGCCTTTGCCATGGTTTGTGTTGCAGTAATGTTGTTAAGATTTAAAAAACCTGAATTAGAAAGACCATATAAAGCTCCGGCAGTTTATTTGGTTGGAACTTTAGGTGTTGCTTTCAACTTATTTTTGATGGCTTACGTTCGTAAAGAAACTTGGTTTGCATTTTTGATTTGGGGAACATTAGGCGTATTGGTGTATTTCCTTTACAGTCGCCAAAATAGTAATTTGCATAACGCTTCTGACGAATCTCTTTAAGGCTTAAATAAGCATAAAATGAGTGAATTGTGTTTTAAGATAAACAAAAAAGGTATTGTTACTGAATGCTTAAGTCACTTTGATGAAAGTGGCTTAAGTGTTTTAGTCAATAAACATTTATCTGAACAAAATTTACCCAAAGTAATTACTGATTTAATAAATAAGTATTTACACGAAAATAACTACCACTGTTTTAGAAATGTAGCAGCTGATAGTCATTTTTTTAATTTCAGATTTCTTGGAGGTACTGATGAGTGTACTTGTATCATCAATAATATTACCGACAGAGTTAAACGATATTCCGAATTTGACCATAATAATAATCAATTCAAAGCGCTGGTAGATAGTACTTTTGAAATCATTTGGTCGTTTGATACCAATTATATTTTAACAGCTGCCAATAAAGCATTTTTCGATTTAAGAAAACGAGTTTTTAATTCTAATATTCAAATTGGGGATAGCTTTTTTAAAGATGTTACAGAAGGTAGAATGGATAAATGGAAACCCATTTATGAACAAGTTTTAGCTGGTAAAAAGTTGTATTTTGAGGATGAAAGAATGATTGGTAATCAGGTTGATTATGCTGAAATAAACTTAAACCCTGTTTATAATAGAAAAGGACAAATAATTGGCTGTATGGGTATTACGCGTGATATCAATATGCGTAAAAAGAACGAAATTGAATTAAAAGAATACACCCAAAAACTAGAAAAATTTGCTTTTAAAACATCGCATGAACTAAGACGCCCTTTGGCAAATATTTTAGGCATTGTGTCGTTATTGAAAAACGAAAACAATCCACAAGAAGTAAAAGAGCTTTTAGAGGCCTTATTCAAATCGGCCGATGAACTAGATTTGGAAGTAAAAGCTATGAATGATACTATTAATAACCAATAAAAAAAGCCTCAATAGAGGCTTTTTTTATTTTAAAATACTTTACTTGCTATTTGCTTAGTGGTTTCAGCTAAGCCCATGGTATAATAGTGTAAAACAGGTGTTCCAATTGCTTTTAACTCTTTCGATTGTTGAATGGCCCATTCAATTCCAACTTGTTTTACTGCTTTATCATCTTTGCATTTATCAATTTCGTTGGTTAATTCTACAGGAATATCTATATGGAATATTTTAGGTAAAATACTTAATTGTTTTTTATTAGTAATTGGTTTTAAACCGGGAATAATTGGTACATCAATTCCCATGCTTCTAACTGTGGCTACAAAATCAATAAACTTTTTGTTGTCAAAAAACATTTGAGTAACAATATATTCAGCACCTGCATCAATTTTGGCTTTTAACCACTTTAAATCACTGTTCATATTTGGTGCTTCAAAGTGTTTTTCAGGATAGCCCGATACTGAAATACAGAAGTTAGAAGGAGTAGCGTTTTCTAAATCTGGGTCCAAGTAAATGCCATTGTTCATATTCTTTACTTGTTTTAAAAGTTCTAACGAGTCTTTATTTCCATCAGGTTCAGGTACAAAATTCGATTCGTTTTTAACATTATCACCTCTTAAAACCAATACATTATCTACACCTAAAAAGTTAAGTTCAATTAAGGCATTTTCGGTTTCTTCTTTGCTAAATCCACCACAAATTAAATGAGGAACAGTATCAATTTTATAATGATTCATTAAAGCTGCACAAATAGCAACTGTTCCAGGGCGTTTGCGGGTATAAACTTTATCAAAGCCTCCATCGGTACGCTTACGTAACACAAACTCTTCGCGGTGGTAAGTAACATCAATAAAAGCTGGCTTAAATTCCATTAATGGATCTATTCCGTTGTAAACAGATTTAATATCTTTACCTTTTAAAGGCGGCAATATTTCAATTGAAAAAAGGGTTTCTTTGGCGTTTTTTATTATATCGGTTACTTTCATTTAGTATATTACTAATTTGCTAATATGGGTTACAATTATAAGTTATTATTACTTATACATCAATTTAAAGCAAATGTTTTATGGTAATTTTTCTCAAAAAATATTTTTAGTTCAAAATCAAAACAATTAGTCGTTTAAGTTTTTTATAATTGTATAAAATATTAACCAAATCATGGCAAAGGCAAATTTATTGTTAATTGAAGCGTTTAGAACCACAGCTAAAAATCTTAGAAATGGTAAGCCTTACGAATGGGGGCATATGGGTAATTGCAATTGTGGTAATTTAGCTCAAACTTTATTAAATATTGATAAAAAAACCATTCACGAGTATGCATTAGTGGGAGTGGGCGATTGGAGCGAACAAGTTAACGATTACTGCCCAACCAGTGGTTTGCAAATGGATAAGATGATATTTGGCTTGCTTGAAAAAGGTTTAAGTACTGATGATTTAAAAAACCTAGAGTATTTATCAGACCCATTTGTGTTAGCTAATTTGCCTCAAAATACGCCTCCTTTAAAAAATAATAATCGTGAAGATGTAGCTCTTTACCTAGAAACTTGGGCAAAAATCCTTGAAAATTGCTTATTAGAAAACATAGAATTACCTCAAAATGAAGGAGTTTTGATGTTTTTATAGTGATTTTCAATTTGCTGAATATCAAATATTTATATTTATTGCTTTTCCTTTGTTTTCTGTAAAATGCTGCTTTTAGTCAAGCCTATGCGCAGTTTAGATAGTTTATATTATAATTGCTAAAATTATTAAATAAATTTTATGGAAAACGTTACTACCCTAGGTCAATTTGTTATTGAAAAACAAAAAGATTTTCCCTTTGCTAAAGGTGAACTTTCTCGCTTATTACGCGATATTGGAATTGCTTCTAAAATAATTAGTAGAGAGGTTAATAAAGCCGGATTAACCAATATTTTAGGCGATCATGGCAGTGTAAATGTACAAGAAGAAGATGTAAAAAAATTAGATATTATTGGTAATGAAACTTTCATTTCTACCTTTAGTAAAGGTGGCGAAGTTTGTGTAATAGCAAGCGAAGAGAATGAAGGAATTATTCCATTAAAAGGTACTTTTTCTAAAAATGGAAAATATGTAATTTGTATGGATCCGTTAGATGGTTCTTCTAATATTGATGTAAATGTTTCAATTGGTACCATTTTTTCAATCTACAAACGTGTAACTCCTGAAGGTACTGAGCCTACAGAAGCAGATGTATTGCAAGCTGGAAATAAATTAGTTGCAGCAGGATATGTACTTTATGGAACTTCTACCATGTTGGTATTTAGCACAGGAAATGGTGTAAATGCCTTTACTTTAGATCCAAGTATTGGAGAGTTTTGTTTAAGTCATGCTGATATTAAAACCAGTGAAAACGGTAAGATTTATTCGATTAACGAAGGTAATGCTGCTGAATTTCCACAAGGAGTGAAAGATTATTTAACTTGGGTAAAAGAAACTGATAAAGCTACAAGCAGACCTTATACAGCTCGTTACATAGGTTCAATGGTAGCCGATTTTCACCGTAATTTGTTAAAAGGTGGTGTGTTTATTTATCCGCCTACGGCTAAAAGCCCAAATGGAAAATTACGTTTGTTATTTGAAGGAATTCCTATGAGTTTTATTGCAGAACAAGCTGGTGGATTAGCTACTACTGGAACAACAAGAATTTTAGACGTAGAACCAACATCCATTCACCAACGTGTACCTATTATTATGGGTTCAAAAAACATGGTGAACAAAGTAGTTGAGTTCATGAATAAGTAGTTGTTAGTTGTCAGTTGACGGCTGATAGACGATGGACCATAGATTATTCTAATATAATAGCAAAAAACTAAGTACTAAAAACTAAGTACTAAAAACTAAGTACTAAGAACTATAAAAAATGAAGCATAACAACAAAGTCACAGGTGAAATTGGAGAGCAATTAGCTTGTGACTTTTTGTTGAATAAGGGTTACCAAATTTTAGAACGAAATTACCAACAGCAAAAAACGGAGGTTGATATCATTGCAAAGCACCAAAATTGTTTAGTAATAGTGGAAGTAAAAACACGTTCAAGTAATTTTATAAATCCTGAAAATGCAGTAAGTAAGGCCAAACAAAAAACTTTGGTGGAAGCTGCTGTTTTGTATCAAGAAAAACATGCAATAAAAAGCGAAATTCGTTTCGATATTATTGCCATTATTAAAACCAAACAAGAAACCGAAATTTTGCATTTTGAAGATGCATTTTATCCATATACCACCTATTAAATTATGGCTATTAAAATAATTGAATGTCCGCGCGATGCCATGCAAGGCTTGCACAATTTTATTCCAACTCAAACCAAAATTAATTATATCAATCAATTGTTAAAAGTAGGTTTTGATACCATTGATTTTGGAAGTTTTGTATCGCCAAAGGCCATTCCGCAAATGGCTGATACCACTGAGGTTTTGGCGGGTTTAGATTTAAGCAATACCAAAAGTAAATTATTGGCCATTATAGCTAATTTAAAAGGTGCCGAAAATGCTGTTCAGCATGAACAAATTAAGTATTTGGGTTTTCCTTTTTCCATAAGCGAAACTTTTCAAATGCGAAATACCAATAGCAGCATTGCCCAAAGTTTAGAAACTGTAAAGGCTATTCAAGCTTTATGTGTAAAGCATAACAAAGAATTGGTGGTATATATTTCTATGGGTTTTGGAAATCCGTATGGCGATGTTTGGAATACCGAAATAGTTGAAAAATGGGTGATGGAAATGCACTTGTTGGATATCAAAATTATTTCATTGAGCGATACCATTGGCATTGCCAATCCTGAATCAATTAGTTATTTATTCAAATACTTAATTCCAACTTTTAAAACCGTTGAGTTTGGAGCACATTTGCATACCACTCCCAATACTTGGCAAGAAAAAATAGATGCGGCCTACCAAAATGGTTGTTTGCGTTTTGATGGCGCTATGAAAGGTTTTGGTGGTTGCCCAATGGCAGCCGATGATTTAACAGGAAATATGCCTACCGAAAATATGTTCTTTTATTTTGAGGAACAAAAACTACAAACGGGCTTAAACAATTCAGAATTTTTAAATGCTTTGCAATTAGCCAATCAAGTATTTGAAAATGCACACTAATTACACTTTACGCATGGCTGAAATAGCCGATGTTCAGCAAATAACCGATATTTATAACGATGCGGTTTTAAATGGTACTGCTACCTTCGATATTGAACCAAAAACTGTAGCA
Source organism: Bacteroidota bacterium (assembly GCA_027484685.1). Lineage (GTDB taxonomy): Bacteria > Bacteroidota > Bacteroidia > UKL13-3 > UKL13-3 > JAAFJM01. The sequence continues at coordinate 37,875 of JAIXSO010000062.1, forward strand.
CAAATGACAGATTGGTTTGATGCGCATAATGAAAAGTATTGTGTAGTAGTTTGCCAAATAGGCAATGAAATTGCAGGTTGGGCAAGTTTAACACGATACAGCGATAGAACAGCTTACGATAGAACCGCAGAGTTTAGTATTTATTTGCACCCTAATTTTAAAGGACAAAAACTTAGTAAACCTTTAATGGAATATTGCTTGCAGCAAGGCATAAAACATGGCATAAAAGCTGTATTGGCTCGCATTACCGAAGGCAATGATATTAGTATAAAACTGCATCAGCATTTTGGCTTTTTTATGGTAGGTATTTTAAAACAAGTAGGTGTAAAGTTTAATAAAGTGTTAGACGTAAATTTGATGCAATTGTTGGTAGAATAGGATTGTAATAAATAAATCAAAAATTCGTTTATAAGCAAACTTAACCTCATGAAATCAAAAATAGTAATTGTTTTATTTTTTGCTTTTGCAATTTTGATTTCTTGTAGTAAAAAGGTTGAGCAAAAAGTTGTAGTTCCACTAAAGAAAGATACATTAACTTATGACCTTGATGTGAAGTTGGAGATTTTGAAGAAAGATAAAGATTTTGAAAAAAAACCTATTTATGTAGTTTCAATAACAATCACTAATTTATCAAATGATACTTTTACTATATCTTTCAATCAAGTTTATATTGATGAATTATTTGAGTTTTATCCGCCAATAATTGAAGATTACAACAAAAGAATCGTAAGTGATGAATTTAGTTTTCCAGTTGGTTTTTTATTAAAAAATCAAAATACAATTTTCCAAACAACTATAAGAAATCCTGATCAATTTTGGTATTTGAATAATTTACAAAATATCAGAATCGGCTACCGTTTAAAAAGGATAAAAGTGAACAATAAATTGATAACTTTAAGTAAAGAAAAACAACAAGTTTATTGGAGCAATTTTGTAAATTTAAACTCAACTATTCCAAGTTATCGTTTTTATAACGAAAATATTTTCTTTTATGATTCGACAGGAAATGAAGCAAAAAATTATTTTAGATATGGCATAAGTTTCAATATTGATGATTACAATAACTACTTGAAGGAAAGATGGGGAAAACGGCTAATCAAATGAAATCAAAACAAATCATTGACTTATTAATTGCGTTTGCAATCATGGTTTCTTGCGGTAAACAGATTGAGAAAACTTTACCTAATCCAAAAGCAACTGCTTTACAAATAAAAGATTCTTTAACTTATAATCTTGATGTAAAGTTAGAGATTTTGAAAAAAGGAATAAACATTTATGAAACTTTTCCCCCGTCAGGAAAGCATATTCCAATGTATTTTGTTGCAATAAGTATCAAAAATCTTTCAAAAGATACATTTCCTATCTCATATTGGAATTGTTCTTTTGAAAAGTCATTTGTTTTCGAGCCATATGTAAATACAGGATTTAAAATTTGTGATGGAAACTATATTGAGGCTGGTTTTCTGCTTCAATATCAGAGAATTGTATTTTTTACTAAAGTTCTTGACCCAACACAATTTTGGTATATGCAAAATAATGATAGTTTAAGAGTTGGGTTTATTTTAGAGAAAATAAAAGAGGGAAATAAATTCATTAACTTAAGTGTAAATAAGCGTCAAATTTATTGGAGCAATTCAGTAAACTTAAAAAAAAACATACCTAGTTTTCATTTATACAAGAGAAACAATAAAGATGTTTTATTCCTTGATTCTCTAAATAATAAACTGGATAATTATTTTAGATACAATGTTTGTGTTGGTTATGATTAATGGATTTTACTACAAAATCCATTCAACATCCAACATCCAAAATTTCATTTAATCTTCATAATCATCCACATTAAACTTTTCGGCTGTTTTGCTAGATGTGGCTACCATTTTCATAATACCATCTAATTCTTGTGGAGTAAACTCACGCCATTCGCCTAGCTTTAAATTTTTAAGCCCAATATTCATAATTCTAACCCGTTTAAGTTTGCGCACTTCATACCCACAAAAGCTGCACATTCTGCGTATTTGGCGGTTTAAACCTTGGGTAAGTATTATTTTAAAAACATAATTACTAAGCATTTCTACATGGCATTTATGGGTAACAGTTCCAAGCATTGGAATGCCATTGCTCATACGTTCAATAAATTTTTCGTTAATGGGTTTATCAACAGTTACAATGTATTCCTTTTCGTGGTTATTGCCAGCACGCAAAATTTTGTTAACTATATTACCATCGTTGGTTAAAAAAATCAATCCTTCACTTTCCTTGTCTAATCGACCAATAGGAAACATCCGTTTAGGATGATTAATGTATTGAATAATATTGTTTTTTACCTTTAACTCGGTAGTACAAATAATGCCAACAGGCTTGTTAAAAGCTATATAAATATCGTTAGTAGTAGTTTTTAGTTTTTCACCATCTACCTTTACCACATCGCCAGGATTTACTCTATTGCCCAATTTGGCAATTTTGTTATTGATGGTAACTCGTTCATCTACAATATATTTCTCGGCTTCGCGTCTTGAGCACATGCCAGTATCACTAATAAACTTATTGATATTAATCCCGCTATTATCCATTGCTTCAAAACTAATTATTCTGTAATAATTTTGTGGTATTATGAAACTATTTTTTTAAACCAATTGTATTGATTTATTTGCAAGGCTTACAAAGCAAAAAAATATATTTAATAAGTAAATGGCAGTAAAATTAAATTTCTTTATAAAATGGCTTTGTTTGGTAATTTTTTCAATTACCTTTTCATCGTGCGATAGTTCATTGCAGTATATAAAATTGGCTGATAAACTTGCTTTAGACGGTAACTATAGCGATGCTGCCGATAATTATTATACAGCTTTAATAATTAAACCTCAAAATATTAAAGCCAAACAGGGTTTACAAAAAAATGCACAATTGGTGTTAGATGGAAAGTTTAGCGCCTTTGCAAAATATGTGGTAGATGGCAATAGTGAACAAGCTTTAAGGCAATACAGTTATTGTAAAGATTACTTTAATAATTTAAAAAATATTGGAGTTGATTTAAATTGGTTGGCCTATTTTGATCCACTTTACGAGGAAACTAAGCAAGAGTTTATAAGCAAACAGTACGAATTAGGTTTAAGTCAAATAAATGAAAATAAATTTGATAAAGCTGAGTTTACTTTTGCTAAAATTGTAGAGTTTGATAGCAGTTATAAAAATGTTTCGGTATTGCGCATGCAAAGTGTATTGGAGCCTTTGTATAACCAAGGGTTAAAGTACGTAGAAGCAGAAAATTACAAAGCTGCTTACAAAACCTTTAAGCAGGTTTCTACCTTTGATGCTACTTTTAAAAATACTTTACAAATGCTTAAATATGCTTTGGAAAAAGCCAGTCTTCCAATTGCAGCTGTTTTAGTGGGTAAGGAGCAAAATTCTAATTACAATGATTTATCTTTTTATCAGGCATTGGTGGCTAAATTTGGTAATACTAAAAATCCATTTTTAAAAATTATTGATAAAAATAATTTAGATAAATTATTAAACCAACAAGCTGATTCTATAACCATAACCGATGCTGAAACAGCAGCTAAAGCAGGCAAGTTAATTGGTGCTAAATATTTTTTATTGATTAATGTAAACGAGGTAAAGTTTGATGAATTAAAACCAACTACTACCGATGAACCCGCTTATCAATCGTTTAGCGAAAGGGTAGTTGGTGCTAATGGAGAAAGTCAATCGGTTATTAAATTTAAAAAAGTAACTTATGCCGAAACCAAAAAATACCGAAAAGTTGAAGCTAAAGTTACTTATCAATTGGTATCGGTGCAAAGTGGGCAAATTGTATCGTCAGAAACATTTAGTTCTGAGCAATACGATGTGCATGTTTTTGCAAGGTATAATGGCAATATTGATAACTTATATCCAAGTTTGCCAGCAGGTAATTTTATGCCCGATGCACCTACCGAATGGAAAGAAAAGTTTTTTGAACTAAACCGCGAATTGATTGCCAGCCAAACACTAGCCGATCAAGCTTTTGCCGAAATTAGCCAAAAAATTATGGACGATATTGATTTGTATATTCAGTAGTTGATAGTTGTCGGTTGATAGTTTTTGGATAATTGAAGTAAACCGTGTTTGCAATAATGGTTTATTATTTCATTTGATTTTTTTGTTAAAAAAACTCAAGAATAAGTATTGGTGAAAAATATTACCAAAACTTCCACCAATTTCTCTTATAAACCATAAACTTTGTATTGTAAAGAAGTTCATCAGCTTCATCTAATGGAACTCCAAAATATCTTGAACAAATTTTTAAGGCAAATTCTTCGCCAACTTCTTCTTCTGTAGCCTCTTCATCATTAAAAACATACATTTTTTCACCGTCAGGTGTTAAAACTAAATTTTTATAAATTTCTTTTTCTTCATTTAAAATTTCTCCAAATTCATCAACCACATTTGTTCCTTCTCCATACGAAATTCTTTTCCTAATTACTTTACCATTATCAATAATTTTATAACCAGCAAAATTTATAGTACTTACCAGTTGTAGGAAACAGATTTCTGAATTTGGAAATTTGTTTGTCAGTATTTTTTCAAAATTTGAATTTTCATTCTTTATTACATTTTCTACATTTTTCCAATCATAAATTATTAAGTTATCTTTATAATAGCCAATGTAAATGGTATTCAATAAATAATCAAAAGAATTTTCAAAAGTGGCATCTTCTTTTTTAGATAATTTTTTAAAACCTAATTCTTGTAAAAGTTGTTTTGGTTCAATTTGGGCAGCCTTTTTTACTATAATTATCGATGTTTTTAATCCCATATTTTAAATTTAATTTAGTGGCAAAGTAATCTATTATAATAAGTATGGTTTACCCTCAACTTAAGGAATATTATACGTTGTAATAAAATTTTATTCAATATTATAAGTGTTATATCTTTATCATCTTACTGTTAAAAGCTCTTAACTAAATATTGATGGTTATCTAAGTTTAACGTACTTACCCTTTAGCGAATTTTCCGAAACATATTCTAAAGGTGTGTTACCATTTGCAGTAGCTATACAATGTTCTAAAAAATCTTTTGTTAAATTTTTATCCCAACCAGCACAAGCTGCTGCTATTCCATACCTAGGGTCGCTATAACCAGAGTCGTAATCTTTATGTTTATGTAAATCCCAAGTTAGTTTAATTAGTTCGTTAATTTGGTTTTCGTTAGGTAGCATTTTGTCGTAACCTAATGGGTTTAAACAACCGCTAACAATTGATAGGCCGCCAAACTTTAAAAGTTCAAGAACGGGAGTAGCATCATTAAGTGAATTTCTTTTTAGCCTAACATAGGTTTGCGCTGCTGCGTAGGTAATCATATCATGCGAAATATTGGCTCTTACTATTTGTTCAATTTGCGGTAGTGCATTTTTAAAATCAAGCACGCCAAGTGCTAAAATCATTTCTACTTGTGTTTCCCAAGTTCTTTTATCTGCAATTTCTTTTAAATAGGCATTATACAAATCATCGGCTAAAAGGGTCAAATTTTGTTTGCCAATTTCTTTTGCAGCGCGTTTACGGTCGCCCGATTTTTTGGAGAATAGTTTTATTTTTATATCGTCTAATGTCATAGTTGTTTTATGTTTTAAACCAAAATAAGGTTTTGATTAAACAATAACAAAACTAAAGTTTCAATTACAAATTAAAAAAATTGTTTATTGTTGAATAATAAAATCTTTAATTGCCTGTTGGTCAAATTTGCATTTCAGTAATCAATTTTAACTTATAGTTTTTTAAGCTGTAATAGCTCTTCAAAATTTTATAACTAATTTTTACAATATTTTCTTGGTTTATGAATTGATATTTAACATACCAGTTTATCCATCTGCTAACCTTAAATAAGTTAAATTTTCTTTATGTTTTAAAATATGTCAACTTGATGTATTTGGTTTCCAAAGTATTTATAGAAATAACTAATGTTGGAATGGTATCAGTAGCTGATTTATAAAATGTAGTTTTTGTTGTTTCACTTTCTGTTTTCCCTTTATCAAAATCAGGCGTTAATAGTTTTATGATTCGCTGAAATTCCAATTCAACTGAAATTGCATCATATTTTTCGAAGATTGCTTCAACACTTACACTATCATAATCTTTCATTGAATCATTAGTAATAGTTTCTTCATTACCAACATGTAGTTCAATAAAGGTATTGGTAGGTTTAAGTCTAAAAAATTTACCTTTTATAATTTCACCTTTAAAATTATTTTCTGTTTGCTGAATTATCTTAAAGGTTTTGCTGTTGCTAGCAGCAATAATTATTTGTTTTATAGGGAGCAGAATTGGCAAGTTCCCAAATAAAAAACTCATGTTTGAATAATAACTTTCTTGTTCATAACCAATACGTTCTGATAACAAAAGGGAAGTCATAGTTTGATTGTATTTTTAGATAATTGTTTAACAATAAATAGTTGAATTAATTATTTTAATAAATAACTCAATTAGATTTTTGTTTTAAATAACCATAAAAATTTGTGATGATTTTTTGCGCCAGGAATTACTTGGGCAAACAAGATTGTGTTTAAAAAAACTAATTAGCACAAACTTTAATATATAACTACAATTGAATGGCCACCTGCTTTAATCAGTTTGAAACTAAAAATCTATTTATTATTAGCTTTGTTTAATAAATTAGTTAACAAAAACCATCTTTATTAAACCATTTAACTTTATAAATTTGTAACAATAAATCTTTGTCATGTTACAATCTCATAATTTTTGTAATCTTACAATTTTAAAATCTTTTAATTTTATAATAGCTATGAAAAAAATAAGTATTTTAGCATTTGCAGCCCTTACCTTTTGGGCTTGTGGCAATGGCAATAATGCTCCTAAAGAAACGGTAGATAATTCCCGCATAAAAATAGCTGTAGATGAAAGTTTACGTCCAGTAATTGAAGCGGAGGAAATGGTTTTTGAATCAATAAACGATAAAAAACACTTGGACTTTATATATACAAGTCCGGCAGAAGCCATGCGCTTAATGCTTGCCGATAGTGTTAAGTTAGCCATTATACCACGAAAAGCTACCAAAGAGGAACAAGCAGTAATAGATAAAGATGCATTTAAATTTGTTCAGGCTAAAATAGCCATTGATGCATTGGCATTTATTACCAATAAAGCCAATCCTGATACCGTGTTTACAGTAAATCAAATAAAGCAATTAATGGATGGAACAGCTACCGATTGGAGCCAAGTATTTGCTAAAAACAATGTGGGTAAAATTCAGGTGGTGTTCGATAATCCTGCATCAGGTGCTACGCAATATTTTAAAGATTCGTTATTAGATGGAAAAGAAGTAGGCAAACATTGTTTTGCGGTTAACTCAAATCCTGAGGTAATTGATTATGTAGAAAAAAACAAAAATGCCATTGGTGTAATTGGGTTAAATTGGATAAGCGATAAAGACGATAGTAAAATGAAAGGCTTTTTAGACCGCATAAAAGTAGCTGAAATTATTCCACGTAAAATCAGTTACGAATCGTTAACGTATAAGCCTATTCAGGCCAATGTTGCTATTAGGCAATATCCATTTTGCAGAGAAATTTACATCATTGGTAGGCAAGCCACTTTAAGTTTGGGCAACGATTTTGTTAATTTTATCAATGGTGATCAAGGTCAACGAATCATTTTAAAAGCAGGTTTGGTTCCAGCTAAAGCACCTATTAGAATTTTACAAGTAACTAAATAGACAATTGATAATGGGCAATTGACAATTGACAATTGACAATTAGTAATAAGCAATTTAACAATTCAACCATCCAACTATCAAACAATAAATCTCCAAATCAATCACGCCTTGCGTGACAAAAATCAACAAATCTCTAAATGTCCTATAAAACCATTACCTCAACCGATATTCAATATTTTGAAAATATAGTAGGAAAAAATTTTGTTTTGGTTCAAAACGATGATAAACAAGACTATACTCACGACTATACTGAAGATTTAAGTTTTATGCCTGATGTGGTGGTAAAACCTGCAAACGAAAATGAGGTTTCGGCTATTTTAAAATATTGCAATGAGCAAAAAATTATTGTTACTCCTCGTGGAGCTGGAACAGGCTTAAGTGGTGGTGCATTGGCGGTAAATGGGGGCGTGGTTTTGGCTATGGAGCGTTTCAATAAAATCATAGCAATTGATGAACGTAACTTTCAAGCAACTGTGGAACCAGGAGTCATTAACGAAGCTTTTCAGCAAGCAGTTAAAGAAAAAGGTTTGTTTTATCCACCCGATCCTGCCAGTAAAGGAAGCTGTTTTTTAGGTGGAAATTTAGCTCATAGCAGTGGCGGTCCACGAGCATTAAAGTATGGCACTACACGCGATTATGTATTAAACATTCAAGTAGTTTTAACCAATGGCGAAATTATTTGGACAGGAGCTAATACTTTAAAATATTCAACCGGTTATAACTTAACGCATTTAATGATTGGCAGTGAAGGCACGTTAGGTGTGATTACCAAAATGGTATTGAAATTAATTCCGTTTCCAACTCAAACTTTATTAATGTTAGCACCATTTAGCTCGCCCGAAAAAGCTTGCGAGGCTGTAGGAGCTATTTTTAGAGCAGGTTGTAATCCATCAGTTTGTGAGTTTGTAGAGCCTGATGGTTTTAAACTTTCGGCCGCTTTGCTCAATATTAATTTTGATATTCCATCACATATTGGGGCTTATTTGTTGATAGAAGTTGATGGTAATAATTTAGATACCATGATGCTAGAGTGCGAAGCCATTAGCAATGTACTTTACGCGCATGAATGCGATGAAGTATTGTTTGCTGAAAGCTCAGAACAGAAAGAATATTTTTGGAAATTGCGCAGAAGTATTGGCGAAGCCACCAAACATAACAATACTTATAAAGAAGAGGATACGGTAGTGCCAAGAGCTGAACTACCCATTTTATTTAAAGGCGTTAAAGAAATAGGAGCAAGGTATCAATTTAGAACCATTTGTTATGGACACGCAGGTGATGGAAATTTGCATGTTAATATTTTAAAAGACGACCTAAGCGATGAATATTGGAACAATAACATTACGCCCGGCATTGTTGAAATATTTGAGCTTTGTAAAAAACTAGGTGGAACCATCAGTGGGGAACATGGCATTGGTTATGTACAGAAAAAGTTCATGCCCATTATGTTTAGTGAAAATCATTTAAACCTAATGCGCCAAATAAAACTAGCTTTTGACCCCAATATGATTTTAAATCCAGGGAAAATATTTTAGGAAATTACAGGCTCAGGCGCATTGTAATTAATTTAAGAAATAATTACACCCATTTATAATTTCTCGTCCGATAGCTATCGGACTACGCTCGAAATGACTTTAAGTAGAGTCAGTTCGAGCGAAGTCGAGAACCGTAACTAAAAAATATTTTCGATTTAAAAACCCTCAACTAATGACATTGTGCAATAGTCTGCAATTAAAAGGGTTTTTATAATAATAAGGCTACCTAAATGTTGATTTGCTTTCGTTCCAAATGGCATCCATTTCCTCTAGGCTCATGTCAATCATATTTTTATCAAGCTGTTTGGCTTTTTCTTCAATATACATAAACCTATTTCTGAATTTTTTATTGGTGTATTCCAAAGCATCATCGGGGTTTATGCCATTTTTTCTTGCTAAGTTTACCAAGGCAAAAAGTAAATCGCCAAACTCTTTTTCGGTTTTTTCTTTGTTATTTGGCTTTGCCAATTCAATTTTAAACTCTTCAAGTTCTTCGTTAATTTTACCCCAAACTTGGTCGGCCGTTTCCCAATCAAAACCTACTTGTGCAGCTTTTTCTTGAATACGGTAAGCTTTTACCAAACTTGGAATACCATTGCTCACGCCACTTAACACCGATTTATTTCCCTCTTTCAGTTTTATTTGTTCCCAGTTTTCTTTTACTTGTTCTTCCGTTTCGGCTTTTACATCGCCATAAATATGAGGGTGGCGAACAATTAATTTATCGCACAAGGTGTTTAATACATCTGCTATATCGAAATGATTGGTTTCGCTGGCTATTTTGGCATAAAAAATAATATGTAACAATACATCGCCTAACTCTTTTTTTAGCTCAGGTAAATCATTGTTTAAAATGGCTTCACTCAATTCGTAAGTTTCTTCAATGGTTAAATGGCGCAAACTTTCTAAAGTTTGTTTTTTATCCCAAGGGCATTTGGCTCTCAAATCGTCCATAATTTGTAAAGTACGCTCAAAAGCCTTCAATTTATCATTTATCGAATTCATATTTTTAATTCCAATTACAGCGCTCAAATATAGCTAATTACAGCATTTTCGCTACTTTTGGCAAATTGATTGCGGCTAAAAAGTAAAAAAGAAGCATAAAAATGTACTTTTTTTGAGAGTTGGTTTGTATTACTAAATAAAATTTCTATTTTCGCAGCCCAAAATTTTTAAAAATAACAGTTTAAAATGGCAACCAAAACAACAAAAACTAAAGAAGAGAGTGTTGTCCTTAACAACTATGAGTCTGTGATTATTTTCACACCCGTACTCTCTGAAGAACAGCTGAAAGACGCTGTAGCCAAATACCGTAAAATGATTACGGATAATGGCGGAGAGCTGATTCATGAAGAAAACTGGGGGTTAACCAAATTGGCTTACCCTATTCAAAAGAAAAGTACAGGCTTTTACCACATTTATGAGTACAAAGCACCAGCTTCTTTTGTAAGTACCTTCGAATTAGCTTTCAGACGTGATGAGCGCATTATGCGTTTCTTATCAACAGTTTTAGATAAACACGCAATTCATTACAACGTACGTAAACGTAATGGCGAGTTTAATCAAGGCAAAAATTCACCTAAACAACAGGAGGCTAAAAAGTAATGGCAAAACCACAAAACAAATATACTGGTTCGTCAGTATTTAACACTACGCCAGATGCTACACAACGCAAAAAATACTGTCGTTTTAAAAAGAATGGTATCAAATATATTGATTATAAAGATGCTAACTTCTTATTGAAATTTGTAAACGATCAAGGTAAAATTTTGCCTCGTAGATTAACAGGTACTTCTTTAAAATACCAACGTAAAATATCTCAAGCAGTTAAACGTGCTCGTCATATTGCAGTTTTACCTTTTACAGGAGATATGATTAAATAATTTAAATTGAAGGAGAAACAACAGAGATGAAAATTATTTTAAAAGAAAACATGAAAAACCTTGGAAAACAAGGTGAAGTAGTAATGGTTAAAGATGGTTACGCAAACAACTTTTTGTTCCCTAAAGGTATGGCTATTTTAGCTACTCCTGGTAACATTAAGATGATGGAAGAAAATAACCGTCAAGGTGCTATGAAGCGCGAGAAAATGAAAGCTGATGCTTTAGCTACAAGCGAAAGTATGAAAGATATGGTTATCACTATTGCTACTAAAGCAGGTGCTAATGGTAAAATCTTCGGTTCAATTACTCCACTTCAAGTAGCTCAAGCGCTTAAAGTTAAAGGTTACGAAATTGACAGACGTAAAATTGAAATTGATGATGTAAAAGTATTAGGTAGCTACGAAGCTATTGTAAACTTACATCGCGAAGTTTCGGTTACTATTAAAGTTGAAGTAGTATCAGAATAATATATTGAAAGTAAATCCTCATCAACCTTGGTGGGTGAGGATTTATTTTAAGTAACTAAAATCCAAAAAATTGCAAGTATTTGTATAAAAAGTTGTTGTAAAAGACAGTATTTTTATCTTTATTTGCACCAAGTAAAAACAGGCATTTACAATGTTTTTAACATCTTAAAAGTTAGTTCTTACAAACCAATAATTGTTCCTTATCACGCCTAGCGTGATGAATATAGAATAAATGGTTCCTTAGCTCAGCTGGATAGAGCAACGGTTTTCTAAACCGTAGGTCGAAGGTTCGAGTCCTTCAGGGACTACTAGGAAGTAGTCTAAATGCACTGTAAATCAAGTATTTACGGTGCATTTTTCATTTTGGGGTAAACATTTAGTATAACAAATCTGCCAAATACTATATGAGTGGTTTGATTTATAATCAATAGGTAACTGTTGAAACTGATAAAAAAGACAGATATGGTAGAAATATTGGCGTAGTAAAAATGGCGAATGGTAAGATACTAAATGAAGAGATTTTAAAAAGTGGATTTGCTTGGCATTACCTAGAATATGATACCAATCCGCTATGGACAGATATGGAAAATAGTGCCAAAATAGCTAAAATTGGTTTATGGGCTGATAGTAGTCCAATGGCTCCTTGGATTTGGAGGAAAATGAAAAAATAGGATTTACATGAATATTTTAAGCTTCAAATAAGGTTGCGCAAATATTATTTGCGCATGCGCAATGCGCAAATTTACGCAGTAATAAAATTATTTTTATTACTGCGTAACTAAGTCATATCCTAGCCAATTAATAGGGGCTAATTATTTATTTTAACTCAATCATTCGATAATAATTTATATTTTTAACAAGAGATTTTGTTAGTATCTATGGAAATTTGTAGTTTTTTCATATTTGCGCAATCATAATATTAGTGCGCAATAATTACAGTTGCGCACAAATATTTCCGATTTTGCTAATTTGAACTTTTCAGTAAATTAAAATATTACTGTCTAATAAAAGAAATTTAATATATTCGTTTAGCTAAACTAAATGAATAAATTATCACTATTTCTTGTTTTTTTAATTGCTTCCTGTTCTAGATATTCAGATGGCTATCCATGTGATGGTCCTAATTTAAACAATACACAAGATCGACTTGATTCATTAGTTGGTACTTATTATTTAAGCGATTCTACAAATTTTTGGACCCAAAGAGATTCTCTTAAAAGGGTTACTTTTATTAATGATAAAGGGTTCAAAACTGAATTTTCCTTTTTTTCTAAAGATTATGATGCAAAAATTCCTGAAACACTAAATTATAGAACTGTTACTACTAATAAATATTGTGGAAATAAAGACATAATAAACTTATATAATTATGCAAGAAAATGCAATGAAGTAACCAGATATACATCAAATAACTTAGATTTTTATTATCAATACCATCGATATAACACATTACAGCCAAAATATTACAGAGATTCTATAATAAGTATTACTAGTGAAGACCATCTCCTCATTTTCTTTAGCGCTAACTATAAATACAATTTTGATTTCCATGTGGATTTTAATAAAACAAGTTCTTATGGTTGTATTTATAATGATACCATAACTTTAAGGGGTAAATTATATAGTGAAGTGTATAGTTATCAAATAGATACTAATAGTATTAATAAAAATTACATTCAGCCTATTGGTCTTTATTTAAACAAGGATATTGGCTTAATAGGTTTTTATTACAATAATGGAGAAAAATGGTTAATAGAATAAAACTTCATATTGCTACTAAATTGATTTTTTATGTGGCTTTGGTCTATTTTTCTTCATGCAGAAAAGATACCATTGTATCAAAAAAAGAGCCATGCATACCAGAAACGTTTAACTATTATCTACCAGATAGTTTTTATAATTGGTATACAGATATAGTTGATACTACCTCTAACCAACGATTCTTCATCTTAAAGTCAAATAGTGGGTTAACAGAAACAATTGAAGCAAATAAGGCTTCACCCTTCAATGTTTATGAAGATGGCTTTTTTAGTTCAAAGTGCGATAAATACAATTATTGGGGGTGCTTTTATTCCTACAGATCAAATCTATACAAACACTATTTTTCTATCAATGTTGATTTTCAATATGATGATGTTGATGCGAATAGATACACTTATGGTAAAGCTTATACTGATACAGTTAACTTAGTACTTAACTACGTAACTTACAACTCAAATACAGTTTGGAATACACACGTTTTTATGGTGCAACAGCTTATACCTTTTAAATCAAACAAGTTAAAAATGGTATATTTTACTGCTGACCAACCAACAATTACTGAAATATGTGATACGTGCATACAAGATGTTGGAGAGGTGAAGCAGGGAAATAATGTGTATTCTAATGTAACAAGGTACTTGAGTACTTTTAACGAAAGTATTAGTTCCACAGTAGTGAGTGAGTTCCTAATTGATAAGAAATATGGCATCATTCAATTCAAAAAAAGGGATGGAACAACTTGGACAATTGAACCTAAGTAAGAAGTTTTCTAAATAAATTTACGTGCGCAAAATTTAGGTTTGCGCACTGCGCAAAATTACGCAACAATTATCTATGACTCGTACTAAAAAAAACTGGACATTTACTTAAACAGTTATTCGCTATTAGTTAAATTATATTAAACCTGTTGCTGTTTTTGGTTTTTGTTAATAGTTTGCAGCCATATAAAGAACCTCCATTAATTTTACTAAATGCAAATAATAAAAGGCATCATTTTAGATAGTTATTTGGCAGCTGGATATTACCGCTGGCAAAGCAGTATTTTTACTGATAATTGTTGTTACGATGCAGCTTCTGACAATATTGTGGATGTATTTTGGTTAAGAACCAATTTAGCTAAAGTGAGTGATATTAAAAATCTATCTATTTACCGCAAAAACAAACGCTTTTTGGTAAACTTAACTGAGGCAATTATTACAACTGAAATAGAAGAATTATACGAAAAGTACAAAACACATATCACATTCAATGCGCCTGAATCGGTTAATCAAATACTAAATGGTAATCCTGATGTGGAGCCAACTGCCGTATTTGACACCCAAATGATAACCATTAGAGATGGTGAAAAGCTGATTGCAGCTAGTTATTTTGATTTGGGTAAATTAACCATGATGGACATAGTTAATTTTTACGACCCCGATTACAAAAAATACAGCCTGAGCAAATACATGATGTTGTTAAAAATGGAATATGGAATAACGCAAAAAATGACTTATTACTTTCCTGGTTATATGGCATTAAACACCACTGTATTTGATTATAAAATCTTCCCAAATTCCGATGCTATGGAAGTGCTTTTAACGGATGGGAAATGGTATCCATACAACAAATTTGGCAAGGAAGGACTCATTCCTTATGGTTTTTATGCTACGTTTGAATTGGATTAGTTTGGCTAATAAAAACCATGTTTAGATTGTATTAGTGTCATGGAAAAAACAATTTGCTAATTATTAGTAGTTAAAAAAAATAAGTTAAGACTGACTTTAATTAAAATTTTCTAATACATTTGAAACACTTACCAAAATTTTCAGGTAAGTTTCTATAAATTTATTAATGGCAATAAAAAAATCTGAGTTATATAGCTCTCTTTGGGCTAGTTGTGATAAGTTAAGAGGTTCAATGGAGCCAAGCCAATACAAAGATTATGTATTGGTTTTATTATTCGTAAAATACGTTAGCGATAAGTATGCTAACGATGCCAATGCGCTTATAAGTATTCCTGTTGGTGGAAGTTTTAAAGATATGCAAGCCTTAAAAGGGCAAAAGGATATTGGAGAAAAAATAGACATGGCAATTACCAAATTAGCCAAAGAAAATGATTTGGTAAACGTAATTGATGTTATTAGTTTTCAGGATGAAGAAAAACTAGGCAAGGGCAAAGAAATGGTCGATAAGTTAACTGACTTAATTACCATTTTTGAGAACCCTGCTTTAGACTTTAGTAAAAACCGTGCAGAAGGCGATGATATTTTAGGTGATGCTTACGAATATTTGATGCGTCATTTTGCTTCGGAGAGTGGCAAAAGTAAAGGCGAGTTTTATACACCTGCTGAGGTAAGCAGAGTATTGGCTAAAGTTATTGGTGTAAAAAAGGTTAGTAAAGAAAAACAAACCATTTATGACCCTACCTGTGGTTCGGGTTCGCTTTTGCTGAAAGTGGCCGAAGAAGCAGAAACCAAAGTAAATTTATATGGGCAAGAAAAAACAGTAGTTACTGCTGCTTTGGCTCGTATGAATATGATTTTGCATAACAACCCTGAAGCTGTAATTGAAAAAGGCCAAAGCACCCTTTCTAATCCATTACATAAAAACGAATTAGGTAATTTAAAAACCTTTGATTTTGTGGTGGCTAATCCTCCTTTTTCGTCAAAAAATTGGACTGATGGTTTTGACCCTGCAAACGATATTTTTAACAGATTTAATATCGATACCATTCCACCTGCTAAAAATGGTGATTATGCTTTTTTATTGCATATTATTAAATCGCTAAAAAGTACTGGTAAAGGTACATGTATTCTGCCACATGGTGTATTGTTTAGAGGAAATGTAGAAGCCGAAATACGCAAACAATTAATCAATAATAACTATATAAAAGGCATTATTGGTTTGCCTGCAAACTTGTTTTATGGTACCGGAATACCTGCTTGTATTATAGTTATTGATATGGAGCATGCTGCTGCTAGTACTGTTGTAAACAATGATGATGAACGCGGTATTTTTATGGTAGATGCTAGCAAAGGATTTATTAAAGATGGAAATAAAAACAGGTTACGAGAACAAGACATTCACAAAATAACCGATGTGTTTAACAAACAAATTCCCATAAAAGGATATAGCCGTTTTGTAACATTTACCGAAATAAGCGACCCTAAAAACGATTTTAATTTAAATATTCCACGTTATATTGATAGTCAAGAAACAAAGGATGTACAAGATATTGAAGCTCATTTATTAGGCGATATTCCAAATGCTGACATTGAAGCATTGGAAGAATATTGGCAGGTTTATCCTACGCTTAGAAAGCAACTTTTTAAGGATGGAAGGCCAAACTATTCTCAATTAAACATTGAAACTGCTTATATAAAAAGTACTATTTTTTCGCACCCCGAGTTTATAAAATTTAGTGCTGAAATGGATGCTTTGTTTACTGAATGGAAAATTAAAAACACGGCTGTTTTAAAAGATTTAACAAAGGGTATTAAGCCAAAAGCGGTAATTAACCACCTTTCAGAAGATGCGCTAACTACCTATTCTCAAAAGCCTTTGCTTGATAAATACGATGTGTACCAGCATGTAATGAATTATTGGAACGAGGTAATGCAAGATGATTGTTATTTAATAGCTGTGGATGGTTGGAAAGCCGAACCTTACCGCATTATTGTAACAACTAAAGTTAAAGGCAAGGAAGATAAACAAGTGGATAAAGGTTGGGCTTGCGATTTGGTTCCTAAAACTTTAGTAATTGACCGATACTTTTTAGCAGAGAAAAAAGCCATTGAAGCTTTAGAAGCTAAGAAAGAAACTATTGTTACCGAGCTTGCCGAATTAGAAGAAGAACACAGTAGCGAAGATGGTTATTTTGCCGATTTTGATAAGGTAAATAAACAATCTGTAACTGTTGAGTTGAAGAAATTAATTACTCTAATAAATAAAGATATAGGTAGAGATACAAAGGAGCGCAGAGACTGGAAGAAAGTTGCAGAAGTTTACGAAAAATTTTTAAAACTCATTGACGACCAAGCCGAGCTCACTAAAAAAATTAAAGCAGCTGAGGATAAATTAGATTTATTAGCACTAAATAGATATAAAACACTTACTGAAGGGGAGATAAAACAATTGGTGGTGGACGATAAATGGATGACAAGCATGGAGCGAAATGTAAAAACCGAAATGGAACGCATTAGCCAGCGCCTTACCCAACGCATAAAAGAACTTGGTGAACGCTACGAAACACCCTTACCAAAACAAACTACTGATGTAGCCGAACTAGAAGCTAAAGTTACTGCTCATCTTCAAAAAATGGGATTTGTATGGAGTTAGATAATACCAGAAAACAAAAAGGAAAACCCAAAAACGAAGTAGTTTTTCCTGTGCCTGAGGCATTGTTAAACATGCCTGAAGGATATCATTCTTTTATTAGTAAATTGAAAGAGCGAATCTCTCAAGAGCGTATCAAAACTGTTTTATCTGCAAATGCATCTATGATAATGATGTATTATGAAATTGGGAAAAACATTTTAACACAACAAAAACAAGAAGGTTGGGGAACAAAGGTAATTGATAGAATGTTGTACGACTTAAAACAAGCCTTTCCTGATATGACAGGATTTTCGCCAAGAAACCTTAAATACATGCGTAAATTTGCCGAGGTTTGGCCCAATATTGAAATTGTGCAACGCACCGTTGCACAAATACCTTGGCGCAGCAATATTACCTTGTTAGACAAATTGAATGATTTGGAAACAAGATTTTGGTATGCTCAAAAAACCATTGAAAATGGTTTTGGAAAAGATATGTTAGCTTCTTTACCCGAAAACCTAAAAAACAGCCTACCTAGTATTGAAGAAATAGAAAAAGAACTAGCCAATGACGACAATGAGTAATACAAAAACAGGTTACAAACAAACAGAAGTTGGCTTAATTCCTGGTGATTGGAAGGTATTTAAGTTAGGTCAATGCTTACTAAAAAATCCTGATTATGGTATCAATGCAGCAGCAGTTGAATATGATGATACTCTACCAACATATCTAAGAATAACAGACATTTCAGAAGATGGGAAATTTATAAGTTCCAATAAAGCATCTGTAAATAATTCACTTTCAAATTCTTATTATTTAGAAAAAGGAGATATTGTTTTTGCAAGAACTGGTGCGAGTGTTGGAAAAACATACCTGTATAATGAAAATGACGGTAGATTAGTTTTTGCAGGTTTCTTGATAAGAATTAAAGCTAATCCAGAAGTTGTAGATTATCGTTATTTAATTTACTTAACTCAAACTAAAACTTATTGGGCTTGGGTTTCTGCAAATTCTATGAGAAGTGGGCAGCCAGGTTTGAATAGTAATGAATATAAATCGTTTCAAATTCCTCTTCCACCGACAATAGCCGAACAAACCGCCATAGCAAACGCTTTAATCGATGCCGATGCCTTGATAAGTGGTTTAGAAAAACTGATAGCAAAAAAACGCAATATCAAGCAAGGGGCCATGCAAAAATTGTTACAACCAAAAGAGGGATGGGAAGTGAAGAAGTTGGGGGAAATTTGTGAATTTACACAAGGTATCCAAATTCCTATGTCGGATCTAAATAAACAATCAAATGAAGGACTTATTCGTTACTTATATATAAGAGATTTCTTTACAGATGACTTTCAATGGTATGTTGCGAATATCTATCCTTCTAAAATTATGGAACGAACAGATATAATGATGATAAATACTGGCAATACTGCTGGTAAAGTATATTCCGGTGCATATGGAGTTTTGAGTAATAATGCTTTTAAAATAAGCTTTAATCAAAATGTTGTTGATAGAAATTATTTATTCGAACTCTTGAAGAGTAAATTTGTACAAAGTTCAATTCAGGAATTATTTAATTCTTCAGGTCAACCACATGTTGGCCATAAAAATATCGCAAAAGTAATAATTCCATTTCCACCAAAAGATGAACAAACCCACATAGCCACCATTCTTTCAGATATGGAGTCCGAGATAAGTGCCTTAGAAACCAAATTAGAGAAATACAAAAAAGTAAAATTAGGTATGATGCAAAATTTATTAACTGGTAAAATTAGGTTGGTATAGTATGGCAAAATTTCAAAACAAATACCGCAGCGAAACAGCAAGGGCACCTTGGTGGAATTATGCCAACGATGGGGCGTATTTTATTACCATTTGCACAGCAGGTAGGGAAATGATATTTGGCGAAATTTTTAACAATGAAATGTACCTTTCGCCCATTGGCGAAATAGTAAATGAGGAATGGAATATTTCATTTGATATGCGTGCCGAATTATTTTGCGACACATTTGTAATAATGCCAAACCATATCCACGCCATATTGCGGATTGATAATGGTATTGTTGGGTCGCACGGTATTGTTAATACGCACGGTATTGTAGAGACGCACGGCCGTGCGTCTCTACGGGCAACCCCACAAACCCCACAAACGCCATCCCCACCACCCAATACAGGTGTTGCCTATCGTTCGCCAAAATCAATATCATCGTTTGTTGGAGGCTTTAAATCGGCAGCCACCAAACGGATAAACGAATATCGTAAGGACGCACGGCCTTGCATCCCCACAGGCCCCGTTTGGCAAACCCGTTTTCACGACCATATTATTCGTAATGAAGAGGAATACCAACGAATTTATAATTATATAGAAACCAATATTGAAAATTGGGAAAAAGATAAATTTTTCAAAAAAGAAGAACTATGAGTAAAATAAACAAAATATATAATGACTCCATTATTTCCGATTTACATACCAAGATTACTGCCTTAGAAACCAAATTAGAGAAATGCAAAAAGGTGAAATTAGGTATAATGCAGAAGTTATTAAATGGGGAGATAAGGTTGGTATGATATGGAAAAGAAAGAGACAAACCAATCTGAACTAATAACAGGTAAAACCGTAATTTGGCGAAAACTAACAGAGGCAGCAATTAGTAGCTCCAAGTCTTATGTTGCTGTTGCCTATTTCTCGAAAAATGCATCTAAAATGCTGCCTTTAGCTAAAGGTAGCATACTGGTAGTAGATGCAAGCGAAAATGCTGTCAAGTCAGGTCAAACCTGCCCAGAAGAATTACTAAAACTAGAAAAGTTAGGAGTGAAAATATTTTCATTCACAGGATTGCATGCTAAAGTATTTGTTTTTGATAATGTTCTGTATATTGGTTCTACTAATGTTTCAGCTCATTCTGCAAACTATTTAGAAGAAGCAATTTTAAAAACGAATGAGAAAAAAGTGGTTAATGAATCGGTTGCTTTTATCAAATCACTTTTGATAAAGCAGCTAACTCAAAACGAACTAATTGAGTTGAATAAAATCTATAAAGAACCCAAGTTTTTCTCACCAAAGTCAAGCAAAAAACAAAACATACAAAATGGACATGAGCAAGTAGTGTACGTAGTAAAACTAAGAACCTTGAAAAAAGAGTTTAAAAATGAACAAGAAGATTATGATAAAGGAAAGAAAATAGCTTTGGAAAAACTTGAAGAAGGACAAGAGTTGGAAGCATATCGCCATGTAGTTACTCATAAACCCAAAATTGGAGATTTGGTAATTAGAATTACAAAGGATGACAACAGAACTCGTGTTGCAGCGCCAGCTACGATTTTGAATATTAAGCCAATTAAAAACTCAAACAGAATTTATGTTTATGTAGCAGCTCCGAAATTAAAAGAAAAAAGCTTAAAAGAAATTGAGAAAAAACTAGGCACTACAGAACTGAAAAAGGCAGGTTTGAAAAAAAGCAGTTTAGCAGCTAAAATAAATTCAATGTGGATATAAATATGGGATGTGAACACAAATTTTCAGAATATCTAAATCTTGAAAAAATAGATTTTAAACCAACAACCTTGATAGTTGGAACCTTTAACCCATCATGGCCAGCAGGCAATAATGCCGAGTGGTTTTATGGGAGAACAGCAAGAAATTATCTTTGGGATGTATTGCCAAGATTATATTTTCCAAACTTAAATTTAAGGCAACAAACTCATTTACAATGGAAAGAATTTTGTAGCAATAATAGGATTGCCTTAACGGATATTATATCAAAAATAAATGATGCAAATGAAGCAAACGAAGAACACCAAGAAATTCTTCGAACTTATTTAGACACCTCCATCGCAGATTATTTTGCGGATTTTCAATTTACAAATTTAGAACAGTTAGTAAATAATAATCCAACAATAACAAATATATATTTAACAAGGCAAAATGGAGTTGATTTATTTGATAATAGATGGGCTTTGTTAGAAGAATATGCTTTAGCAAATCCTCAAAGAAATTTACGATTAAGAAAACTAATGACGCCATCAGCAAGTGCAAGATTTCAAATTAGAGCATATAGATTAGCAAATCCTAACGACCCAACTCCGCTTAGGAATTTTATTTTTGAAAGTTGGAGAGATGAATGGCATTTTTAAAATAAATACTATTGATGGAAAATTTATTAACAAGAAAAGATAGGTTGGTTTAATAATAAATTTCTTATGAAAATAATTACAGCCTATAAATCAGAAAAAAACAGATAGAATTGTTATTATCAAAATATTGACAATCAATCCAATTTAGTAAATAAAGTAATGATGAATGATAATTTTAAAAAAATTGAAGAACTTTTAGGTTACAATTTTAAAATTGACTCGTATCAACGTGGTTATAGGTGGGACACTTCACAAGTATTTAGTTTGCTAAATGATATACAAGAATTTAAACTTGAATATCAGTCTTTTTATTGTTTACAACCATTGGTTGTTAAAAAGCTTGATGAAATTACTTTTGAACTTATTGATGGTCAACAAAGAATGACAACTATTTTTCTGATACTCATGTTTTTTAATTCAAATAGGTTTCAACTTTTATATTCTACAAGAAATACAGAAGAAAACGGGATTAATTCTTTTTTAGAAAGCATAGTTAATTTATCTATTCCTAATTTTCAATTATCTGAGGAAATAGAAGATTTTACTCAAGTTGATACTGAAATTTCGGTGCATTGGAAAGAGCTCATTACTAATAATGATTCCATAATTAACAGTGTTGATAATTTCTATTTTTACAGAAGTTATTGTGTTATTACAAATTGGTTCAATCATTTTGATAAAATATCTAAAGATGAATTTTTACGCAAATTATTGACGCATACAAGGCTGATATGGTATGTTGAAAATGAAGATTCATCAGATAAAAAAATAATAAAAAAATTTATTGACTTTAACGATGGGAAAATTGAACTTGAGCAAGCTGAATTAATAAAAGCACTATTTGTACTTGATATAATTCAAACTCCAAATATAATGCAACGACAATATGAAGAAAATAAGTTTGCCGATGATTGGAATTTGATAGAACATCAAATGAGTGATAAAAAGTTTTGGCAATTTATTTCTAACAATAAAAACGATATAAATGTTGCCAATAAAATTAACTTGTTGTTTCAACTATACAATGGATATGGTAAAGCAGAAGATCGATTTTATAATTATAGAAAATTTGAAAAATCTTTTAAAAACAAAACTGAATTAGATAGACCAAATTGGGATAACATCACAACTCAATACAATAGTTTAGAGGAATGGTTTTTTGACAGAACTACATATCATTTAACAGGAGCAATTATTCACTTGACGAATT
Source organism: Bacteroidota bacterium (assembly GCA_027484685.1). Taxonomy (GTDB): domain Bacteria; phylum Bacteroidota; class Bacteroidia; order UKL13-3; family UKL13-3; genus JAAFJM01. The sequence goes on from JAIXSO010000062.1 coordinate 60,874, forward strand.
CTAATATTTCTAAAATACTTGAAATAGCAAAAAAAGCAGATAGCAAAATTGAATTTCGAAATATGTTAAAAGATATTTTAAAAAACTATTTTATGGAAAACAATAATTGGAAAAAAGAATACGATCCTCATACAATAAAATACAACGAAGGAGGAGTTTTTAAAATGTTGTTTCTATATAATATTGCACTTACGGAAATTGATGAGCCAGATTCCTTTTTTCCTTTTTATCGTTTTTACAACACCAATAATTGGAATATTGAACACATTTTAGCAAAGAATGATGATGGGTTAGATAAGCTCGAAGAATTTGGCAGTTTCTATGATGATATTAAACATTTAATCAATGCATTAGCTGATGACGAAATTAGTAATGAAAATAGAGGAATACTCAGTAAATTATCAGATGATTTGTATACTTCAATTGAAGAGAAAAAGAAAGGGGAAAGCAAAAAGAAAATTAGGGAAATAAATGAAAAAATGAATGAATTTTTTAGCATTGATGATTTTAATAATTTGTGCCTTTTAGATCAATCAACAAATATTAAAGTAGGTAAAAAGCCTTTTCGTAGAAAGCGGGATATTGTTTTAAATTTAGATGAAGAAATAGAAATCAACAACGATGCTTTTATTCCAATTGGAACACAATATGTTTTTTCGAAAAAATCAACTCCTTCTAAATCATATCAAATTAATTATTGGAGTTTACTGGATAGAAATAATTACCAAAAAATAGTAATTAATACGATAAATGATTTTTTAAAACACGAAAAAAATGGAACTAACTAAATCTTTTTATGAAATTATAAGTAAATATATTATTGAGGTTCCAATAATACAGCGAGAATATGCTCAAGGTAGAAATACCGAAAAAGTAATATCTATCCGAAAAAGATTTGTAAATGATCTTGTAACAGCAATTTTAACTGATGATAAGATTCATCTAGGTTTTGTGTATGGAAAAATTGAAGGTAAAGAAAATATTAGACGAAAAATTTTAAATAAAGAGGCTGTATCATCAATACTTGATGCTGTAAAATTTTATGCAAATAATTTTGACTTACGTATAACTGCAAATATTGAAGAAACCGAGAATGAAGTTAATAATGTAAATCTTTTGAAATTTATTCCATTAGATGGACAACAGAGACTTACAACTTTATATATGCTCAATTGGTACTTATACTATAAAGGAGCTAAATCTCAAGACATTGAATGGTTAAATCATTTTAAGTATTCAAATAGAAAGTCTTCTTTAGCATTTTGTAGAGAATTAGTTAATGAAAAAAATATTTCTATTTTAAAACAAAAACATTTAAAAAACAAAGAGACTAATATTAAGGAGTTAATTAGTAATTCTAGCTTTTTTTTAAAAAAATGGAATAAAGATGCCACTGTAAGTGGTATGCTTGAAATGTTGTTATCTATTGAAATAGCTTTCGATTCAAATTTTGATTTCTCAAAAATTGATATTGAAAATCTGCCTTTTTCGTTCGATTTTATGGATTTAGATTCACTAAATCAAACAGATGAATTGTATGTAAAAATGAATTCAAGAGGCAAACAATTATCTGACTATGAACATTTCAAATCTTGGCTTCAAGAAAAGTACAGTGATAATTCTGATAAAGATTGGATGGATTCTTTTTGGTTAAAACTGGATACTGTTTGGTTAAATTACTTTTGGAGAAACATTGATACAGATTTCAATAATTTGGATAATTTTTATTATCATTATATCAAGAATCTCGCCTTAATGCATTGTCTAGCAAACAATACAGAAATTCCTTTTGAAAAATTAAAGGGCATTTATAGTTTGATAAGAAATACAGAAGTATACGATAATCTAAAAGTATCATATATCTCTTTAGAAAATTATCTGATAAAATGGTGTAATAGCGAAAACGAAGAAAAAGAATTCTTTATGTTCAATATAGAAACATTGAAATTTATAGAAAAATCATTTGATTCATTAATTTATTTGGAGCAAAATGAAGTTCTTCAGAATCTGGATTTAAAACAGATAATTTGTAAGCCATTTATTGAAAATCCCATTAATGATTTTTTCTTAAAAGCTAATCTTTTTACTCCGACATTATGGAATTCAAATTTTTATTATTCATTTATTATTTTTATCAATGATAGAGAAAATGAAAATTTTACTGTTAATGCTATGAAAGAATGGTTAAGATTTACAAGAAATATTATTTATAATACTCAAATTCAAAGTCCTGAAAACTTCAATAATGCTTTAAAACAAATCAATAAATTATCATTATTTAAATTTAACATTTCTGATTCCATAATAAATAACAAAGTAGAGAATGTTTTTTTTGAAAATACTCAATTTGAAGAAGAGAAAGTAAAGTTGCAACTTCTAACTAATGAAGAATGGATAAAACCAATTTTTGAGGCAGAAAATCATACTTATTTTTATGGACAGATAAAGTTTCTATTAGATTTCTCAAAAGATGAATTTGGTAATTATAACGTTCAAAACTTTATAAAATATAGCAACAACATTTCAAAACTATATAAAAAAGAAATAAGAAAGTCCAATGAAAAAACCTTGGAACGGTTTTTACTTTGTGAAGACTTTTACCTACCTCATTATAAGTCAGATTATATATTCTGTAGCGCATCATCGGGGAATTTAAGAACTAAAAATGAAAATTGGCGTCAATTTTTCAAAGGAGATAAGGTTATAGCTTTAAAAAATGCTATTGATAAATTAAATGGTCAAGAAATAAGTAATGAACTTTTAATAGACTATATTAACGAATACATAAAAAACAACAATTTAGGATCATCCAATTGGAAATATTTGTTTTTAAAGTATCCTCAAGCAATTAATTATTGTAAAGAAAGTGCTATTAGATGGATTTCTGATAATGATATTCGATTGTTGAAAGGGTTTCCAATAACTGCCTATCATTCTGAATTGAGGAGCTATTGTTTTTATTTACAACATAAGCACTCAGAATCCATAAATAAGGATGTAATTAGTCACTATAAATTTTCACCATTTACAGAATTTCGGTTTTTCGAAGATAAAAACACGGAAGGTCATCCAGGTTTATATTTAAAAGGGTTTATTTATTTAAAAAAGGAATATAAGCTTGAGATAAGATATTCCAAAATGTCAGATACGTTTGAATTGTGTTTTTTTCAGATTCATGTCGAAAGTGAGAACAGACAATATGATGAAAATTTAAAACATAAAATTCTAAATTTTACATTTGATGCTGTTTATAACCATTACTGGAAAATAGTTGAATATGAACTTCTTGAAAACGAACTAAAAATAATTTGTGAATTACTTGCAACGTTAAATTAGACTGTAAATATCACATAAGCAAAAAGAATTTAGATAGTTTAAGATTAATAATTTCATTATAAATAAGAATATTTTTATAAGTTTATTAATAACTAAGGGTATTAACAATACTTAATAAAACTAAAAAAATGAGTAAAGTAGGACAAAAAGAACGTGCCACCCAAAACCGCATTGTACAATTGTTTCAAGAGCAATTGAATTATACTTATATAGGTAATTGGGAAGAAAGAGATGGTAATAGCAATATTGAAGAAATTGAGTTAAGAAAATTCCTACAAAGGAAATACAGCGATGAATTAATTAGTAAAGCAATTTTGGCCTTGAAGAAAGAAGCCAATATAAATACAAATGATGACCTTTTTACAGCCAATAAGGAAGTTTACTCTATGCTTCGTTATGGCACTTCAAAAAAAGTAGATGCCACCAAAAGACCTGAACATGTCGATTTTATCGATTGGGAAAACCCACTAAATAATCATTTTGCAATAGCTGAAGAAGTAACTATTAAAAATGCAAAAGAACGCAGACCAGATATAGTACTTTATATAAATGGTATTGCTATTGGTGTATTGGAATTGAAAAAAGCAAGCGTGTCTGCAAGTGAAGGTATTCGCCAAAATATCAGTAACCAATTACATATTTTTAATAAACCTTTCTTCACCACCATTCAATTAGTAATGGCCGGTAATGACAGTAATGGCTTGTATTATGGGACAACTAAAACAGAGGAGAAATTTTTTCTAAAATGGAAGGAAGATAATGATGTGTATAATCCTGATGAAATACTTTTAGATAAACAAATTATTCAATTTTGTAGTAAAGAACGTTTGTTGGAAATTATACACAACTTTGTGATATTTGATTATGGCACTAAAAAACTTTGCAGACCTAATCAGTACTTCGGTATAAAGGAATCGCAGAAATTCCTAGCTAAAAAGGAAGGTGGTATTATTTGGCATACACAAGGTAGCGGTAAAAGTTTAACCATGGTATGGTTATCCAAATGGATTTTAGAAAATAATCCAAAAGCTCGCCTATTAATTGTCACCGATAGAACAGAACTAGACGAACAAATTGAAGGTGTGTTTTTAGGTGTTGGCGAAACCATCAAAAGAACTAAAAGCGGAGCCGATTTAGTTTCTGTTTTGAATAATACCTCACCAAGATTGGTTTGCAGTTTGGTACACAAGTTTGGAGGCAAAGAAGAAAATGCAGCAGATGAATTTGTAACCGCATTAAAGCAATCAAATGATTTTCAACCCAAGGGGGAATTTGTAGTTTTTATTGATGAGTGTCACCGCACCCAAAGTGGCGATTTGCACAAAGCAATGAAAAGTATTTTGCCAGAAAGTTCCATTTTTATTGGTTTCACAGGAACACCATTACTCAAAAAAGACAAAAAGAAAAGTTTGGAAGTTTTTGGTAGATACATTCACACCTACAAATTTGATGAAGCAGTAAAAGATGGAGTGGTTTTGGATTTATTATACGAAGCGCGTGATGTTGACCAACATGTTTTAGACCAAAAAGGCATTGACGATTGGTTTGAAATTGTAACTCATGGAATGAACGACTTGCCAAAAGCAGAACTCAAACAAAAATGGGGAACAATGCAAAAAGTGTTGAGTACTAAAAGCCGTTTAGAAAAAATTGTATTCGACATCAAAAAAGATTTCATAACCAAACCCCGATTAAAAGACGGTAGAGGAAATGCAATTTTGGTGGCAAGAAGTATTTATGAAGCTTGCAGGTATTATGAAATTTTTCAAAATTTCGGATTGAAGAAATGTGGTATAATTACCAGTTTCGAACCCAACGAAAGCACTATAAAAATAGAAGAAACAGGTAGCGGAGAAACCGAAAAAAAAGAGCAATTTGAAATTTATCAAAAAATGCTGAAAGATTATGGTTTTAAGGATGCTGAAAGCTTTGAGAAATTTGCCAAAAAGAAGTTCAAAGAGGAACCAGCAAATATGCAACTACTTATTGTAGTTGATAAATTATTGACAGGTTTTGACGCAATTCATTGCACTTTTTTATATATAGATAAACAAATGCAAGACCACGGTTTGTTTCAAGCTATATGCAGAACCAACCGACTAGGGAAAGAAGAAGAAAACGATCCGTATTACAAAGAGTTTGGGTACATCGTTGATTATAAAAACTTATTAAATAACCTAAATAAATCAATTATAGATTATACCTCTGATGCATTTGACTCATTTGATATTGAAGATGTAAAAGGTTTGTTAACAGATAGATTGGTAAAAGCAAAGGAGCGTTTGGAAGATGCCATTGAAGCCTTGTATCAATTGTGTTTAGATGTTCCTGCACCTAAACAAATAGAGCAATTTTACCACTATTTCTGCGGAGATCCTGAAAACAAGGACGATTTAAAAGATAATCAAGAAAAACGTTTAACACTATACAAATTAGTTGTTTCCTTAATTAGAGCTTATAACAATATTGCTCCAGAAATAATAGAAGCCGGTTACACACACCTACAAGCAGAAAAAATAAAAGAAAAAGTAAATTATTATTCTGAGTTAAGAAATAGTATCAAACATTACTCATCTGATTATATCGATTTGAAAAAGTATGAACCAGACATGAGAAATATGCTAGATATGTATTTAACTGCTGACCCTAGTCGTGTTCTCTCTAATTTAGGAGAAGCCACGTTGTTGCAATTAATTGTTGAGAATGGAATAAATAACGCTTTAGAGAAATTACCAGAAGGTATAAAAGGTAGTAAGCAAGCAATGAGTGAAACAATAGAGAATAATATGCGTAAAACTATTATTCAGGAAATGCCCATTAATCCTGCTTATTATGAACGAATGAGTGTTTTATTAGAGGTATTAATTAAATTAAGAAAAGAAAGTGCAATAGCGTACGAGGAATTACTAAAAGAATACGAGGCTTTGGCATATAAATTAAATCCTCACTCTAAAAAGAATTATCCGTCAAAAATTGATACTAAAACCAAACAAGCTCTTTATGATAATTTAGAAGAAAATGAAGATTTGACAATTGTAATGGATGATACCATTAATTATATTAAGGATGATGATTGGAGAGGAACTTTTATAAAACGAAAAAAAGTAGAATTAGCTATTAAAGAGGTGTTAGCAAAATACGGCATAAGTGATGAAGGCGAAGCTATTCGTATCTATGATATTGTTTATAAGCAAAATGATTACTAATTATGCATCAGATTGAAATAAGTAACTTATCAATAGACATAGTAAGAAAAGGCATTAAAAATATGCATTTGTCCGTGTATCCTCCTACTGGACGAATTAGGGTTGCTGCGCCATTAAATATTGATGATGATGCTATAAAGCTATTTGTTATTTCTAAGCTTGCTTGGATAAAAAGAAATCAAAGAAATTTTGAGAAACAAGATCGTCAAAGCGCACGAATTTTTGAAGAAAGAGAATGTCATTATTATGAAGGCAGAAAATATTTGTTAAGAGTTAATACTCAGGAAGCTCCGCCAAAAGTGCTACTAAAAACGAAGAAGTATATTGACATGTATGTAAGACCCAATACTAGCAAGGAGCAACAGCAAGTAATATTAAATGAATGGTATCGTAAACAACTTAAAAATAATATACCACTTTTAATAGAAAAATGGGAGAAAAACATTGGTGTAGAAGTATCAAGTTGGGGAGTAAAACAAATGAAAACCAAATGGGGAACATGCAATATTGAACAAAAACGAATTTGGATTAATTTAGAATTGGCGAAAAAACCAGTTTATTGTTTAGAGTATATTATAGTGCATGAATTGATTCATTTATTAGAGAGGCATCACAATAACCGTTTTTTAGCACTGATGGAAAGTCATATGCCACAATGGAAGGTTTATAAGAAAGAGTTAAATAGTTTACCTGTAAGCCATGGTGAATGGAAATATTAATTTCTAAACAATGAAAATAATAAACTGGAATGTTGGGAGGCCGAGTGTTAATAAGGTAAAAAGGATAACTGAAAAGTTAATTGAGCTTAACGCAGACATTGTGGTATTAACGGAAACCAGTTCTGTAATAGATTTAGGTTCATCCTATAATTACTTTTCAACCGATTTTATTGAACAAGATTTTGAAAGACAAAATCTGATTAAGTATAAAAATAGCGAGCGCAGGGCTTCCATCTATTCTAAGTATCCTATTTCAAAAACCTATACAACTTACGATAAATTCACAAGCATTTGTTTGGATATAGACACGCCATTAGGAATAATAACTTTTTATGCAACCATCATTGGTGTGTTTGGAGGATTGAATCCAAGATTTACAAATGATTTAACCTCACAAGTACAAGATTTTGAAATGCTTATCAAAGTCAAGAACGCTTGTATAATTGGTGATTATAATATTACAACTTCTGGTCGTGTTTATCCTAGCAATATTGCAAGAGAAACATTGGACTTGGTCCTTCAAAAACATCAATTGGTTAATTTAACTACATCTATTGCTAATAATGTTGACCATATATCCGTCAGCCAAGAGTTAATTCAAGAAAGTCAAGTAACAGTTGAAGCTTGGAATTTTGATAAAAAGTTAAGTGACCATATTGGTATTATGGTTAACCTTTAATTCTTATTATTTTCTTACTTTGCTGATTTGGATTTGCAACCAAAATCAAATCCTTATTTTTAAAACTAAAATTCATTGCTTAAGACTACTTCAATAGTTTTGATTAAAAAAAATACATTTACCAATAAAATTTACGAGTATTAATAAAACAAGACTTGAATGAATATTTACTATTTTAGTATTTCAATTCTTTAAATGTATTTCCTTTCGATAAATCGCCACTTTTGTAACCTAGCATGAACCAATACATTCGTTGTTCAGATGTTCCATGGGTAAATGCATCTGGCGTAATATGGCCTTGTGCTTGTTTTTGTATATGATCATCGCCAACAGCATTGGCTGCACTCAACGCCTCTTCTATATCACCTTCCTCCATTACGTTTTTGTTTTTTTGATTATAATGAGCCCAAACGCCTGCATAAAAATCGGCTTGTAGTTCTAATGCCACAGAAAGTTTGTTGCCTTCTTTTTCACTTAATTCACTTTTACGCTCATGTACTTTTCCCGAAGTTCCCATTAAATTTTGAACATGATGCCCAACTTCATGAGCTATTACATAGGCCACAGCAAAATCGCCACCTTTGGCACCAAAACGATTTTTTAGTTCTTCAAAAAATCCTAAATCCATATATACTTTTTTGTCTGCAGGGCAATAAAACGGACCTGAAGCAGAATTGGCACCACCACATGCTGTTTCTACCGAACCTCTAAATAATACTAATTTTGGTTCTTCGTATTGGCTATTCATATCAGTAAATATAGTGTTCCAAACATCTTCATTATCGGCCAAAACCACACTTACATACTTTGCCATTTCATCATCGGCAGCAGTTGTTGGTTGTTCAGAATTGTTTGGCGAATTATTTTGGGTAACTGCATTAATTAATTGAGTTGGGTCACCACTCATATAAGTTTGAATAACTAAAAATATAATTCCAATAATTCCTCCTCCTAAAGCTAATTTTCCACCCGACATTTTTCTTCTGTCTTCAACATTATCGCTTTCTCTTCGTCCTAACCATTTCATAGATATAAATTTTTTGTAACAATGATATTATATTTATTTACTTTTTACAAAATTCTACACAAGAAAAAGTAGCCTTTTGAGTCATTTTTAGAATAACCTAATTTAAATAGGAAGTTTTAATTTGTTTTCTGCATTAGCAATATTATTAGTAATCAGTTTTTTTATTTAAAACTTTGGCGATTTGGTTTTCCAATCCATGATGATTAGCTATTGCCATATTGATATGCTAGCCAACTTCCCAACTTTTGTATAGTCGTGAAATAAGTTGAATTTAAAAATATCAACCGGTTTTTTCAATACAGCCATTTTTATACCTTTTCGGGTATAAATATGATATATTTAAATAATTTTATACCCGAAAGGGTATATTTCGTACTCATTTTTTTATTTGCTCCCACAAAATTTTATTCTCAATATCCGTTATACTTTTTGTATATCTTTTTGCTTAAGTTATTGACATGCAGTTTATTTTACTAAAGTTGTTTTATTTATGCTGTATGTTTTAAAATGGATAATTATTATTGGTCATAAAAAATTACTTTTATACCTTTAATCTTTCAACCAAAAAGGTTTCCATTTAAACATCATGTTATATAAAATTATACATACTGCCGATTGGCATTTGGGGCAAACATTTAAGCAAAAAAGCAGGATTGAAGAGCATTTGCTTTTTATTGATTGGCTTTTAAAAACCATCGAAAATGAACATATTCAGGCTGTAATTATTGCAGGCGATATTTTTGATGTGGCTAATCCAAGTATTGAGGCTATGGATTTGTATCACTATTTTTTAGTAAACGCTTACAGGTTAAATGTTACTGTTATTGTAATTGGAGGTAATCATGATTCTGCTGCTCGCTTAAACACCACAGGTTCGCTGTTAAAGCTGCTAAATGTGCATGTAGTTGGAGGAGATATAAATGCTTTGGGTCAAATAGTTCCACTTAAAAATAAGGAAGGACAAATAGAGGCAACAGTAATTGCTGTGCCTTATTTACGCGATGGTGATTTAAGAAAAATAGCAGAAGCTGAAAGTATAAAAGATGCTAAATTAGAGTTTACTCAAAGTGTTAAACATCATTATGATAGTTTGTTAAATGAGGCGCTTACTTTGTATAAAAATGTGCCAATTATTGGAACAGCTCATTTGTATATTAGCGGCAGTTCAGTATCAGATAGTAGTAAAGAAAATATGCATGCCATTGGTACTTTAGGGCAAATTCCTTCTTATCATTTTGCCAATGGTTATAACTATTTGGCTATGGGGCATATACATAAACCACAAGTGATTAAACATCCAGAAAATGTAATTTTAAAATATGCTGGCTCGCCTATTTCGTTAAGTTTTAGTGAAAGAAATGATGAAAAAGAAATTACTATTTTAACCATTGAAAATGGTCAATTAGCTTATGAAAGTTTACCTATTCCAACCCAAAGGAACCTAAAAAGATTTAAGGGAAATGCCGATGAATTGTTAGCAGAAATTGGTAACTATAAAACGTTTTCAAACTTAACTACTTGGGCCGAGTTGATTATTACCGAAAGGGTTAATTTTATTGAATTTAATAAAAAAATAGATGAATTAGCGGCTCAAAATAATATAGAAATTTTGGAAAAAATATTGGATGCACCTAAAACAGAAAATAGCAGTGTACGCCAAAATTTCAATGCCGGAACACATAATAATCCGCTTGACGATATTGCTCAAATATTTACCATAAAGTGCGAAAAAGCTGGACTTAACGAGGAAAATATAAATGAGTTAATGCCGCTATTTGAAGAAACATTATCTATTGTTCAAAACAAACAGAATTAACCATGAAAATTTTAAAAGTATTTATTAAAAATATTCATTCGTTAAAAGGAGAACAAGAGGTAAATTTTAACGAAGGCATACTGGCCGATGCAGGTTTATACGCTATTACAGGTCAAACGGGTGCGGGTAAATCTACTATTTTAGATGCCATTACGTTAGCACTTTATGGCGAAACTAACCGACACGGAAAAGGTAAAGCAGAAGAAATAATTACCAGAAAAGAAAGAGAAGCCATAGCTGAAACAACGTTTGAAGTAAACCATTTGCAGTACTTGGCAAGGTGGAGTGTGGCTTATAACAGAAACAATAAGTTAAACGATTGGGAGTTAAAGTTTTTTAAAAAAATTGGTAAAGACGATTTTCAATTAATTGCCGATAAAAAATCGATTGCCCTAACCGAAATTCAGAAAGTTATAGGTTTAACTTTTGAGCAATTTACCAAATCGGTATTATTGGCTCAAAATAATTTTGCAGCTTTTTTAAAAGCCAAGCCTGCTGAACGTGCAGAAATGTTGAGTAAAATTACTGGAACCGAAATTTATGAAACCATTTCGAAAACAGTATTTGAAAAAACCAAAGCTTTAGAAGATGAAATTGAAGCACAAAAAGCGGGTTTAAATAATAATTTATTAAGCCAAGAAGAGCTTGGAATTTTAAACCATAATTTGACTACAAATCAGGCAGAATTCCTCACAATTCAAAAGGATTTGGAGTTGGTTTCAAAGAGTATAACTTGGTTGGAAGAAAAGCAAAAGGCCATAGTTGATTTAAGCAATTATACGCAAAGTGAAACAGAGGTGTTAACACAAATTGCCAATAATGATTTATTGTACAAAAAATTAGCTAAATTTAAAAAAGCACAGTTGATTGAAAAAGAATTACAGGCTTATGAAAATGCTTTGCAATTATTTGAAAAAAATAAAACTGATTTGGCCGCAGCCCAAAATAAGTTTATAGAAAACAAGAATAATTTACAAGCTGTAAGTGATTTATTTTCAGAAAAAAACAATCAATCAAAAGTAGTAAAAACTGAGCTAGAAACCAAATTGCCTAATATTAATTTGGCAAAGGAAAAGGTAATTGAGAAGCAAAATATAACGCAGCAATTAAACCAAATTACCTCTGAAATAAACGAACAAAATCAAATTTTAAATCAACTAACAGTTAATAAAAACAAACTAAATGATGTTTCTTTAAATTTAAATAATAGTCTGTTAGAAAAAGAAAATATTGTTCGGAGCTTGGCTGTTTATGCTAATTGGAAAGCAGATTCAGGTGCGGTTAAAACTAGTTATAATATTGTTCAAAATGCTGAAAAGTTTTTGGCTGAACAGCAAGTTGATGGAATAAAGCAAGCCATAGATTTGCAGCAAAAAGACATTGAAAAAGACAACGATTTACTAAAGCAATTAGCAAATGAATTAGCTGCTTTAAATGTTAAAATAGCAGAATATAAAACACAACAAACTGCTTTAAAGCCAAACGCTGAATTACTGTTAGATAAAGATAAAGCAAAGCAAAATTTGCAACATTTTCAAACACTTGAAAGCCTTGAAAAACAACATACAGAATTTACCCAAAAAGTAAATATTTCTAAAAGTGATTTTGAGAAAATTAGTATAGAAGAAGAACAATTAACAAACACAATTATTGGTTTACTTAAAACGCAAAAATTGTTAGAAGATAAATGGCGTTTGCAGTTAAAAGTTTCCGTTTTAGAGGAGCATAGAGCTGGATTAGAAGATGGTAAACCTTGTCCGCTTTGTGGTGCTTTGAAACATCCTTTGGTTACCGAAAATACGGAGTTAAATACTGATGAAACAAAACAACAATTAGATAATATATCAGCTGAAATTAGGTCAAAAAATGATGCGAAAATTGCTTTGAATGCACTTAAAATTCAGCATCAAACTTCTTGGAAGTTTAGTGAAGAAAGTTTGATGAAAATTACTAATGAAATAAAGGCAATCAAAGAAGTTTTCAATGCTGATTTTACTAGTAATAATTTTACAGAAAATAAAGCCAATTTGGAAGCTGTTTTATTATTAATAGAGCAAGATTTGGCTAAAAATGAACAACTAGATTTAGCTTTAAAAGCTGCGATTGAAATATTGCAAATAAGCAATCAAAAGTTCCAAGAAATTAAGTTGGGAATTGTAAAAAAAGAAGGAGAGTTAACCAACAAAAACCAACAACTAGCAACCGTCAATCAGCAAATTGCTGAAAAACAAGATTCCATTAATAGCGCTTACAGTGAGCTAAGTTTGATTTTTGAAAAGTATGGACAAAAACTAGAAGTCAGCGCTTTAACAGCGGTGCTTAAATTGGCTACTGCTATCAATAATAACAATAATTTGTATGAAGATACTACTATTGAAATTGGTAAAATAAAAGAAGAGTTAAATAACGTAAATACCGAATTAGCCTCCATAAATGCTAGTTTAGTAAACACAAAAAATAGGGTAGAGGAAGCAATAAAAAAGCAAACTATTTTAAATGAAAACCTTGTTCTATTAAGTGAAAGTATTGAAAAGTTAACTTTTGATTTTGAAAATAAAAATCCTGCTGATGAAGAGTTACGATTGAGAAATAGGTTTCAACATTTGGATTCAGAAACCAATCAATTGATTCAACAAAAAACTGTTTTAGAAACGGAAATTTCCAATCAAAATAATGTGATAGATACATTGCAAAATGAGCAAGTTGTTTTGAATCAAAACTGTGTTGATTTAGAAGTGAAACTAATCCAAAAATTACATGAAAATGCTTTTGAATCTATTGAAGTTTTAAAAGAAGCACTGAATTTGCCTCAGGCCGAAACTATTGCAGCGCAACAGCAAGAATTAGCAAATAAATTGTTAGCAGTTCAAACTTTATTGCAAAGCACCTATCAAAAACTTACCATTTTAAATGCTGAGAATATAACTGAAAAAGACTTAACAGCATTACAACTTGAAAAGGTTCATTTAACGCAAAAAAGTACTTTTATTAATCAAGAAATTGGTGGAATAAATGAAAAAATAGAAAAAGATAAAGCTGAAAAAAGTAACAACGAAAAGAAGCTTTTAGCAATTGCCAATAAGCAGAAAGTATTTGAAAAATGGGAACAGTTAAACAAACTAATTGGTTCTAAAACGGGCGATTCATTTAAAAAATTTGCACAAGATTTTACCCTTTCGTTATTGGTTCAATATGCCAATAAACATTTAGAAATAATGTATAACCGATACGAACTTTTTAAAGACGACACATCGGCCGAAATGGAACTACAAATTAAAGATAAACACTTTTTTGAGGAAGTACGGTCGCTTAATTCACTTTCGGGTGGCGAAACATTTTTGGTGAGTTTAGCTTTGGCTATTGGTTTATCAGACTTGGCAAGTAAAAATACCAAAATACGTTCATTGTTTATTGATGAAGGTTTTGGAACATTAGACCCCGAAAGTTTGAATAATGCATTAGATGCCTTAGAACTTTTGCGCCAAACTGATGATAGACAAATTGGAATTATTTCGCACGTAGAAGAGCTAAAAAAACGCATTCATACGCAAATAAAAGTTACCAAAACATCGGCTGAATTTAGTAAGATTTTAGTAACAGATGAGTAAGGTTTTAAGCATCCATTCTCTAATTTAGTATTTACTTAAATAATGCATTATATTGCATCAATTAAAAAAATTAAATGGCTCAATTAACAAAAATAAAACGCATGGTAGAGCAAGTATTTGCTAAAAACCAGCGTAAACTTTTAAATTATAAACAAATAGCTGCTAAACTTGATTTAGTAAGTTCAGAAGAAAAAAATGCAGTCATTCTTGCCATAAAACAGTTAGTAAAAACAGGAGTGTTAGAGGAAATACAGCCGGGTAAATTTGGAGCTTTATTTATAGCTAATTTTGTAGAAGGAATAGTAGATGTTACACAACGCGGTGCTGCTTATGTAAAGCCAACCGATATGGAACGTGGCGATGATAGCAAAGATATTTTTGTTCAAAAAGAAAATTTAAACACGGCTTTGCATGGCGATTTGGTTAAAGTGCAATTGCTTTCTGCTAAAAACAACGACAGACCAACCGGTGAGATTGTTGAAATTATAAATAGAGCTAGAACGCAATTTGTTGGCACTATTCAGGTAAGTAGCAATTACGGTTTTTTAGTGGCTGATGATAAGCGTATGTATGCCGATATTTTTATTCAAAAAAATGATTTAGGCAAAGCTAAAGATGGCGATAAAGTAATTGTAGAACTTACCCATTGGATGCCTCACGATGACAGCCCAAGTGGTAAAGTGATTGAAATATTAGGAAGGCCGGGCGACCATAATACAGAAATGAATGCCATTGTAGCTGAGTTTGGTTTTTCAAGTAAATTTCCAGATGTAGTAGAAAAAGAAGCTGCCAAGTTTAGTGATAAAATAAGTACTGACGAAATAAAAAAACGAAAGGATTTTAGAAAAACATTAACCTTTACTATCGATCCACTTGATGCCAAAGATTTTGATGATGCTATTTCATATAAAGAACTTGGAAATGGTATTTACGAAATTGGTGTTCATATTGCTGATGTTTCGCATTACGTAACACCAAAATCGGCATTAGATAACGAGGCACTAACACGTGGAACATCGGTTTATTTGGTTGATAGAACCATTCCGATGTTGCCCGAAAAATTATCCAATGGTTTATGTTCATTGCGTCCGCATGAAGAAAAACTTACTTTTTCGGCAGTATTTAAAATAAACGATAAAGCCGAAATATTAGACGAATGGTTTGGAAAAACTGTAATTTACAGCGATAGACGTTTTACTTACGAAGAAGCTCAGGAACGCATTGAAACGGGTGAAGGCGATTATGCCAATGAAATAATTAAGCTAAACAATTTAGCCAAAATTATGCGCGATGAAAGGTTTAGCAAAGGAGCCATCAGTTTTGAAACCGAAGAAGTTAAGTTTAAGTTAGATGAAAATTTTAAGCCAATTGATATTTATGTAAAGGTGAGAAAAGATGCGCATAAATTAGTAGAAGAATTTATGCTTTTAGCCAATAAAAAAGTGGCTGAATATGTATCGAAAATGGGTAAAGGCACCAATAAATTTACTTACGTTTATCGTGTACACGAAAGTCCAAATGAAGATAAGCTGAAGCTATTTAGCACCTTTGCTGCTAGGTTTGGTTACAAAGTATTGCTCGATAATCCTAACAAAGTCTCTAAATCGTTGAATAATTTATTGGTAGAAGTAGAAGGTAAGCCTGAGCAAAACTTATTGCAAAGTCAAGCCATTAGAACCATGAGTAAAGCCATTTACAGCACCAAAAAATCAGGGCATTATGGTTTGGCATTTGAATACTATTCGCATTTTACTTCACCTATTCGTAGGTATCCTGATTTAATGGCGCATCGTTTATTGTTCGATTATTTAAATGGTGGCAAAAGTGCCAATCAAGAAGAATATGAAATGATGTGTAAGCAATCATCGAGCATGGAACAAAAAGCTGCCGATGCCGAGCGTGCAAGTATAAAGTACAAACAAGTTGAATATATTAAAGATTTTGTTGGTCAAACTTTTGATGGCATTATTAGTGGAGTAACCGATTGGGGAATGTATGTAGAAATTACCCAATATAAGTGCGAAGGCTTAATTAAACTAGCCAATATCCATGATGATTACTATGAATTTGATGAAAGAAATTTATGGATTATTGGTCGTTCAACCAGAAAAAAGTATCAATTGGGCGATATTGTAAGAGTTACTGTTGCAGGTGCTGATATGGTAAAACGCCAAATAGATTTGGAAATGGAAAGTACCGCCATGTTTAAATCTATTAGAAAAAATCAAGATAGATTTAGGAAAGAGAAAGAAAGAGGAAATAAAAAATCTGGTAATTCACGCAAAAGAAGAAGATAATTTTTTTGAATATGAAGTGGAGCCTTAATTATAAATTGGTAATTGGTTTGGTGGCAATAATGCTGCTAGGAACTTTTACGCCAAGCTGTAAAAGCAAAAAAAAATGCCCAGATTTTACTCAAGTAGATGGACGAGTAAAAGTGGACAGAAATGGATTGGCTAAAAAAAAGAGGCACAAACGTGTTGTTACCAACAGGTCTGCGCCTAATTTTTGAACTAATTTAAGCTTAATTGGTTGTTGTTAATAACATATTTGCTCTGGTATTTTAATTTTTTTGCAATAGCAGGAAAAAATATGTATGAAAGCATTCCTATCTCAATAAACATGGCTACTGTAATTAGTACCATGTAAAATGCGAAAACTAAAATTGCGGTAATTGATAAAATTGTGGTTTTCATGGTTTTAATAATTTAAATTTTGTTATATAGTTACAAATACAATAGCTAACCATGTGCCTTTATTTTAAATATCTGATTATCAGTAATTTTATTATTTTCTATTTTGGAATTTGTTTCAAAATGGTACTAGTCGGTTTCAGATTTGGAAAACTAATTAGTTAAATGTGTATAAGCATTTAGGGCAAATGCTTGTATTTTAAAATAAAAAATGAATTTTGCGCCCGATTTATTTGTATATATATAATACCATTGATAGAAAATGAGTAAAAACTTAGTAATTGTAGAGTCACCAGCTAAAGCTAAAACAATTGAAAAATTTTTAGGAGAAAACTATACCGTAAAAAGCTGTTACGGTCATATTAGAGACTTAGCTAAGGGTGATGATGCCATTGACATAAAGAATAATTTTTTACCACATTACGAAGTAAGCGATGATAAAAAGGCTGTTGTGGCCGAATTGAAAAAATTATCGAAAGCTGCCGAAACAGTTTGGTTAGCATCCGATGAGGATCGTGAGGGGGAAGCCATCAGTTGGCATTTAAGCGAGGTATTAGGCTTAGATATAAAAAAAACCAAACGTATTGTATTTCACGAAATTACCAAACCTGCTATTTTACGTGCAGTTGAAAATCCAAGGTTAATTGATAAAAACTTAGTAGATGCCCAGCAAGCGCGCAGGGTGTTAGATAGATTAGTTGGTTTTGAATTAAGCCCTGTGCTTTGGAAAAAAGTACGTCCTAGTTTGTCAGCAGGTAGGGTTCAATCGGTAGCGGTTAAGTTAATTGTAGAACGCGAAAGAGAAATTAATCAGTTCAATTCCACCTCAGCATTTAAAATTACTGCAAAGTTTAATGTAGGCGGCAAGCAAATGGATGCAGAATTGCCTAAACGTTTTGAAACTGAGGCTGAGGCAATGGCATTTTTAGAAAAATGTAAAAATGCTACATTTAATATTAAAAATTTAGAAGTTAAGCCTGCGGAAAAAAGTCCAGCAGCGCCTTTTACAACTTCTACCTTACAGCAAGAAGCAAGCAGAAAGTTAGGATATGGAGTTACCATGACCATGAGTGTGGCTCAAAAACTATATGAGCATGGATTTATAACTTATATGCGTACCGATTCGGTAAATTTAAGTGAAACTGCTATTCAAAATGCCAAAGAAAGTATTTTAAATAGTTACGGTGCTAAGTATTCAAATCCAAGAAATTTCACCACCAAAAGCGATAGTGCACAAGAAGCGCACGAAGCAATTCGTCCTACTTATTTTGAGAAAACCGAAATAGATGGCACTGCACAAGAAAAACGTTTATACGATTTAATTTGGAAACGTTCCATTGCTTCGCAAATGAGTAAAGCTCAAATAGAAAGAACCATTGCTACTGTTTCTATATCAACCATGAACGAAACCTTTACCGCAACTGGTGAAGTGTTAAAGTTTGATGGTTTTTTGAAGGTATATTTGGAAAGTACTGACGATGAGAGCGATGATGAAAACAGCAAAATGCTTCCTCCTTTAAAAGTGGGTGAGGAGTTGCGTTTAATCAATATAGATGCAACGGAACGTTTTTCTCGTCCTGCTCCGCGTTATACTGAGGCTAGTTTGGTTAAAAAATTAGAAGAATTAGGTATAGGTCGCCCAAGTACTTATGCGCCAACCATTGGAACCGTTCAAAAACGTGGTTATGTGGTAAAAGAAGATAGAGAAGGTAAAGAAAGAAACTTTACGGTATTATTTTTAGAAAATAACAATATTACACGCAGTGTAAAATCGGAAAAATATGGCAGCGAAAAATCAAAACTATTTCCAAGCGATATTGGAATGGTAGTAACAGATTTTTTAGCCAAACATTTTGAAAATATTATGGATTATGGCTTTACAGCCAGTGTAGAGGAGGAGTTTGATAAAATTGCTCGTGGTCAATTGGTTTGGAATAACATGATTCAGAAGTTTTATACTCCTTTTCATCAAGAAGTAACCGAAACCAGTGCCAATGCTGAACGTCAAAATGCTGAGCGTGTTTTAGGAGTTGATCCTGAATCGGGTAAAATGGTTTTGGTGAAAGTAGGTAAATATGGTCCTTATGCTCAAATTGGCGAAAATAGTGATGATGCCAATGCTGAAAAACCACGTTATGCAAGTTTACGCAGTGGGCAATTAATTGAAACCATTAGTTTAGAGGAAGCCATTGATTTATTTAAATTACCAAGAGTAATTGGTCAATTTGAAGAAAAAGATATGAAAGCTGCCATTGGTAGATTTGGTCCTTACATAGTTCATAATAGTGTGTTTACCACCATTCCTAAAACTGATGATGTATTTACCATTACAGCGGAAAGAGCTATAGAGTTAATAGAAGAAAAGCGCGTTAAAGATGCCAATAAATTAATTAAAGTTTTTGCCGAAGATGAGAATTTAAAATTATTAAACGGTCGTTGGGGGCCATATTTAGCCTATGGTAAAGATAATTACAAACTACCAAAAGGTAGCGATGCCAATACGTTAACATTTGAAGATTGTATTAAATTAGTGAAACTTCCTGCTGCTGATAGCAAGGCTGCCGCTAATAAAAAAGTGGCCAAGAAAGTAGCAGTTAAAAAAGTGGCTAAGAAAGCAGCTAAAAAGACTGCTGCTAAAAAGAGTAAGTAGTATATAAAGTTATAGAAACAAAAAAGCGCTTTTATCAATTGATAAAAGCGCTTTTTTTATAGTTAATTTTTTGTTTTAAACTTTCATGTCGTTTAAGCATAGTAAAACAATTTGTAATAAAAGTTTTGTAATTTCCTCAATGTCCACGATCGTTGAGCGAAGCCGAAACGAATATTAGCAAGAGTACAAAAGCTTAACTAACCCACATGTTATTACATATCAAAACCTTTAGCACCTAAGTATCTTTCAGCATCTAAAGCTGCCATACAACCACTACCAGCCGCTGTTACCGCTTGACGATAGATTTTATCTTGTGCATCGCCACAAGCAAATACACCTTCTACTTTGGTTTTGCTAGTTCCAGGAGTGGTAATTAAATAACCAGTTTCGTCCATATCTAAGTAGTCTTTAAATATTTCAGTGTTTGGTTTATGACCAATAGCCACAAAGAAACCACCAATAGCTAAAGTAGTAAGTTCGCCAGTTTTGTTATTTTTTATTCTAACACCTTCTACTTTGTTTTCGCCTAAAATTTCATCTGTTTCCGAATTGAATAAAATTTCGATATTCGGTGTGTTTTCAACTCTGTGTTGCATAGCTTTTGAGGCTTTAAACTCGCCTTTACGCACTATCATATAAACTTTGCTACATATTTTAGCTAAATAACTTGCTTCTTCGCAAGCTGTATCGCCTGCACCCACTATGGCTACATCTTTACCTCTAAAAAAGAAACCATCGCACACAGCACAAGCCGAAACACCATGACCATTCAATTTATTTTCGCTTTCAATGCCTAACCATTTTGCACTAGCACCAGTTGAAATAATAACAGTATCGGCCAACACTTCTTTACTTTCATCTACCTGAATTTTGTAAGGAGGTTTTCCGCTAAAATCAACTTTGGTAACCATACCATAACGAATATCAGTACCTAAGCGTTCTGCTTGTTTTCTAAAGTTTTCCATCATTTCTGGTCCCATAATTCCATCGGGGTAACCAGGATAATTTTCTACATCGGTAGTAATGGTAAGCTGCCCACCAGGCTGAGGACCAGTGTACATTACAGGTTTTAAATCGGCACGCGATGCATAAATAGCTGCTGTATAACCAGCAGGTCCACTGCCAATTATAAGGCAATGTATATGTTCTAATTGTTCTGACATTTTTATTTGAATTAAGATTTCAATTTTAGCAATTATTGCTTACTTATTATAAACAAAAATGTAACAGAAGGTTTTGGGGCTTATTTATTGATTTGCTGATTTCATATTTAATATTGTAAAAAATAAAGTAGATAGATTAGAATCAATTTTATCAATTATTGGGTATTTGTTACACTTTCATTTCAATGTATCCGAAGGACAAGCCGTAATTCTTTATGATGAAACCATTACCGATGCCAAAACACCTATGGGTGGTACAGGGAAAGGATTATTTATAAATGCCTTGAAACAATTAAGGCAGGTAACTAAAATTGATGGAAAAAATTTTCTGGAGGAAAATAGATTTAAATGGGAGAATATTACTCCTTCAACCCAAATTGTATGGATAGATGATGTAAAAAAAGATTTTCAATTTTCAACTCTACATTCAAACTTAACCGATGGGTGGACTATTGAAAGAAAGTTTTTGAATTCGTTTTCTATTGAACCAAAATTTTCACCTAAAACTGTTATTTGTTCAAATAGCATTATTAAGGGTGGAGGAACTACAAATCTTAGAAGGCAAGTTATTTTTGAATTTTCAGATTACTATTCACGTAAAATAAAGAATGGAAATAAGCCTATTGAAGAAGAGCATGGCGGGATTTTTTTTGCAGAAGATTGGTGTCAGAGTGAATGGGATAGTTTTTATACTTTTATGTTCAATGCAGCCAAGTTTTATTTAGAAAAAGGATTGGTACAAGCTGATTCAATTAATTTTGAGCTTAATACTTTTAGACAAAATACAAATGAGGATTTTGCTGATTGGTGTATTAACGAAAAATTTGATACATCTGAAAAATATGATACAAAAGAAAAATTTAAGGAATTTCTTCAAATATACTATGGTGATACGCATAATTTTTCTCAAAGAACTTTTAGTAAATGGCTAGGTGAATTTGCAAATTTTAAAAAATGGGAAAAAGTTTTAGTAAAAAGTAATGGGAATAGTTTTTTTAAATTTAACAATAAAAGTGATTAATTGACATAGGAATAATCTGAAATGGGGGGGATTGATTTTTCAATACCCCCCCTTTTTTGTACTATCTAATGTCACTTAATCACTCAAACAATAAAACTAATATTAAACATTAGGATGAAGTTATGTTATAATGAATAGCAATATTTGATTATTTTTTTGATAATAAATTTAAATTCAGCTATAAACTGTTATATGTAATATTAAATCAAAAAAAGCTAGTTATCCTTAAAAAATACCATGAAATGAGTATTTTTTTAATGTGTTTAATAGTTTATTTTTCGCAAAATTAGTTACAAGCTATTAAATAGAATACCGATATTTTAATTTGAAAGAAATTATTTATAGTTATTCTGTTAGTTATTAGACACTTTATGTATCATATTATCAACTGACTTAAATATGCTAATTTTAATTTAGATAAATTTAGTACATATTTGCAAAAATGCAGAAATTGAGATTGTTATATTTTTTTAATGCGGTAAAAGTTGCTTTTAGTTTTTTATTAGTTTTTTTTATTAATAAAGCTGTAGGGCAGGTTATTACTGGAATAAAAATAAATGGAAACAATTCTAATATACACTTTTGCCAAGGCAATACATACACAGTTACTTTTGATACTTTGGGTTTTACCACACTCAATCCTATTTTTAGAGTAGAGTTATCAGACGCTAGTGGTTCATTTGGAACACTTACTGCCGCATCTAGTCTTTCTAATACCTTATCTCATAGTTTAACTGTTCCTGGCTCTGCTGCATTGTCAAATGTTTACAAGGTAAGGGTTGTTGTAACCAGTCCAAGTTCAGTTTCGGCTTCAGATTCAATAATTAATATTACATTAACCAAACCAACTGCTGCATTTACCATAAATAATAATAATGCTTGTGCTGGAAGTAATGTAAGTTTTAACAATACTTCTACAGGTGTAGGGATATTATTGTATAGTTGGAACTTTAGTGCAACAGCAGGAGCGCCAAGTTCTCCAAATACCAATTTTGCTCCAACGGTTCAGTTTAATCCTGCTTTTGGTGGAGGGGTAATAAATTATTTAACAACGTTAATAGTTACTGATGGATATGGTTGCACTAATAGTATTGGTAATAATGTGAGTGTTAAACAAAAACCAAACCTTTCTTTAGACACAAATGTTAGTCAAAGTATTAATGGGGTTGAGTGGGATCCGCTATTGGTATTATTTTCTAATTGTACGGCAACACCAACTAATAAAACTTTTACGTTTTCTAATAATATTTCGAGTTCAACTTTCGCAACAAATAGTAGCATTCAAATTGATTGGGGAGATGCATCATCCACGTTATTAACTGCTCCATTTCTTTCTTCAACTTTATTAAATCATATCTATAGTTCTCTTGGTTATTTCAATTTGAATTTTATTGTAAATAATTTAAATGGTTGTTCAAATTCAGTAAATTATAATATTTACAATGGTTATTTGCCGTCTGGAGGTATAAATAATCCAGGATATTTATTACAATATTGTAATCCTGTTACACTTCCATTTCCTGTTGATACTGCAAATACTAACGATAATCCTCCAGGGACAATTTATAAGTTTACAGTTAATGATTCGTCCCAAGCTCAAGTTTTTAATCAAGGTAATTTGCCTAATGTAATTTATCATACTTTTACTAAAACCTCATGTGGAACAACTAGTTATAATGGTAGCACTCCTTATCCAAATGCTTTTCAAGCGAGTTTAAACATAACAAATCCATGTGGTTCTGCTGGGAATTCGCAAACCCCACTTAGAATTATTTCTAAAATAATTGCTAATTTTACGAGTCCTAATACAATTTGTAATAATAGTAATGTAATCTTTACAAATTCATCAACGGGTAATTATTTCAACGCTTCAGGAACAAATTGTATATCAAATTTAAATAAATTATGGTCTATAACACCCTTAACGGGTTGGACATTAGCAAGTGGAACTATGTCCCCAGCATCTTTATTGAATAATGTTATTAGCATTAATTTCATTAATCCTGGTGTATATCAAATAAAATTAATTGTTTCACAACCAAGTAATCCAACTCCAGGCTGTTCCTCAGATACCATCACCAAAACCATTTGTGTTCAGCCTACACCAGCTCCAAATTTTACTTTAAATCAAAATCCAACTAATGGTTGTACCAATAGTTCAGTTACTTTAAATAATACCTCTAATACTTTATCAAGTTGTGGTATTATTCAATATAAATGGTTTGTATATGATAGTTTAACAAATAATTTAATTACTCCTGGCATTCGTTATACATATCAGTCAGGCTCAAATGATAGTGCAATAAACGCTTCTATTAATTTTACAAAAGCAGGTAAATATAAAATCAGGTTACAAGTAACCAATTCTTGTGGATCGTTTACCAAGGATACAACCATAACCGTAAAAGAAAAACCTTTAGTAGTACTTCCAAACTCTACCATATATTGCGATAGTAAAACTATTACTTTCGGAGCTTCTAATCCGCTTCATAATCCAGTTTATAATGCTAACTATGGAATTATTTTCAGTTATAATTGGACAGTAACACCATCTGGATATTCATTTGTAGTTGGTTCTAGCAGTAGTGCTAACCCTACCATTTTGTTTCCTAATAATACTACAAGCCAAATAACTTATACTGTTACTTTAACTGCTACTAATGAATGCGGAGTTTCATTACCTGTAACTCAGCAAATCACTATTAATCCAAAGCCAATTGTTACTGCCACCTCTTTACCTGCCGATACTGCGTTTTGTTCTGGAGGAAGTACCAATATTAGTTTAAGTAGTAATTTACCTGCTGGTGTGGCTTACACATGGAGAGCTTATAGAAGCTCTATTAATATTACTGGAATGTCTAATCAGCTAACACCATCTTATGGTCCAATAGCACAAGTTTTGGTTAATTCAGGTAATTCAATAGAAACAGTTACCTATAAAATTGCTGGAACCCATGCTGCCACCAATTGCCTTGGCGATTCAACCACCATCGTAATTACTGTTTATCCAATTCCAAGAGTTATAGCTAGTTCTCAAGCCATTTGTTCTGGTAGCTCAACTAATATTGTTCTGTCGTCTTCAGTGTTGCCTTCCTTATTTAGGTGGACTGCTACTACCTTAGGCGCAACAACTGGTTTTAGGGATACTTCCATTGCAGTAGCAGGACCAATTGTTCAAACTTTAATTAATACTTCAACCAATATAGACACTGTTCGCTATACGATTAGGACAATTGCAAATGGTTGTTTGTCGGCTGACACTTTAATTAAGGTTGCGATTAAGCCTATTCCTTCTATTACCAACACAAATTTAACCCAATCTATTTGTTCGGGCGATACTGCTCGATTAAATCCAACTTCATCTGTTGGATCATCAACATTTAATTACACTGCGAGTTTAATAAATGGTAGTGCAACTAATTTTTCTGGAGGTGTGGGTGCTATAAATCAGCGCTTATTTAATTCAGGAACCACATCTAGTTTGGTTCGATATTCCATTAATGTTTCTTCAAATGGTTGTATTGGAAATGCTGTTCAGTTTGAAGTAACAGTGAATCCAATACCTGTTTTATCGGTTTTTTCAACTAGCAGCATCTGTTCTGGTTCTCAAACAAATATAGTCTTAAATTCAACTCCTACAGGAGCACTTTTTCGATACACAGCAACCTTATTGTCTGGCACAAATACAACAGGTTTTTATAGCAAAAATACTGATACCCTGAGTCCAATAGCACAAGTTATATCAAATACAGGTAGCACAAATGCTGTAGTTAGATATTCTATTACTCCTTCATATTTAGGATGTCTAGGAGCTCCAAGTAATCATGATGTAACAGTTTTTCCTGGTGTAAATGCGGGAAATGTTGGTGTGCCTGCAACAGTTTGTAGTGGTTTAAATGTTGGTACATTAAACTTGGTTGGGAATACTGGAGCAGTAGTTAGGTGGGAGCAAAGTGTAGCTCCTTTTAGTTCATGGAGTAATATTGCTAACTTAACTGCTTCGCAAAATTATTTAAATTTAACACAAACTACTTGGTACAGAGCAGTTATTCAAAGTGGTGGAACTTGCCCAACAGTGAATACAAACCCTGTTATCATTTCGGTTGATTCAAATTCAGTTGGGGGTAATTTAATAGGAAATGATACGGTTTGTATTGGCACCAATTCTGGAACTATTAATTTGATTAATAAAAGAGGATCCATTTTAAATTGGCAAACTAGTAATTCTTTACCAACTTGGACTGATATTTCTGCCACTTCATTGATTAATCCGTACACATTTAATAATTTAAGTCAAACCACATGGTTTAGAGTAGTTGTAAAAAATGGAGTTTGTCCTAGTGTTAATTCTGATAGTGTTAAGATTCAAGTAGATTTACTACCAACAACCGCCAATGCTCCAGATAAAAGTGCTTGTGCAACTTCACTAACTTCAGGAATAAACGATAATTTATTTGCAACTCCTTTAACATCTGGTATTGGTTTATGGACTTATGTTTCGGGTCCTAATATTCCAACTATTGTTTCTCCTTTGTTAAATAATAGTGCAATTACTAATATGATGGTTGGAACTCATAAAATTGAGTGGAAAGTAAGCAATGGAGTTTGCCCTGCAAGTAAAGACACCTTGAATTTTATTATTTATCCTCCAATTCAGTCAAGTATTTCTGATAGTCAAACAATTTGTTCAGGACAAGCTCCTGCTGTTCTTTTAGGAACGTTACCCATTGGCGGAAGCGGAGTTTATACTTACCAGTGGCAAAGTAGTACTGATGGAATAAATTTCATAAATATACCTACTGCAACTAGTTCTAATTTTCAGCCTCCAGTTTTAACGGTCAATACTTGGTACAGAAGAGTTGTGAATTCTGCTGTTTGTAGTCAAATTAGTAATATTGTTTTTATTTCAGTTTTACCTGCCATTTCTAATAACGTTATTGCAGCTAATTCAAGTATTTGTATTGGAAACATGGCACCAACTATTTCAGGAAATATACCGAATGGTGGTAGTTTGGTGTTCAAGTATCAATGGCAAAAGTTAGTGGGTGCAAGTTGGGTTAATACCTCGGTTGGTGATACCTTAATTAACTTTAGCCCTGGTTATTTATTGGTAACAACAAGTTATAGAAGAGTGGTTATAAGTGGAAGTTGTAATGGATTGCAAGCATCTATTTCAAACACAGTTACAATTACAGTTAATGCTTTGCCAATTGTTAATGCTGGAGCAGATTCAACAAAATGTCAAAATCAGTTTGTTTATAATCTAAATGGAACACCTTCGGGTGGCACATGGAGTGGAGTAGGAGTAGTTGCTAATACTTTTAATCCATCAGCAATGTCAATTGGTTCATACACATTAGTTTATACTTTTACTAATGCTAATGGATGTACTAATAGAGATACTGCAATAATAAGTGTAATTGCGCCACCAATAGTCAATGCAGGTAACGATTTTTCAATTTGTCAAAATGCAAATCCATTTCAGCTTTCAGGTTTTTCACCAACTGGTGGTACATGGAGCGGAACTGGTGTAACGGCTACTGGCTTATTTAATCCTACCACTGCTGGTGCAGGTACATTTAGTTTAGTTTATTCATTTGTGGCTGGTAATTGTAGCGGTAGAGATACTTTATTGGTTACTGTAAATCCAAAACCTGATGGTAATTTTGTTCTTCCTACTCAAATATGTCCAAACAGTGTTTTTACTTTAACTACTTCAACTAACATTTCAGCTACAATAACTGGTTATAATTGGGGTGTTACGAATAATGGAGGCTTAGCTAATAATATATTGAGTAGTAATAATACTATAAATCCAATTATTAATATTCCTGAGAATAAAACTAGTGTTGATGTTTTATACACAATAAAACTAGTTACATCAACCAATTTTGGATGTATTGACTCTATATCTAAAACCATTTTTTTGCGTAAGAGACCAAATGTACAATTTACAACAGGGTCAAATATTAATTGTGGTCCTGCATTATATTCAATTATTAATGGCACAAGCAATACTGTAAACTCTTATTTATGGAGTGTCAATCCAAGTAGTTTTGTTAGCATCAATACACCAACTTCAACCAATCCTAATATTACTTTACCTGTAAATAATGGAACAAATACGTTAACTTATAACATAAGGTTGATTGCAACAAGAAATGATGGAATTGCAAGTTGTGTAGATACTTTAATAAAGCCTGTAATTGTATATCCTAAGCCAAGCATAGGATTTAATTTAAGTCCTTCTGATTCTGGATGTTCTCCATTAGTTGTTAATTTTACCAATGCGTCCAATCCTCAAAATTCTGAACCAACTAGCACAATGTCGTTTTTATGGAATTTAGGTACATTAGGTGCTGATACGGGGTTGAATATTCAAAAAACATTTACTAATTCAGGAGTAATTGATAGCATTTATAATATTAAAGTAACAGGAACTACTGTTTGGGGTTGCAAAGATTCTTTAACAAAAACTGTAAAGGTTTTTCCATTTCCTAAATCGAACTTTACTTCAACTATTTACACTTCATGCGCCCCTTTCCTCATAAATAATTCAATCATTACATTAACACAGTATCAAAGTGCAAATGATAGTTATTTATGGCAAATTTTGAATAAATCGGGTGCTGTAATTAGTTCATCATTAGGAACAACTGTTCCAAATTTTACTATAAATACACCAAATGATACAGTATACTATAGATTGATAACTAGTAATATGGAAGGTTGTAAGCCAGATACATTGGTAAGAATGTTTATTACCATACCTAATCCAATACCTAATTTTTCAATAAGTGATTCAGTTGGATGTAGCCCTTTAAATATCAGTTTTACCAATAACTCAAGTGTTGGTGTCATTTCAAATTGGACATTCAGCAATGGTGCTTCGGCAGGAACAGGAAATCCTTTTAACTTAACTTTTGGAAATAATTCAAATACATTAAACGCTACGTATACTGCCAAGTTGGTAATAACAGCAGGTACAGGTTGCAAAGATTCAATAATAAAAACAATAACAGTTTATCCAAAACCAAAAGCAAGTTTCACCATTCCAAGTACAACATGTGCAAACAGCACCATAAGCCCTGTAAATAATAGCGTTTTTAAACCAAGTAATGCATTTTATGGTTGGAAAATAATAGAGAAAACTAGCACTAACATTAACGATACCAATACTTTAAATCCTGTATTTAGTTTTGTTGATAATCAAGGTATTTCAGATAGCACATTAAATATCAGATTGAGAGTTACTAGTATTGATGGATGTATTCACGATACCATAAAATCAATAATAATAAATAGAAGGCCGTTATCAAATTTTACGGTTCCTTCGGTTTCATGCGGCCCTAGTACTTTATTAGTAACTAACAATACCAATATAAATGGTTCAAGCTGGAATTGGTCAAGTAGCCCAAATTTGACAATTACCACGCCCACAAGTCAGAATCCTACTATATTATTTCCTCAAAATAGTACCAACGATTCTATTAATTATAGCATAAAATTAATAGCTACTAGAAATGGTACAAGTTGTACAGATAGCATACAAAAAATAGTTACTATATATCCAAAACCGCAGGCTAACTTTACCATCCAAACCAAGGACAGTTGTGGTCCAAGAAATGTAGTTTTTACTAATACTTCTAACGCTAAAAATGGTGAAAATTTAACTAGCATGACCTATTTATGGTCATTATTAAATACAAGTTTTAGTAGCCTAAATACATCAGGTTTATTTACTAATAATTCTACAATTGATAGTAATTACAATATTAGATTGATAGGAACTTCAAAACATGGTTGTAAAGACACGATAAATCAATCAGTAAAAGTATGGCCTAATGCAAAAGCGAGTTTTACCTACACCAATAATATTTCATGTGCCCCTTTTAGTATTACTTCATCGGTTGTTGTAGCTAATAAATACCCACAAGCTAATTTAAATTATAGGTGGTACGCCAATAATTCGTTAATAGGTATAGATTCAGTTTTCCCTGGTTATAACTTATTGTCTGCTAATGATAGTATATTGATTAAGTTGGTAACCATCAGTAAAAATGGTTGTAAAAACGATAGTATGGAGGTTTGGTTTAAAACTATTCCAAACCCAGTTCCTAATTTTAACATGAGCGATTCAGTTGGATGTAGCCCATTAAATATTAGTTTTACCAATAATTCAAGCGCAGGAGTTATTTCTAATTGGATATTCAGTAATGGAGCTTCGGCAGGAACAGGAAATCCTTTTAACTTAACTTTTGGAAACAATTCAAATACATTAAACGCCACATATACAGCCAAGTTGGTAATAACAGCAGGCACGGGTTGTAAAGACTCAATAACCAAAACCGTAACAGTTTACCCAAAACCAAAGGCAAGTTTCACAATTCCAAATACAGCATGTGCAAACAGCACAATAAGTGCTGTAAATAATAGCGTTTTTAAGCCTAATAATGCATTTTATGGTTGGAAAATAATTGAAAATACAAACACTAGTATTAGCGATACCAATACTTTAAACCCTGTATTTAGTTTTGTTGATAACCAAGCGGTTTCGGATAGCACATTAAATATCAGATTGAGAGTTACCAGTGTTGATGGATGTATTCACGATACCATAAAATCAATAATAATAAATAGAAGACCATTAGCTAATTTTACGGTTCCTCTGGTTTCATGTGGCCCCAATTCAGTTTTAGTAACTAATAATACCAACATAACTAGTTCAAGTTGGAATTGGTCAAGTAGCCCAAATTTGACAATTACAACGCCCACAAGTCAAAATCCAACTTTATCATTTCCTCAAAATAGTACTAACGATTCGATAAATTACAGCATAAAATTAGTAGCAATTAGAAATGGAACAACTTGTACAGATAGCATACAGAAAATAGTAACTATATATCCTAAACCACAAGCTAATTTTACTATTCAAACCAAGGATAGTTGTGGTCCACGAAATGTAGTTTTTACTAATACTTCTAACGCTAAAAATGGCGAAAATATAACTAGTATGACTTATTTGTGGTCATTATTAAACACAAGCACTAGTAACCTAAATACATCAGGATTATTTAGTAATAATTCAACAATTGATAGTAACTATAATGTGCAATTAATAGCAACTTCAAAACACGGCTGTAAAGATACCATTAGTCAGAATGTAAAGGTATGGCCAAATGCAAAGGCTAGTTTTACCTATACTAATAATATTTCATGTGCCCCTTTTAATATTACATCAAGTAATATCCAACCAATACAATATCCCCAAGCTAATATTACTTACCAATGGTATGCAAACAATACGTTTTTAGGTAATGGATTAACATTTCCTGGTTACGTAATAAATAACCAAAATGACAGTGTTCTTATTAAATTAAAAACAATTAGTTTAAATGGCTGTAAAAATGATAGTTTAGAAGTTTGGTTTAAAACAATTGAGAATCCTAAACCCAATTTTGTGGCAATGGATAGTGTGGGTTGTAGTCCTTTATTTGTAAACTTTATCAATACTTCTGCACCTTTAAATGGATTGACTTACAAATGGGAATTTGGCAATAATTCCAATCAAAGTATTGCTAAAAATCCTTCGTTCAATTTCTTTAATTATGGAAATTTTGATACTACAATTATTGTTAAATTGATAGTAATTGCTGGAGGTACAGGCTGTAAGGATTCTGTTGAAAAACAAATAGTTGTCAAACCACTGCCTAATCCTGATTTTAATTTGAGTGATTCTGTTCTATGTTTTCCTAATCATTTAACAGTTTCAAATAGTAGTTTAAATAATCCTGCTTATAGAATAAATCAGATTAAATGGAAAGTTACAGGCCCTGATTTAGCTAGTATCATAAATGATACAGCCTCTACATTTACTACAATTCATTTTACTGATAATCAAACTGGTTTAAATAAATTATATCAAATAAGATTGATTATAAAAAGTAATTTTGGGTGTGAAGATAGTATCCAAAAAACAATAAGAATTCCAACAAGACCGATAGCTAATTTTGGTTTTTCAACCGATAGTTCTTGTGCACCGATTATTGTAGCTACTAACAATATTTCACAGTATGTTTCTACTTTTAATTGGTATAGTTTTAATTCAAATGTTATTGTAAATAACCCTAGTTTGCCAAATACCTCTATTGTTTTTCCTTCTCATAAGGGTATTGTAGATTCTGTTTATTTGGTAAGATTAATAGCCCAAACTAGCTTAGGTTGTAGCGATACCTTGATTAAACCATTTAAGGTTTTTCCATTACCAATAAGTAATTTTACTTTGGATAAGGATAGCGGATGTTCTCCTTTAAATATTACATTCTTTAATAATTCGATAAGTAAGAAGCCTAGCAATTCAGTTTGGAATTTTGGAGATGGTGTAATTCAAACCAACAACTTAGATACACTTTCAAAATCGTTTGTTGGTAGTGTTTTTCAGGATACGAGCTACACAGTAAAGTTAATTACAACCTCAGTTAATGGATGTAAGGATACCACAAATAGGAGTATTAAAGTTAAATCTAGCGCTTTTGCTAAAATCAAATTAGTGGACACACTTTTGTGTTCAAGTTTAACCAATCCAACTAAACTGCGAATTGAAAATAAATCGTATGGAAGTGTAGATACATTTTATTGGGATTTTGGCGATGGAAATACTTTGGTTACTACATCTGATTCAGTTATTAATCATCCTTACAGTTCGGAGGGTTTGTTTAAAATAGTTTTGAAAGCTGTAAATAGTTGTAAGGTAACCTTTGATTCAGCATTTATAAAAATTCAAACACCTCCAAATGTTAATTTTACAAAATCAGACTCAGTAGGATGTAGCCCACTTTCAGTTTCATTCAATAATTTATCTACCAATACTTTTGAAGCTAAGTATTTATGGGATTTTGGTAATGGAAATACAAGCACATTATTTAACCCACATAGTAGCACTTATTTGCAAAGTAGAACTTCAGATACAACCTATTTTGTTAGTTTAAAGGTGTCTAATATTTGTGGAATTTTCGAAAAAACAGATTCTGTGAAAGTGTTTCCAAAACCAATTGCGGTTTTTTTAACAAGTTCTGATTCTGGCTGTTCTCCATTACCAGTATATATGATTAATCAGTCGGTAGGTTTACCAATCAGCTACAAATGGTACTTTGGAAATGGTGATAGCAGTTCAAGATTTAATCCATTGCAAATACCTGTTACTTATCGAACAATTGATACCATATCATATTTTACAATCAAACTTATTGCAACCAACACCTGCGGTATAGATTCAATGGAAAAAACAATTAAGGTTTTTCCAAACACTGTAAACTCATTTTTTACTACATCTGGCAATACCATTTGTCAAAATACAACTGTTCGATTCAATGATTTTTCAACTGGTGGTTCTAATATTAGTTGGAATTTAGGTGATGGAAATACTTCATTATTGAAAAATCCTACTCATACATATACTACTGCTGGTACTTATTATGCCTATCAATATGTAAATAATGGTTGTAGCTTCGATACCAGTTTTGTAATCATTAATGTACTTGCCAATCCATCGTTTACCATTAGTAAATCTGTGCCTCAGGTTTGTGTAAATAGTCAAGTTCAATTCAATGCTAATTTAAAAGATAGTGGAGTAATAACTTGGTATTTTGGCGATGGCGATTCGTCTAATTCATTTAATCCTGTTCATATTTATAAATCGGCTGGTAAAAAGATAATTACAGTTCAAGTAAAATCGTTTTATAATAGTTGTATTAGTTATAAAACTGACTCAATTTTGGTGTCACCAATACCTCAAATAAATACCTCATTAGATACAAACCAAGCGTGTGCTTACAAAGTATTTAACTTTACAGCTAACTCACCTCAAACTAATATTTTTAATTGGGATTTTGGAGATAGTAATACAGCATCAGGATCTTTTGTAAAACATTTATACCAAAATGGTGGTACTTTTAATGTTAGAATTGTAGCACAAACCACGGCAAATTGTTACGATACAGTATATAAACAAGTTATTGTTTTTCCTGTTCCAATAGCAGATTTTAGCTTTACACCAAAAGATACTTGTACTGGTCCTGTAAATGTTAAGTTTACCAATCTTTCTACAGGAGCTTTAAATTATTTATGGGATTTTGGTAATGGCAATACATCAAACAATATTAATCCAACTTTTACTTATATCAATGTGGGTGTTTATCCAATAAAACTTATTAGCTCGAATCAGTTTAATTGTTTCGATACTGCTGAAAACAAGTATTTTGTATATCAAACACCTAATGCTGCACTAGATTTTAGTCCCGATAAGGGTTGTCCACCGTTAGATGTCAAATTTGAAAACAAAAGTAGCTTTGGTACAAGCTATTTTTGGGATTTTGGAGATGGAGAAACAGATACACTATTTAGCCCTAAACATACTTACATTAAATCAGGAATTTATAATGTTAAATTAGTAGCCATTGCAGGTGGTTATTGTTTTGATACACTAGTGTCTGCTAAAACGATAACAGTGTTTTCGAAGCCTACACCAGCATTTACTCATTTACTTCAAACTGATAAAAAACCTTACAGAACAGTACTTTTTAATTCATTAACAGATAGTGTAAGCAGATTTGAATGGTTTTATAAAGGCAGGTTAATTGGTAGGGGTAAAAACCCTACTTTTAGATTTGACGATGCTGATTCAGGAATGTTGGAAATAGTGCTTAAAATTGTCTCTATTGATGGCTGTGATTCTTCAATTATTCAAACCATCGAACTGCCTCCATATTGGAATGGATTGTATGTTCCAAATGCATTTACACCAACTTTAGGACAGGGTGGGGCCAATGAATTTAAGCCAATTGGAATTGAATTGAAATATTATCATGTTAGGGTGTTTAATAAGTGGGGTGAGTTAATGTGGGAGAGCACAAAACTGGATGAAAATGGAGTGCCTATGGATGGTTGGGATGGTAACGATAGAGCTGGTTTACCATGCCCACAAGGAAGTTATGTTTGGGTAGTAGAGGGAGAATTTACTGATGGAAAAGCTTGGAAAGGAATGAAGTTAGATGATGGCAATTTGCACACTAAAGGAAACGTTACATTAATAAGATAGATGAGATTTAGAGTAATAATATTAAATTTATTGATTTTGACTTTTATCTATACAGCAAAAGCACAAGATCCAGTTTACAGCCAGTTTTATTATAACAGGTTGGAGCTAAATCCTGCTTTTGCAGGAAATGATGGTGTAGGTAGATTTAGAGCAAATTTGTTTCATAGAAACTTGTATCGACCAATAAAAGGTCCATTTAATAGCTCTAATTTTTCATTAGATTATGGTTTGTGTAATGCAAATATTGGATTAGGTTTAATAGCTTCAAACGAAAACCAAGGAGATGGTTTTTTAGCAACTAACAAAATTGAAGGTGTTTTAGCCGTTGGGCCAATCAGATTGGCGTCAAATATGATAGCATCGGCAGGAATGAAAATAGGATATGTATTTCAAAATTTAGATTGGAGTAAATATACTTTTTCAGATCAATATGATCCTATTTATGGAAACGTTAGACCTTCAGTTAATTCTAATATTGTTTCAGATTTTTCAAATGCTCCTATTATTGGAATTGGGTTAAATTTAAGTGGTTGGAATTGGAAACGAACTTTTGCTTGGAATGCTGGTTTTGCTGGGAATAATTTATTTGGCAGAACACAATTAGGTTACTTATCTCCTTACATTTTACCTGCTCGATACACCTTGTATGGAGCTATAACCATGCATAAAAATCCAGCTATAAATTCAAATTCAGCAAGAATTTTTACAAGGATTGATTTACAAGATTTTGTTGGTACAAAATTTATAACCAATGTATTATTGGGTGAATATTACTTCAACAATACACTTAACCTTGGTTTTGGATTAAGAACGGCACTTGGAAGCACTACACAATCTATAAATGCCTTAATTATTTCTACAGGCATTCAACCAATAACGACTTTAAAGATTATAGGTTCATACGAAATAAACGTTAGTGGAACTGCTAATGGCAATACTTTTGAATTAGGCATGATATGGGTTCCTGAGCAAGAAATTTGTGCACTAAATAGCTTTTTCAATATGTTTAGGAGTAGGAAAAAGGGTGGAGGTAGAGTAAATAAGATAAATTGTCCAGTCTTCGGTAAGGATGTAATAAAACCATTTTAAACTATTATGAAAACTAAAAAAGCTATTATATCAATTTTATTTCTTTCAATAAGTGTACAAATTTTTGCCTTATATGGCAGGGTTGTAGGTGTGTATGATGGAGATTCTTTTACTCTATTAGATGAAAAGAATGTAGAGTATAAAATTAGATTACATGGTATTGATTGCCCTGAACTGAAGCAAGCTTATGGCAAAGCTGCCAAATACTATGTGAGTGGTTTGATTTATAACCAATATGTAACTGTTGAAACTGATAAAAAAGACAGATATGGTAGAAATATTGGTATTGTAAAAATGGCAAATGGAAAGATACTAAATGAAGAGATTTTAAAAAATGGATTTGCTTGGCATTACCTAGAATACGATACCAATCCGCTATGGACAGATATGGAAAATAGTGCCAAAACAGCTAAAATTGGTTTATGGGTTGATAGTAGTCCAATGGCTCCTTGGATTTGGAGGAAAATGAAAAAACCGTAGAGTTTATAAAAATTCTACGGTTTTGTCCCTAATTTTGTCCCCACTTTTTGCGAAGCCCTGATTTTATTGGTCTTTACGACCTTATTAGTACCCGGAGCCGGAGTCGAACCGGCACGATTTCTCGCTAGTGTTTGAGACTAGTGCGTCTACCAATTCCGCCATCCGGGCATTGAATTGGGGTGCAATGATAATAAAAAATATGTTTCTTAAAAATTTTTATAAAAAATATTTTTTACTAGCCTATAAAACAGTTGTTAACAGTTTTTTGAACACTTATTTATGTTTCAAAAAAAAATCCTTTTCATAAAATGTTACTATTAATAAATAATTCGATACTTTCGCCCAGTAAAAATTTAAAAGAATTGATGGAATTAAAAGATATTGTAGCTGTATCGGGCCAAGGTGGATTACACAAAATTATTGGTCGCACAAAAAATGGATTAATTTTAGAAACAATAGGTGCTGGTAAAAAATTTGCAACTGGTTACCAAGATAGAGTAAGTATTTTAGAAGATATAAGCATGTACACCTTAAGTGGTGATATGAAATTATCGGAAGTTCTTTATAAAGCTCATAACGCAGGAAATGTTCCTGCTGCTAAAGATGATGCAAAAGCACAGCGTAAGTTCTTAGTTGATTTAATTCAATTAGATAGCGAACGTGTTTATGATAGTGATATCAAAAAGTTTTTTACTTGGTATAATGCTTTGAAAGATGTTTTAGACTTTTCAAAATTAGTAGGAGATGCTAAACCTGAAACTACCGAAAATACAAGTGAAGAGACAGAAACAGTAGAAGTAAAAGAAGAAAAACCTAAAAAAACTGCTGCTAAAAAAACTGCAACTCCCAAAGCTACTGCACCTAAAAATACTACCCCAAAAACTAGTACTAAAGGAGCTGGAGCTTCAAAAACAACTTACCGACCTAAATCGGTATAATAAAAATTTATTAAACAGAAATCCATCTTCATTTTTGAAGATGGATTTTTTAGCGAAATAGATTTATAAAAAATTGAATATTAGGCAAAAATATAAATTGGAATAATTAATTAAATTTATGTTATTGCTTGTTAAAGAAACAAAGAAATAAAACAAAAATTCATGGAATTATATTTAGACTCAGCCAATCTTAAAGAGATTGAAGAAGGCTTTAAATTAGGCTTTTTAAATGGTTTAACTACCACTCCTACATTTATGCAACGTGAAGGTATTACCGACATTGATGGCATGATTGTAAAACTTTCAAAAATTGTACCTGTGCTTCAAATTGAAGCTTTGGGCGATACTGCGGAAGATATTTTAAAAGAGGCTCAACGCCAGTTAGATTTAGGATTAGATATTAAAAAAACGGTATTTAAAATTCCTGTTTCGTTAGAAGGCGTGAGAGCTTGTAAAATGTTACGCGACCATGGAATGATGGTTAACGTGCATTTAGTTTATACCTTACAGCAAGCTTATATGGCTATGCAAGCAGGTGCTACTTACGTGTGTCCATTGGTAGGTCGTTTGCAAGATCAAGGGCATGATGCATTAGATTTAGTTGCTCAAATTGTTGAAGCAGTAGATCATTATGGTTACGATACTAAAGTAATGTTCTCTTCTGTTCGTACTATGGAGCATATTCGTAATGCTTTAAACTTAGGTGTTCACACCATTACTGTTCCATTAAAAATAATGAAACAATTAACTGAAAATCATTTTACTACAGTAGGAACTGATCAGTTTATTCAAGATACTCGTTTGATGACAGTTAGAGTTAAAGAAGCTTTAAATGGTGTAAATCCACTAGTTGATGCTAATACCAATTTAGCTGAAGCTATTGTAAAAATGACAGAGTATGGCTTTGGTGCTATTACAGTTGTAAATGCTGATGGAAGCTTAAAAGGTGTATTTACCGATGGTGATTTACGCAGAAAATTAACTGAAGCTGGTAGAGATGTATTAAGCAAAAACATTGGCGAATTTACTTACAACCAACCAATTGCTATTGAAGGTGGTGCATTATTAAACGAAGCTGCTGGCTTGTTCAAATCAACCAAAGTTGATACTATTTTGGTTACTGAAAATGGTAAACCAATTGGTATGTTAGATATTCAAGATTTAGAAGCTTAGTATTTTAAATTCATTTCATAAAAAAAGACGTTAGCTTTTAAGTTAACGTCTTTTTTTATGCTTTGTAAAAATCCTATTGTTGGTTTAGGACTTCTAAATCGCTAAAACTTTCTGGTTGAAATGGGGCTAATAACCAGGTAAAGAAAAATATTACTATACTAGGTATAAGTAATATAGAGTAAATTAACATTGGCAAGATGCTAATTATTCCCTTAGTTTTATAAAGCTCATAAATTTTGTTTTTCATTTTACAAGATTAATTTAATTCAATTATTGAACAGCAATGTCTAATTATCAAAATATTAACACCAATTGTTAATAGTGTTTGTATATTATACAATTTTTATATCGAAATGTTTTCGAGTTCTTCTAAACTTACGGGTTCAATTGGTTTTAATAGCCAAGTAATAGCGTAAATAATAGAAATAGGTATCAATAACATAAAGTAAATAAGCAATGGAGGCAATGCTCCTATGCCTTTGGCTTTATAAAGATTAATTATCTCTTTTTTCATAATACAATGCTAATACATTGAAATGATATTTCAAAGAGAAAATTATATTTAAATGGTTATTTTTTTTATTCGAGTAGCTTTTTTATCTATTCTTATAGCTATTTCTTCAAATCTCCTTCCGAAATTACTGCCATAATACTATCGGCAAAAGCAATTTGAGTTAAACCATTTTGGTTTTCAATAAAAATTTCGGTTTTGCAAAAAATAAGTTTGCTTCCAGCTTTATAAACTTGCCCTTTGGCCACTAATTTATTTCCTTTTCCAGGATTTATGTAGTTAACTTTTAAATCTACAGTTACTACCGATTGGGTTTTATCTACCAATGTAAAGGCCGCAAAACCAGTGGTAATATCAGCCATGGTAGCAGTTACTCCACCATGCACAAACCCCATTTGTTGCAAATGTTTTTGTTCTAAAATTAAAAATGTTTCAACATAGCCCGGTTCAATTTTGTTAAGTTGAAACCCTACATCTTGCATAAACAAATTTCCATTTGATTTCATGACCATTTTTTGTTCAAAATCAGGGTCTAGCGGTTTCCATTCTAGCTTTTCTATCATATTTATAAAAAATAATTTACGTTTATCGTTAAAAAAAAATATTTTGCGAATGTAAGTCTAGCTCATGCAAACTGAAAACAATTTATTATTAGATATTAAACACTACGCAGATAGTGATTACAGTGCTGAAAGTAATTTTAGATATAAATATTTTTTAGTTATTGCACCTCAACAAATGATTTCGGTAGTGGCCGATGAGCAAATAAATCGCATTGTATCTTTAAAAACATATACCAATAAGTCGGCATCGTTTTTAGATATGGATTACAATGATTTGAAATTATACACTGAAATAACCAATGATTTTTTGCCGGTTTATAAATCTAAAACGGTAATAATTGCTGACGATTCGAGCATTATGGTTCCTGATGCGCTTAATAATGTGAGCGAATTGGAAACTTATTATAAAATAAACCGAAAACCATTTAATAATGCGCAATTTCTTTACCATAGATTAGATTTTCAACACATGGTAAATGTATTTAATATTAGAAACGAAATTTTGAAGTTTGTTAGGTTTAATATGCCAACAGCCGATATAATGCATCATTCTTTGTTATTTATTAAGGCATGTCATTATTTAAACAGTACCCATGCTGATGAAAATTTGTATTTAAACATAAATGCAGATAGTATTGATTTACTGCAATTTAAAGATGGACAAGTGAACTTTTTTAATAGCTTTAAGTTCGATAATCATACCGATATAGTTTATTATATTTTGGCAGTTGCTGAGCAATTAGGTATAACCAATAATTTGCAATTAACTATTTATGGCAATGTTGAGTCGCATGATTCTTTGTTTGCGCTTTTAGGTAAATATTGTAAAAACATGCATTTAGGTAAGCGTAATACCCGTTTTACCTACCCAATTGCTTTAGAAAATGTACCCGAACATTTTTATTTTACAGCTTTAAATGTATTGCTTTGCGAATAATTAGTGGTTCACATAAAGGAATTATAATAAATGCTCCTAAAGGTTTACCAGTTAGACCTACCACCGATAGAGCTAAAGAAAGCTTATTCAATATTTTGGAAAACAACTTTGATTTTGAAGAGCTTACTTGTTTGGATTTATTTAGCGGAACAGGCAATGTAGCTTACGAGTTTTGCAGTAGGGGAGCGGCCAAAGTGGTAAGTGTAGATTTAGATTTTGGATGTATAAAGTTTATAAAAGAAACCATTGCCAAACATCAATTTACCCAACTTACAGCTTTTAAAAAAGATGCATTTACTTTTATTAACCAATGTACAGAAAAATTTGATTTAATTTTTGCTGATGCACCTTATGCATTAGATAAATTGCCAACAATTCCAGCTCAGGTTTTTGAAAAACAGTTGTTAAAACCCAAAGGTTGGCTTATTGTGGAGCATCAAAGTAATTTAGATTTAAGCAGTCAAAACCATTTTTTTGAAAAAAGAAATTATGGTCAATCAACCTTTAGTTTTTTTAAATATTCCATTTAATTGATACCTATGAAACGTATTGCATTATTCCCTGGCACTTTTGATCCAATAACCATTGGACATGTAAATATTATAGAACGTGCATTGCCCTTGTTTGATGAAATTGTGGTTGGAATTGGGCATAATAGCTCAAAAAGTACATTGTTTAATATAGAACAACGTACCAAATGGATTGAAGAAATATTTGCAAACGAACCTAAAGTTAAAGCCATGGCTTACGAAGGTTTAACAGTAACTTTTTGCGAAATAATTGGTGCGCAATACATTTTACGTGGTATTAGAACCATGGCCGATTTTGACTATGAAAAAAACATTGCGCAGATGAATAAAATTATTCATCCGCAAACAGAAACAGTTTTCTTAATGTGCGACCCTGCTTATACGCCTATAAGTTCATCGGTAGTGCGCGATTTAATTAGGAATAATGGTGATACAACCTTGTTTTTACCTAAAGAAATTAAGTGGTAAATCTTTTTTTTTAGTTTTTCTTTACTAATTTTGAAGTTATTATGACGGGTATAAGTTTTTTAACAAATGAAAAAGGCAAGAAAATTGCTGTTCAAATTGATTTACTGAAAGGTAATAAAATTTGGGAGGATTTTTATGATTGCTTGCTAGCTGAAAAACGTAAAACTGAAAAAAGAGTAAAATGGGAAAAAGTGAAAGCTAAGTTAGATAAAAAACATGGAATTAAATGATTTATGAAGTTAATTTAAGTAAAAGTGCTGAGAAGGAACTTTATAAATTACCAAAATCATACTATATAAAAATTAGAAATGCAATTGATAATTTGGCTGAAAATCCAAGACCAATTGCTTGTTTGAAATTAACCAACAAGAGTAATCAATACAGAATTAGAGTAGGAGTTTATAGAATTATTTATTCAATTTTTGATGAAGAATTAATTATTGATGTTATTGCTATTGGTCATAGAAAAGATATTTATAAATAGATTACTTCATTTTCAAAATCACATAATCGTTGTTTTCGTAACAAACTTGTTCTTGGTTATATCTCGTTTTTATACGTGCCGATTTTGCTAATAATACATAATCGATTTCATGATATGGATAGTTTGAAAAATCTATTCTATAAAAACCTCTAACAGCCGAAGGTAAACAATCTAGTTTTTCAATTTTTGTAAAATCCATTTCATAATATTTTTCCATACCATTTTTCCAAGCAATTAAATAGTTGGTTTCATGTACTATAGCTTTGTAATTTATGGCTGTACTTCTTTGTGCTTCGCAATTAAATGAGTAATCGTTTGGAGGGGCTAAAAACAAAGCATTAACAGGAGTGTTTTTTTTAATCCAATGGTGGGTATATGCTAAACTATTAAATCTGTTGAGTGAATAATTATTGTCTTCGTAATTTTCAAAAATCATTAAAGCAACAAATAAACTTATAATAGTATAGGAGAAAATAGAAATGAATTTTAAAATAGTATCAGGAATTATTTTTACTATAACTATGCTATTAAATAAACCTAACCAAACCGTGGTTTTAAACCATTGAATTTTACCAATATTGCTATTTGGATTGATAAATAAAATAAGTACCACTATAACACAAATAGTAATTATACTTAGTATAATTGGCATAAAATATAAAATTTCTGTTTTAGTTTTAAATGTTAAAATGCCAATTGCTATTAAACTAAATAATCCTAATAATACATAATCT
Organism: Bacteroidota bacterium; assembly: GCA_027484685.1. Taxonomy (GTDB): domain Bacteria; phylum Bacteroidota; class Bacteroidia; order UKL13-3; family UKL13-3; genus JAAFJM01. The sequence continues at coordinate 103,795 of JAIXSO010000062.1, forward strand.
TTTATAGGGAAAAGTTGTGGTAAATAATGTAACGCGCCTCTGTATTCAAATAAAATTTTGTTAGCTTCTATTTGGTTTAAAGTATTGCTGTTTGCTTGAACTAAGAAAATTGGAATTAAAATAAATAATGATAACGCCATAAAACTTAATCCAAATGAAAGGATTTTTTTTAAGTTAAATTGTTTGGTAATTATTTGTTGGTAAATTATATGAATACCTATGATTAGTGATACTTGCATGCCAATTAAAGGTTGAAATAAAGAAGCTAATCCGCAAAATAGACCTGAAATAAAATAATTGTTTTTAAAGTTTAACACAAAAGTCCAAATACACAATGCCTCGGCTATGCTGCTTCCAACCAACATATTATCTTGAATATAATTACCTCCAACAGTAAAATTTCTAAAAAAGAATAAGTACAAAACTACACCTAACCAAGTTTTAGTATTGTGATTATAAAAATGATTGAAAAGAAAATAAATGCCAGCAATAGAAGCGTATAAACAAATAATATAAAGTAATAAGCAAGTATTAAAAACTCCAATAAATACTGATGGTAAATAAACAAGCCAAACAAAATAATACCTTACAGTAAAAGTATTGTTATAATAACTTAAAAAGAAATCGTTAGGATAAAGAGTTGGATTGAGCTTTTGATAAACTTGTGGTAAATGCTCTGCTTGATCGCCAGTATTAAATAAATAGCCATTGCACAAAATATATGTTGCCGTAAGCAATAAAAAAATAAAATATTTTGATTGTAAAATTTTCAAGAGGTAGTGTTATTAAGTATTTAGTAATTAATCTAATCCTATAATTTTCAATTTGAAGTTATCTATATAAAACTTTTTAAAATGTTTATTCCAAATATATAATTGTAAATGATCATTTATGTTATTTATTTTTGGTATTTCAATTGAATAATTCAATGTTTTCCATTGATTTGATTTTGAATTAGGAATTTCATTTATAGGAAATGAATAATAAAAATAGTTAGAACCGATTGAATCAGTAAGTGTAATTACTAAAATAGGACTAAATTGTTCAGTTGGTTCTAATTCAAATCTTTCTAATTCAATTTCTGCAAAAAACACCCTATGGTTCAATGATGATTTGTTCAATTTCAGGTCAATTTTTCCATTAAATTCTTTTTCAGAATAATTACTAACAATTTTATGTTTAGCATCTGTTTTTGTTAATAAACCATTTGTTCCAAAACTATTCTGTTTATCAAAATCATTCATGGAACTAAATATTAAGGTTTCTTCTTTATGGTAAGGTTTTATGTCATGACATCCTCCTAAATTCCATGCATATTTTTCCGATGTTTGTAAGAAAACATATTTATATTTTTCATAATTCATATCCCAAGTTGAAATAATATGTTTTACGTATTGATAACTTTGAATAATATTGAGTAAACAAAAAATAAAAGCTAAACAGATGGTATGATAACCAAGTTTTGTTTTATTAAAATGCTCAAACATTAGCGCCAATAATAATCCAAATAAGCCATAATATTCTACAAATGAACGTTGTCCAAACGATGGCCCATAATACCAGCACCACCAAGATGAAGTTAAATAAATAAGTACACATAAAAAGCTACTTATTGAAAAAAACTGAAATTTAGATTCTTTGAATAATTTAACTAACCCCAATAATGATAATAATGCTAATGGAGTATAAACGAAAAATCCTTTTCTAAAACTAAATAATACATTTACTATTTGTGGATTTTTAAAATAAAATCCTTCATGTTGGTAGCTCCAGTTAAAAATTGATCCAGTTTGAATATACCAAACGAATAATTGAATAGAGATTATACCCCCAAAAATAAGAATTGCAATGGCTAACGATTTATATGTTTTAGGATTTAAAAAAGTATAGCTAAGCTCAGTAAAATTGCTTGATAAAAATGGAATAATGAAAATAATGATACCGTTTATAGGTCTAATAATTGTTATCATTCCTAATGCAATTGCGGCTATTATGGCATGTTTATTTTTTTTAGATTGTAAAAATAGTTTAGTTGAATATAAAAATAAATTAACGAAGCAAAATGAATAAATATGTGAAAAAGATGGGTGAATTACACAATACATCATCAAGTTGGTGCCAAACACAATTAAGATGTTTGTTAGGCATATAATCCAAGGTTTTATATTATATAAGAGTAAAAAAGAACTGAAAAACCAAAGACCAATAAAAAGATAAAACAATGCAGCAAAATTGATTGCTTTTTGAAATGGACTAGAATAACCATCTAAAGGTTCATTTAATAAATAAGCTGATAAATTTCCAATTGAGTAAAATGGCAATATAGCCAATGCAGTTCCAAAATAATATTTATTGATTGCGCCATTTTCCGTTTTTAAAATAAATCGATTATCAGGTTTTTGATGAGCAATATTTTTATTAATAAATATATTAGGTAAGTACATATAATAACCTTTACCATCACTTTCTATTACGTTTATATTTCCTTTTTCATCTTTATTTTTCCATGAAAAATGATTTGTAAGAAACAAGCAAGTAGTTACTATAATGATAATTGTTATGATAATGCTTTTATGATTTTTAACCATATATAACTAAAGTTTTATGCAACATAATAATATTACATATATTTTGTTTTAAAATAATGAACTTAGGTTAATAAATTTAAGATAAATAAATTTATTATACAAAGTGCTCTGTAAATTTCATATCATGCGAAGCAAATAATTAAGAGAAGTGAAAAAAATACCTTTTTTGTACAGTTTATTTTTAGTTTGCTTTTTGATGGTTTCTGCTATATGCAATGCACAAACATCCAATCAGAAATTTACTGAAGGCAACGTAATAGAAGAGCCTAGTTTAGGTTTAGTGGCTGGATATACGGGTTCAGGTTATAACATACTTGAAGTTGGAATTGGTTATCAACCTTGGCAAGTTGAAGGATTATTTGTTGAATATCCTTTTGCTGGTTTTTTAGCTTTGTATGAGTTTGATCCAAGTAGGAAATTGTATGGAACCAGTTTAAATGCATGGTATTTAAGTGGCTTAATTGCATTTGGGTTAAATGTAAATAGGTATTCTGATTATAAAAATGAAACTTATGGAATAAAACCAATGATTGGAATTTCGAGTTATAGAGTTGGACTTATGTGGGGCTATAACTTTTTTCTAAATGGCAATGATATTGAAAATTTAAGCAATCAATCAATTACCATTAAGTATTACCACCCTTTATGGAAGAGAAAAAGCGATGACATTTCCAGTAAATATTCATATAGGTAAAATAGAAATTTCATCGCATTTGGTATGCGAGTTATTGGCTTATAGCATTGGCTTTAGGTATTTTTTGTATTTGCGTAAAAATACCATTGATACCATAAGCACTGAACATAGAACATTAATTTTGATAGCGGCTACTTTAGGTTCGTTTGTATTTTCGCGATTGGTTGGTTTTATGGAAACAGCCGAGTTTTTTAATGGCCAAGTTTCACTTACTGGAGTGTATGGAAATAAAACCATTTTAGGTGGATTACTTGGCGGTTTATTAGCAGTTGAAATTTGTAAAAAAATAATTGGTGTTACACAATCATCAGGCGATTTGATGACTTATCCAATTTTGTTAGCTATGATTATTGGTAGAATGGGTTGTTTTTTAGCTGGACTTGAAGATGGCACTTATGGTGTGGAAACAATATTGCCATGGGCTATCAATTTTGGTGATGGCGTTTTGAGGCATCCAACTAATTTATATGAAATTTTATTTTTAGCATTGGTTTGGATAATTATTTATTTGGCCGAACATCAATTTATACTTGCCAATGGAACCAAGTTTAAGTTGTTTTTGTTCAGCTATTTTGTATTCCGATTTTTAGTTGAATTCATTAAGCCAGTCAATACATTTTCATTTGGTTTATCAGCCATTCAAATTACTGCATTGCTTGGTATTATTTATTATTATAAAATTATTTTATTTCCAAAATCATTAATAGAAAAACGCAACTATGCCTGAAAGAAATTATACTTATTACGACTTTACTTTAAGTCTTTGTCACATTTGCTTAAAAAGAGTTGACACTAAAATTGTATTTGAAGGCGATAATGTTTATATGCTTAAAAGATGCAATGAACATGGAAGACAAAAGGTTTTAATAGCCACCGATAAAGAGTATTATAAAAACTGTAGAAACTACATGAAACCTAGTGAAATGCCAATGAAGTTTAATACAGCTACTCATTATGGTTGCCCTTACGATTGTGGTTTATGTCCTGACCATGAACAACATTCATGCTTAACAGTTATTGAAATAACCGATAGGTGTAATTTAACTTGTCCTACTTGTTATGCCGAATCATCGCCACACCATGGCCGACATAGAACAGTAGAAGAAGTAGAAAAAATGCTTGATATTATTGTGGCCAATGAAGGTGAGCCTGATGTGGTTCAAATAAGTGGAGGAGAACCAACCATTCACCCTGATTTTTTTACTATATTAGATATTGCTAAAACCAAACCTATTAAGCACATCATGATTAATACCAATGGCGTGCGAATAGCAAAAGATGAAGAGTTTGTGGCCAAGCTTGCTACCTATATGCCTAGTTTCGAAATTTATTTACAATTTGACTCATTTAAAGAAGAAGCATTGGTAAAATTACGTGGTAAGGATTTAAGAGAAACGCGTTTAAAAGCCATTGAAAACTTAAATAAATACAACCTATCAACCACTTTAGTTGTAACCATTCAAAAAGGTTTGAATAATGATGAACTTGGTGAAATTATAGAGTTTGCTCTTAAACAAAAATGTGTTAGAGGCGTTACTTTTCAGCCAATTCAAGTAGCTGGAAGGCTAGAAAGTTTTGACCCCGCAACCGAAAGATATACGTTAACAGAATGCAGAACCGATATCATCAATCAGTTTCCTATGTTTTCTGAAAAAGATCTTATTCCAGTACCTTGCAATCCTGATGCATTGGTAATGGGTTATGCTTTAAAATTAGAAGGACAAGTTTTTCCATTAACACGTATGATTGATCCTTCTGTTTTGTTAAATAATTCAGGAAATACCATTGTTTACGAGCAAGATGAAAAACTAAAATCGCACTTGTTAAATGTATTTACAACTGGCAATACAGTTGATACTGCTACTAAAGAAATTCAATCTTTATTGTGTTGTTTACCAGCTATTAATGCTCCTAATTTAACTTACGAAAATGTGTTTAGGGTAATCATCATGTCGTTTATTGATGCTTACAATTTTGATGTAAGAGCCATCAAAAAATCGTGTGTACATATAGTAAATAAAGATGGGAAAATTATTCCATTTGAAACCATGAATATGTTTTACCGAGATGATAAAATTGAAATATTAAATGAATTGCGTAAAGGAAATTAAGTTATGAAAAACGGAAAAATTCATTTAATAAATCTAGTAGTTCTTTTTGGTTATATGGTGTTTTTAACGCTCGTATTCAATTATTTTGTAATTGTTATGAGCATCATTCCAATTGCTGGTCAAATACTTATTAATTTGGGTTTGTGTGTGCAAAATTTTAAAAAAGATAGGTCACTTGCTTATACTTATTTGCTATCAGCATTTTTAGTATTATTAATCGGTTTTCCTTCGTGTTGGGGTTTTTCAAGTATTGGTAGTCAATTTGCAAAATAGAATATGAAACATTTTAAATCAATCATAGGGTTCAGTTTTTTGATGCTTATTTTAGCATGCATCACTTTAACTTTTTTCAATTTTGATAGTCAGTTTTTACTAATTCCTGTTTTTGTTATAACAGTTGTAAACCTGTTGGCGGCTTTGTATCAATATAAAAAAGGCCAAAAATCGAAGGCACATATCTTTATGTTGTCTAGCTTGTTAATATTACTGATAGGTGGTTCATCGTGTGTTACCATTAAGTTTAAGCGCGATAGAAAGGTGACACCTAAACCAGTTATTAAGCAAAAAGACAGTGTAATAAGTATGATTATAATAAAGCACAATTAACAGAAAAATGAATTTGTAAAATTTTATACGCTGTATAAAAATTTAATAGTTTTTTGTATTGTTGTTTTTAGTAAATAATTACCAAAAATGGGTAAAAAAATAAGCGATAACAGCAATTCAGATAGCTCCATATTTCAAGTAAATTTGGGTGGTGTTTTAAAAATTTTATCTGAAAGTTTATATAGTAAAAAAGAAGTTTTTTTAAGGGAATTAATTCAAAATGCGGTTGATGCCATTAAGGCTAGAAACCAAATTGAAAAGGTCAAACCCCAAATACTGATTGAATTTTATAATCAAGGTGAAAGCAAAGCATTGGTATTTTCTGATAATGGCGTTGGTTTAACCATAGAAGAAGTAGAGGAGTTTTTATCAAAAATAGGTGCTAGTTCTAAATCAACTTTATTAAATCAAACAAACGATTTTATTGGTCAATTCGGAATTGGTTTACTCTCGTGTTTTATGGTGAGTAACGAAATTGTGGTGGTATCACAATCGGCCAAAGCTGATTACAGCATTAGGTGGACTGGCAATATTAACGGAACTTATAAAAGTGAGCAGTTAGATGCTTTAACCCAAGTTGGCACCAAATGTATTTTACAATTGAGAAATGATATTGAGTTTGATGAAGAGCTACTAGTAACTTTGATAGAAGATTATGGTAAGTATGTTGGAATTCCAATTGAGGTTGAAATAGATGGTGTTTTAAAATACGAGTATAACGAGCAGTTTCCTTGGATAAATGGAGTGAACCACGAAATTTTAGAATTTGGAAAACAATGTTTTAAGGAAGAGTTTCAGTATTATTTTGATTTAGAAACTAGTGATGGTAAGAACAAAGGGATAGCTTATATTTTATCGCATCCATTGCACCAATCGGCTTTGCAAGCCAATAGGGTATATTTAAAAAGGATGTTTATTACCGATAAAAGCAATAACATTTTACCTGATTGGGCCTTTTTTGTAAATACAGTTATCAACTCTGAAAACCTTTCGCCAACGGCTTCGCGCGAGGATATTTATGAAAACTCCACACTCGAAAAAGTAAGAGAAGAGTTAGGAGTTTGTATCAAAAAGTATCTAAAAAACTTAAGTCAAAAATCACCAAAGGTATTAGAACATATTATAAGCATTCATCATATTGCTTTAAAATCGTTGGCATTAACCGATGATGATTTTTTGAAATTTATATATAAGTGGTTTAAGTTTACTACCAGTCAAGGTGAAATGAACTTGGAAGAAATTAAATTGAAGACCAAACAAATTTTATACATAACCAGTATTGATGAGTTTAGACAAGTGGTTCCAATTGCTAATGCCAATAATACTTTAGTAGTAAATGCTGCTTATATTTATGAAGCCGATTTGCTTGAATCCATTGCCGATTTTGACATTAAAACAAATTATGTTAGAATAAATGCGGAGTATTTTGGTAATATTTTAAACGATTTGAATCTAGTTGATTATCAAGCAAATGAATATAGATTGGAAATGCTTCAAAAACACTTAAAACCTTATAAATGTAATTTAGAAGTGAAGCGATTTTTACCTGAAACTATTCCTGCGCTATTTTATATTTCTAACCAAACTGTGTATGATAGAGACGTAGAAGAAATAAAAAAATCGAGTGATGATTTATGGAACTTTATTTCGGATGCGGTGCATGAGATTGATGAAAGTTTATTTTCCAAATTGTTTTTAAACTTTAACAATCCTGTTATTGAAAAACTATTTAAAAACACCAATACCAAAAACGATAAATTAATTATTGAAACACTTTACATCAATTCTTTAATGATTGGTCATTACCCATTAAGCAGTGTGGAGCTTGAAACCATGAATAAAAATTTGATATTGATGATTGATAATTTAAACAATACATTATAATGATGAATTTTGAAACAGAAGAAGATATTGAATACATACTTTACAGTATAGATGGCGAATACAGCTCACACAATAAGGACATTGCTTTTGAATGTGTAAAAAAAGCAGCCGCTTTAAACAATAAGTATTTAGAATTTAGGGCCAGGTATGAACATTTATCGCAGTTGGTTTTTAGTAATATGTACGAGGAGGCAATTCCAATGTATCCTTGGTTATTGAATTATATGAAAACCTACGATGAGGAACACATGCAAATATTGTGGGCTTTTAAATGGGTAGTTGGACATTTAGCCAATTTTCATAAAATTCCATTATCAAAAATTAATGAGCTATTTGAGTTATTTGAAAAAGAATATACAGCTTATGGCGAAACAAAAAAAATTGTAGCTTATAAAAAGTTTCATTTTTACTTACATACAGGGAACTTAACCTTAGCCGATGAGATGTACGACATTTTTAAAAAATCGAAGAAAGGTGATTTAGATGATTGTAGCGCTTGCCAAAAAAATGGTATTATTGAATATCATTTCGCTAAGAAGAATTACAAAGCTTTATTGGCCGAAAGTGAAAAGTTGTTTTCTCAAAAACAAAACTGTGTAGAAGTACCCAATATTACTTATCCATTGGTAAGTTATGTTTATTTGTTGTTAAATAAATTATCCGAAGCTGAGCATTACGCACAAATTGCTAGTAAAAAACTAAAGTTTAATATTTTTCAAAGCAATGCTTATTTCTTGTTATTGTATTACAGTAAAACTAAGCAATTTGTTCAATGTAAAAAGTTAATTGATAAACAATTACCATTAATAGTAAACAATAATGACAATATATTTAAGTTCAATTTTTACAGTGCTTGTTATGTGTATTTTAAATGTTTAGAACAAGATAACATAAAAGAATACAAACTAAAATCAGTAGATTTGGTGAAAGGAAAAGTACAACCAACCAAGGCGAATAATTACGCTGTATCAGCTTTAAAAGATTATTTTTATAATGAAGCCAAACAAGAATCTTTATTATTAGATAACCGCAATCAAAATAAATATTATGAAGAAAAATTAGCTGAGTTGGTGAGTTAAATGCAATATCTATAATAAAATACTTAAAGTCATGCTGCAAGCATCTCCTTGGCTTTAACTAATTACTTTCCATTAGCATTTACCACTGCACCCTAAAGTTAAAGTGAATTTTTTATAAACTGACATTCTTTAGTAAGGTTCGAGTGTTATCATTTACATGGCAAACAAGTTAGCTAATGGATAAATCATTTCTTTTTTTCTTCATACTATTTGCATTACTACTTCTCACGATAATTATCGCGATGACTCATTATGAACTTCTAAGAAACAATTCCGCAAGGTTTGCAATAACTTTTAACTAAAATCAACAGCAAACGTCACTGCGAGGAACGAAGCAGTCTCAAGTAATAGGAAGTTGATTGCTAGTGGAATTGATAAGTGTTAAACATCTAAGTACTTCGAACTTTAAACTTCGAACTAATTATGCGCTACCCATCGCCACTCGGGCCGAAAAATTAAAATTTCGCGCATTTAGTGGACATCCACCCACACCACTTTTTCCGCTCCTTTTTTGTTTGAGTTGATTGGTTGATTAATAAATTAAGTTGATAAGTTAATCAAAAAACGTGCGGGAAATATTCCCCCTTGCGAATTGGAATTGTGCGCACGAGAAGGGGGTAAGGGGGATGTTTTGAAATGCCAATTATTTCATTAATTCATCAATTTTTACACAAATTTCTTTCAATACATTTTCAAGGTTATTTTTAACATCACTATCCAAAAACCGAATACAAGTAACCCCATAGTTTTCAATTAACTGCTGCCTCATCATATCATCCTTAAAACTCTCATCATATTGATGTGAAGAGCCATCTATTTCAATTACAAGTTTTAGTTCATGACAATAAAAATCAACAATAAATTCAAGCATTGGTACTTGTCTATGAAATTCAACCTTTAACGATTTTCCTTTTATTACTTTCCATAAAATCACCTTAGATAGAATTCTTTGTTTTCGAAGTTCTTTCGCTAAAATCTTCAATCTTGGATTGTATGGTATTATTTTATTAGTCATAAAACAAAAATAATAAAAAATTACATCCACCTAACCCCCCTTCGGCCATGCTGTAACTCAGCGCAACGGGGAATTATTCCCGCACCTCTATTTTAAAAATGTTTTTTGTAAGTTAATAGTTTAATGGAGTTGATTATAATTAAGCAACTAAGTACTTCGAACTATAAACTTTGAACTAATTTGCCTTTGGTAATTGTTTTCACCGAACATTTTAAATAAGTCTAATAATTATTTACTTAAGCTCATACCAACTAATTCCTAACAAGCCATCGTAATAATTTATATCTACATAATCACCAATATTTTTTGAGTCATAATATTTTTGTCCAACATGTTCGGTTTCATTTTCAGTTTGCGTATGCCATCTTTCCAATACAAAATTATTACTACTACTTTTACCTTTGGTTTCATACTTATCAATTATTTTGGCACTAAAATAGTTTGATGGATTTTTGTTAAAAGCACAGTTAAAAAATATAATCAAAGCAAAACAATAGAAAAATCCGTAAAAAGAATTGATTACTAAACGTAAAACTAAAGACTCTTGTGGCAACTTTGTAATTGCTTCAAAGATAAAAATAAATAATACTGTTCCGGCTATACCGTAAATCCATACCAAATTGTAGCTGTAAATAGAATAATCAGAACCTATTCTTATAACCATACCACAAACAGCTATTACACAAGCCAAACCTATATTGGGCTTATTACCATCTTCATGATCATAAACAATAATACCTTTGTATTCGCGTATTAAATACATACAACCAAATGGAACCAACGCCATTATTACAAAGGCTAATTGAGTGGCTATTGATGTAAATATTAACCAAGCTAATATGGCAAAAACAATGATGTTAACCGCTCTCACCGTATTTTTAGCTTGCTTATAACTGATATGTTCTTGGCTTCTGTTGGCTCTTTTTTTATTCATAAGTTGTTATATTCTTAATCTTAAACATGCCCAAATATTACGGCCTGCTGCGCTTACTCCCGAAGCAAATACTCGGTATTGCGTATCTGTAATATTATCAATTCCTGTTTGTAATTGAATTTTACCTTTAGTACCAAAACTATATTGTGCTTTTAAGTTTAAAGTGTACCAAGCTGGCGAACCTTTAGGAGTAGCATAAACTGCATTGTCTTCACCTGTTAAATTAAAATCTTCTATGCGTTTCCAACCATTATATACCGAGCTAAATTCAACCATTAATTTGTTTTTGTGAAACTGAATGGCACTTCGGCCAAACATAGGTGGAATGTGGTCTAAGGGTGTTTCTTTATCGCTGTTTTTTATTCTTCCATAAGTATAATTTATAGATGAAAAAGCCATGAAGTTGGAAGTAATATCTACTGCTAACTGTACGTTATACCCATAAATATAGGCTTGTTGCGCATTTTGATTGCTAAAAACTTTGGTGTTAACACCATTATAAAGTGCAGAATCACTTCCATTTAAAGTAGTAGCTTTTATAATGATGGCATTGTCAATTTGAGTAAAATAAACATTACCTTCTAGTTTTACTTTTTTATGTGCTACTGCACTAAAACCTAACTCGTAATTATAAGTATATTCAGGTTTTAGTTCAGGATTCGGAATAATTATAGCCTCGCCTGATTTGCTATCAAAAACTTTGTTTACATCATCTAAATTAGGTGCTCTAAAGGCGGTAGATATATTGGTATATAATTTTATGGCTTTAATAGGCAAATAAACTAAACCAATATTTCCGTTTATAGCTGAATTTTGTTGCGTTAAATTATTAGCTAAAAATGGAAAAAACGATTTGTTGTTAAAGGTAGATTTCAGTTCTACATAATTTACACGTAAACCATCGCTTACAATAAATTTTTTACCAATTTCTAACGAGTGGCTTAAGTATGCTGCTAAATAACTCATGGTACTTCCACCATCAGGATAACGAGTAGAGTTGCTTGTGGTTTTGCTTGTTAATATATTTTTAGCATTGGCATTAGAAGCCACATAATTAAACTGTCCATCAAAACCGTACCTAAACTCGTGTTTCATTTTTGGGAAATGTCTAATTTGTTTAGTAGCATCTATATTTAACGATGTTACATGCAAAAATTCATTACGTTGGTTTAAATTAGCAGCTTGCCAATTTCTATCATACCTACTTTCTTCAATATATTGGTGAGCTAAAGTTACCTTGTAAAAATCAGCAAAATCGCTCTTAGTCATTCTGCGGTATTGATATGAAGCCAAGGTGCGTAATTCAGGGCCATAATACCATTCTGCACTGCGGTAATTTTTGGTTCCTCTCCATTCGTTTAACCTATCGTAACGAGGCACATTATTGGTATTACTTAATTGGAAATTGAATACATGTTGTTCAGTTGAACGCCTTGCATATAAAACTTTATAAACTATATCGTATTGGTTATAAGCAGTTCCTAGTTGTAAGCTTGGGTCGTTGTTTTTAAGCATGGTATCACGGTTATTTATTCTAGTTGCATAATAATTACGTTGGTAAATACTATCTCCATCAATACTTTCCTTATTGGTTCCTTGTCGTAAATCGCCAAAATTACTATTGGTAAAACTGATTAAGTGTGCCCATTTTTTCTTTCCAATATTTACATCAAAATGAATTGTTGATTCATTATTTACACTGCCAAAACGGTAATAGGCATTGTATTCATTGGTTTTTAGTTTGGGTAAAATAGTTTCAAAATATAATACACCACCCAACGCATCGCTGCCATAAATGGTGCTTCCTCCACCAAATAAAACTTCGGTTCGGTTTAAAATATTTTGGTCAATGCGCAATACATTTTGCAAATGTCCACCACGATAAATGGCATTGTTCATGCGCACCCCATCAATTACCAACAAAATTCTGTTTGATTCAAATCCACGTAAAACAGGGCTACCACCACCTTGCTGACTTTTTTGAACAAATACATTGCCACTGTTTTCTAATAAATCGGCTGTGTTTTGTCTGTTTTGAAATTGAATTTGGCCTTTAGTAATGCTTTGAATTTGCCTAGGAATATCTTTTTTATCTTCTTGAAATTTATTTGCCGAAATTACTACCTCTTCTAACTTTAAAGCCGAAGGAGCTAAAAATATTCGAATGGTATCTTTAAAGTTAGTATTTACGGTTTGGTTATAAGGTTTGTAATCAGGGTGTTTAATAGAAATAGAAGCTTCGTTTTCAAAATATTCTTGTACAATATTAATATTGGCATCGTTAATGGCTAGCTTGGTATTTTTATCAAAAACTAAAACTGTTTGGGCTTGGCTAGAGTTAAAACTTAAAAATAATAATAAAATTAGGGCAGGTATATATTTGTTCATATTCACATATTCTAATGCAAATAAATACAATTTATTAAAAATACTTTCGTTTAACTTTTAATCAATTATAATATTTTTGACCAAACCATTCAAAATTTTTTTTGCCTTCGGTCTTTGTTTTCACCAACCACTTTAAATAAATCTAATTAATAACCTGAGTTCGGTTTAAGCCACTAATGAAAGTTGTTGATCAAACAACATTAACATTTCAGGATTTGTTTCTTCTACATCTTTTCTGATAGATGGCTTTTTAGGAAAAAAAGA
>JAIXSO010000069.1 GCA_027484685.1 Bacteroidota bacterium
AACAAGTTATTAGATATTAGAAAACGTGCTTTAAAAGGCGAAAACTTTGATTCGTTAGCAAGCAAATATTCAGAAGATCCATCAGCTAAAAAAATGGGTGCTAAATTAGGTTGGTACACTGTATTCCAAATGGTATATCCTTTCGAAAACCAATCATACAAAACAGCTAAAGGCGATATTTCAATGCCTTTCCGTACACAATTTGGTTACCATATTTTAAAAATTAATGATAAACGTACAGCAAGAGGCGAAGTTAAATTGGCTCATATCATGATTAGAACTCCTTACGATGCTGCTCCTGAACAAATTCAAGATGCTCAGAATAAAGTAGATTCAATTTACAATCAAATTAAGAATGGCGAAAATTTTGGAACTTTAGCCGAAAGATATAGCCAAGATGAAGCAAGTAGCAAAAACAAAGGTGAAATGAATTGGGTAGCTAGTTTAAGTGGTTATCCTGATGAGTTTAAAGACATTGCTTTCAGTTTAAATAAAGATGAAGTTTCAAGACCTTTCAAAACTAATTTTGGATACCATATTATTAAATTAATTGACAAACGTCCGTTAGGTGAATTTAAGGACGTACAAGATGTTATTAAACAAAAAACAAACAAAGATTCTCGTTCTGAAAGCTCAAAAGCTGCTGTTATAGCGCGCGTTAAAAAAGAAAATAATTACAAAGAAAATTTGGGTAATTTAAGAGCATTTACTGCAACTATTGACTCAAGTTTTATTAGTGCAACTTGGAATTATGATGAAGCAAAAGTAAGTACCAATAATTTATTTACTATTGGAACGGCTAGTTATAATGTGAAAGATTTTGCTGCTTATTTAAAAGCAAATCAACAACCATTAGAAAAAGCTTCAGTGCAAATGGCTGCTCAACATATGTTCCGCACTTGGGCTGACGAAAAATGTTTAGCTTATGAAGAAAGCATTTTAGATAATAAATATGAAGATTTTAGAAATGTAATGCAAGAATACAACGATGGTATTTTATTATTTGACTTAACTGATAAAAAAGTTTGGAGCAAAGCTGTAAGCGATACTATTGGTTTAGAGAAATTTTACGAAGCAAACAAAAATAACTACAGATGGAAAGAAAGAGTTTCTTACAGCATTTATACTTGCTTAAATGAAAAAACTAAAGTTGAAGCTGTTAAAATGTTTAGCAAAGGAAAAACTGAAGCTGAGGTTTTTGCCAAATTAAATAAAAAAGTAGCAGGTACTATTAGCAGCAAAGAAGTTAAAAGCGAACGCAGCGATGCTACTGCCGACAAGCTTTGGGATAAAAAAGGAATAGTTGATATAGCTAATGCAGAAGGTAGTTTTAAATTTTATTTTGTACATGGTGTAGTAAATAGCGAAGTTAAAACGTTAAAGGAAGCAAAAGGTATTGCAACAAGCGAATATCAAAACCAATTAGAAAAAGATTGGATTAAAGAATTAAGAGCTAAATATAATATTGTAATTAATGAAGAAACTGTAAAAGGTTTATTCTAGAAATATAAATTACATTTAATAAATTATATTGGAAAGCTATTTGGAATGTGTTTCAAATAGCTTTCCAATTTTAAAAAAGTGACAATTAAAATAATAAAACGTGTTTAAAATAAGTAAGTTATTCATTCTTTTTGCCTTTGTGTTGTTGGCAAATATTTGCAAAGCTCAACCAGGCTCTGGCGAAACTATTGATGGTATTGTAGGTGTATTTGCTGATAAAATTATTTTACATTCAGAAATTGAATTTGAATACCAACAATTTTTAAAAGAATACCCAGAACGTAGGAGTGATACCATTAGGTGTGATATTTTAAAACAAAAATTAACTGAAAAATTGCTTTCAACCAAGGCCGAAATAGATAGTTTGCCTTTAAGCGATGATAGAATTGATAGTGAATTAGAGCAACGTATTCAATATTTTGCTCGTCAGTTTGGTGGCGAAAAAGGCTTAGAAGAGTTTTACGGAAAAAGCATAGCTGAAATAAAACAAAACTACCGCGATAAAATTAGAACCAGCTTGCTAATGCAAGAAATGCAACAAAAGATATTGAAAGATATTAAAGTATCTCCAACCGATATCAAAACATTTTTTAACTCCATAGATAAAGACAGTTTACCTTATTACAGCTCCGAAGTAGAAGTAGCTCAATTAATTATTGAACCTAAAGTATCGAAAGAGGCAAAAGAAATTGCTTTTGAAAAAATAAATGAATTAAGAACACGATTAGTTAATGGAGATAATTTTAGAACCATCGCTAAAATTTATAGCGATGATAAAGGAAGTGCCGTTCAAGGTGGAGATTTAGGTTGGTTTGGACGCGGAATGATGGTTCCTGAATTTGAAGCAGCAGCTTTTAAAACTCCTCAAGATAGTATTTCTAAAGTAATTGAAACCAAGTTTGGTTATCATATTATTCAGCCAATAAAAAGACGTGGAGATGAAATAAATGCCCGCCATGTGTTAATTCGCCCGCAGATTTACAAAGCAGATATTGAGATAGCGAGAGAAAGAATAGATTCAATTCTTAATTTAATTAGAATTGATACTATTTCGTTTGTTGAAGCAGCTAAAAAATTCAGTACCGAAAAACGTACAGGAGCTAGAGGTGGATTTTTAGCTAATCCTAACAATGGGAATACCAAAATTCCAGTTGATGAATTGCCTAAAGATGTGTTTTTAACTATTCAAGGTTTGAAACCAGGTGAAGTAAGTGCACCTGAATTAACTACAATACAAAGTGCTACCGGTGAGCCAATTAAGGTATGGAGAATATTGTATTTAAAATCGGAAAGCAAGCCACATATTGCTAATTTAAAAGACGATTATCAAAAAATGCAAATAGCTGCTGAAGAAGATAAAAAACAAAAAACATTAAACCGTTGGATTGAAAAAAATAGAAAACAGTTTTATGTTCAAATAGCTGATGAGTATAAAACTTGCCCTAGCCTTGAATCTTGGGAAAGTAATAATTAATTAAAACAAAATATTTACAACATGTTATACCAAAACGATGTAGAAGCAGCTAATGCTTTACACCAAAAATATACTGAATTAAAAAAAGAAATTAGTAAAGTAATAGTAGGGCAAGAGCATATTGTAGAAGCCTTATTAATTTCTATTTTTAGCAATGGACATACCTTAATGGTTGGTTTGCCAGGTTTGGCTAAAACCTTATTGGTAAAAACTTTAAGCGAAGTGTTAGATTTAGATTTTAACCGCATTCAGTTTACGCCCGATTTAATGCCGAGCGATATTACAGGAAGCGAAATTTTAAACGAAAAACGCGAGTTTCAGTTTTTAAAAGGGCCCATTTTTGCTAATATTATTTTAGCAGATGAAATAAACCGTACGCCTCCTAAAACACAAGCTGCATTACTTGAAGCCATGCAAGAAAAAACAGTTACTATTAATGGACAATTACACCAATTACCTATTCCATTTTTTGTATTAGCTACTCAAAACCCAATTGAGCAAGAAGGAACTTATGCCTTGCCAGAAGCGCAATTAGACCGTTTTATGTTCAATGTGTTTTTAGATTATCCAAGTTTTGCAGAAGAAATAAATATTATAAAAGCTACAACTAGCAACAACAAAGTGCAATTGAATAAAATTATTCATGGAACTGAAATTTTGGCTTTCCAAGAATTAGTGCGTAAAACACCTGTAGCTGATAATGTAATTGATTATGCCGTAAAATTAGTGAGTAAAACACGCCCTCAGAGCGAATTTGCTACTGATGAGATTAAGAAATACATTGATTTTGGAGCAGGTCCGCGTGCCGGTCAGTTTTTAATTATTGGGGCTAAAGCTCATGCTTTATTGCATGGTAAATATTCGCCAGATATTGAAAATGTAAAAGCAGTAGCAGTTAATATTTTACGCCATAGAATGATTAAAAATTACCGTGCTGAAGCTGAAGGTATAAAAATTGAGCAGATTATTGCAGGCATAATGTAGTGCAAATTGCTTTTATGGACTATAACTATATACTGTAAAAAGGTATTTATAAAAACAAAAAGAGGTTGTCTTTCATCAAGACAACCTCTTTTTGTTTACACGAATCAAGCTTTTATTTGGGTCTGTAAGCACTTTCTTTCAGTATTTCGTCCCAATTGTTATTATTCATTATTTCGTATAAAGATGCACCTGTTTTATCGGCATAGTTTTCAATTATTTTATAACCACAATACACTCCTAACATAGGAGCGCTTTCTTGCGGTACTCCTTCAGCAGAAGTAAAAGGAGCATCAGTTAGTAAACGCATATAATCATTTGGGTTTTTGTTGTACAATAATTTTTTATCAATTACAAAGCTCCAAATTTGTCCTTCACTTTCGTTACACCAATCCATTTGCGATTTGGTATAACCAAACACCAAGGTATCGGCTAATTCAGGCATCAGTTTTTTTACAAAATACCTAACTTTTCCTTCAAAAAGCATATAAGCCAAAAAGCGTTTGTCTTTAAGTTGGGTATCAAAATTCGATATAGCCATGGCCTTTAATGTATTTGGAAGAATATAATCTTTGGTCATTTTTCTGCGCATAAAATCAGGGAACTCTGCGGGATAATAAGGATAATCTTTCCCTAAATACATATCTAAACCAATTCCAATAATGCTATCGTAAGCGCAATGAGCTTCGGTAAATTCTGAAAGATAAGATACAAATTGAGGCACCTTAGCCTTGGGAAATTCAGTTTTATATCTAGCCATAGCTACTGAAATGCCATCTTCTAGGTCATTTAAATTAGGATAAAGACTATCAATTTCGTGTTTTAACATTTGGATACTAGGGTATTTTACAAAACCAATAAGTGCTTGGGCGTAAAATGGATCTTTCGTTTCAGGTAAAATACCTAAGGTGTTTTCGCAAAAGCCAAAGTAAAACTCATTGTATTTTTTTGCTAAATTACTAAAATGAGTTTCTGTAATATGAACTGTATCAATTGGAATTAAATCTTGCTCAAATCGTTTTATGGTAATATGTTCTACATCTTTAGCCTGTGTTGAAATAGGCGAATTATTACCACAAGAAGCTAAAAAACAAATACTTAAACCGGCTAAAAAAATCTTACTATTTTTATTAAAACTATCAATAAATTGCAATGCTTTCATGGCAACAAAAATATGAGAATAAAAAACATTTTAGCCGTAATTATTTGCAGTTTTATTTTAAGTAAAACAAATGCACAAATTACCGATGAATCTAGGTATGAATTTGGTTTACGTATTGCTCCGCAAATTAGTTGGAGTAGCCCTGATAGTAAAAGTTTAGAAAATGGTGGTGGCAGCCTTGATTGGAATTACGGATTTCATGTGGCTAAAAAATTTACTAGTAGATATGCCATAGCTTTTGAGGTAAATGTAATTAATATGACTTCTAAAATTAAGTTTACTGATTCATTAGCTATTTACAGCGATAAATTAAGTGGAGCTAAAACCAATGATTTGGCAATTAATTATAACCTACGTTATGTTCAAGTGCCAATTATTTTTAAAATGTATACTGATGAGTTTAAAGATAAATGGCGTGTATATGGTGAGTTTGGCGTTGGTTTAAGCTTTTTAGTACGCAGCAAAGCTGATGTAAACTCGTCAGTATTAAATTTATCCAATGTAGATATAGATAATCCAGATAAAGTGGATGAGTTTTTTATTAATCAAAGTACTTTTAGCAAAAATTACAGTACTAAAGTTAACTTTTTACGTCCTTCATTTATAATTGGTGGTGGTGTGCTATACGACTTATTTGGACAGACCAAAGGCTACGTAGGCTTAAGATATGATGGCGGTTTAGTTGATTATATGGATGCTGATAAATGGATAGCTAACAATAGTTTTACTTCATTAAATCTTGGAATAATTTTTTAAATCAATCATAGTTTTGATTGGTTATTGCTAAAAGCAAATTATACGAATTTTGAAAATTACACTTGCACAATTGAATTACCACACAGGTAATTTTGAATTGAATACTCAAAAAATATTGGATGCTATTAATAAGGCTAAACTAGACAATGCCGATTTAGTGGTTTTTTCTGAATTATCAGTTTGTGGTTATCCTCCTCGCGATTTTTTAGAGTTTAATGATTTCATAAATTTATGTAACGAAAGTGTTCAGTTAATTGCTAAACAATGTGTTGGGATAGCTGCTATTGTTGGTGCTCCCACCGTTAATCCAAAAGTTGAAGGAAAAGATTTATATAATTCAGCCTACTTTTTAGCAGATGGAAAAGTGCAACAAATTATTCATAAAACATTATTGCCAAATTACGATGTGTTTGATGAATACCGATATTTTGAACCTAACAGAACTTTTGAAATAGTTAATTATAAAGGCAAAAAACTAGCTGTAACTATTTGCGAAGATTTATGGAATTTGAACGAAAATCCTATGTATATCAACTCACCAATGGATGAATTGATAAAACAAAATCCTGATTGCATTATCAATATTGCGGCTTCGCCTTACAGTAAAGTTCAAATAAATACAAGGCTAAATGTTTTAAAAAACAATGCCGTGAAATATAATTTACCATTGCTCTACGTAAATCATATTGGAGCCCAAACTCAATTAATTTTTGATGGTGGGAGTTGTGTTTTAAATAGTAATGGCAAACTTGTTAGTCAATTGAGACAT
The DNA here is from genome assembly GCA_027484685.1 of Bacteroidota bacterium. GTDB lineage: Bacteria > Bacteroidota > Bacteroidia > UKL13-3 > UKL13-3 > JAAFJM01. The sequence continues at coordinate 6,646 of JAIXSO010000069.1, forward strand.
TTTGAGGAAGATGTAATTTCGGTTGATTTAAATAAATTGAATAATCAAAATTTAATTACTGAAATACCTCAAACCACTCAAATCAATTACCAAGATATTGAGCAGGCCTTGGTATTAGGTATTAAAGAATATTTTAGAAAACAAGGATTTAGCAAAGCTATCTTAGGTCTTTCGGGTGGTGTTGATTCTGCTTTGGTAGTATGCTTAGCAGCTAAGGCTTTAGGCGCTGAAAATGTAATGGCTGTTATGCTTCCTTCTCAATATAGCAGTGATCATTCTGTTTCCGATTCGCAAAAACTGGTTGAAAATTTAGGCGTAAAAAGCGATTTGATTTCCATTGAAAATACTTTTGCAGCATTGCAACAAACATTAAGCAAGCAGTTTGAAAATACTGAATTTAATATTGCAGAAGAGAACATGCAAAGCCGCAGTCGTGCTGTTATTTTAATGGCTTTGGCCAATAAATTTGGTTATATTTTATTGAACACATCCAATAAAAGTGAGCTAGCTGTAGGTTATGGAACATTGTATGGCGATATGTGTGGAGGTATTTCAGTTATTGGTGATTTGTATAAAACGGAGGTATATGCACTTTGTGAATTTATCAATCGAAATGAAGAAATCATTCCTAAAAATATACTAACCAAAGCTCCAAGTGCCGAGTTGAGACCAAACCAAAAAGACAGCGATTCATTGCCTGATTATGAAGTTTTGGATGCTATTTTGAACCATTATATTGAAGAACGAAAAGGGCCAAATGAAATTATAGCTTTAGGATTTAGCGAAGAATTGGTAAAACGTACTTTAAAAATGGTAAATAATAACGAGTGGAAACGCCTGCAAGCACCACCAGTTTTAAGAGTTTCATCTAAATCGTTCGGCCCAGGACGCAGAATGCCTTTGGTAGCAAAGTATTTGGGGTAAATGAAGTATTATGCACTATAAAAGTTTCTTAACTATAATATTTCTTTTACTTTTAAAACTAACTTTTGCGCAACATATTATACGGCCGGAAGGAAAATACGTGATTGGAGATACTATTATCGAAGTAAAAGTTTATAAAGAAGATAATGAAATTAGAGAGTTTAAAGAAATAAAAGGAACTGAAACTGAATTTTATAATCGCTATGATTTGAACTCAAAAATATTAAGGGAAGAAGGTAAGTTCTACAAAGGTTATTGGAGTGGAATTGTTAAATTTTATGATGCAAAAGGTAAATTAGAAAAAACAATTGATTATGATAACAGCATCAAAACCTTATTCAAAAAAAAGAAGGAACCATTTGATGAACTTTTTACAAAAATTAAATCCAAAGCAGATTCATTATTAATTCAAAAATTTGGTCTGCACTTTTTTGAAAATCATGTAATACAAAATACCAATCAAAGTTATTATTATGCTTCGGGAACTTCAGGTTCTTGGTTTGAAGTTCCAAATTACAAACCCTACGAATTTTTGATGCGTTACGACATAAAACTCAAAGATGGAGAAAGATTTTTGGTTTATGAATTTGAATTAGATAGCAATGGCAATTTAAAAAAAGAAAGTTCAATCAAAACGATTTCAAATATTAAAAATAATATTCTTTTGACTATAAAATCAGCTGATTCTATTGCTTTATTAAACGGATTAACAGAAAAAGATAAACCTTTTACTTATGAATTTGAGTGTATAATTGATAGCCTACAAAAAAGTAAATATTATCTTCAATTTAGTATTACTGGAAAGCCTTTCGAAAGAAAAAATAATGGAAGTGAATTCACAGAATATTGTTGTAAAATAAACTTAAACCCTTTTACCAATGAGTTTATTAATAAAGAAATTATTGAAATTATTACAATTGTTTGCCATTAATTTTAGCTTTTATCCAATATTTAATTTTCGAATTTCGATATTGGAAATTCGAATTTAACCTAAACACTATGCAGAAATACTTCAGCTGGAATACTGAAAAAATCTTTTAGTTTTTGAGCTGTTTTAAGTGTTATTTCTCGTTTTCCGGAAAGAACAGATGAAACGTGCCCTTTACTGCCAATAATAGGCTCTAAATCTTTAGCTTTTATGCCCATTTCTTGCATTTTATACTTTATAACTTCTAAAGCATTTAATTTAGGTAGTTGATAGTGCTTATCGTCATAATCTTTTACTAAAACCATTAGCAAATCTAATTCATCGTATTCTGGTGAATTAGGTGCTGCATGAAAAATTTCCATTAATCTAATTGAAGCTTTTTCGTAATCTTCTTCAGTTTTTATTACTTTCCAATTCATATTGTTATTTGTTGCTTAAAATTTTTGTATCAAATGCAATAGTTTCAACGTTGATTTTATCATATTCCTTATGTGTTCCAAACCATATTACATAACATGCATCTTGCATAAAATTGCTTGAAACTATTAATCTAAATTCGTCTCCTTTTATATTGAAAATTACCCTGTTATTATTAACAATACTGGCATTTCCGTAAACCCTTTTTAGTTCATTAAAATTATTGAATTTTTGTTTTGAAAACTCCGTGTACCATATTAATAATTGCGTTTCTGCAAGTGGATATTTTTTGATATAATACAAAATCGTTTTCTTTAAAAGGATTTTCATACACAAATTTAGCAAAAGTTTTCATTTTGCAAACTTTCTGTTTTTAAATTCTAGTATTTTTAAATTTATCAAAACATTCAAAACAAAAATCATGGTTGTAGTAACCTTTATTACAAAGCAAATAAATTACTTTCGTAACCATATTACTCATTCAAAAATACTCAACAAATTATGGAAGTTAAAGACAGCAATGGAACATTATTAGCCGAAGGCGATTCAGTTACGATTATTAAAGATTTAAAAGTAAAGGGCTCTTCATCGGTTATTAAACGTGGTACAGTAGTTAAAAATATTCGTTTAACAGATGATCCAAATGAAGTAGAAGGCAAAGTAGAAAAATCGATGATGGTTTTAAAAGCTGAATTTTTAAAGAAAGCTTAATTTTATTTTTAGGATTAAATTAAGAGTTGCATATAATACATTTGTAATACTTGAAAAAAGGAATTGCCATATTGTTAACATTGGTTTTTATTAGCCAAATAATAGCTAAAATAGCTGTTATAAGCTATTACCATGCCAATAAAACATATATTGCCAATACACTTTGTATTAATAAATATAACCCACGTTCATGCTGCGAAGGAAGTTGTTTTTTAAATGATAAACTTTCAAAAACAGAAGAACCTGCATCAAAAAAATTACCAACTACAATTAAAGATATTAATGAAATAGTAACGGTATTGGAAGTTTATAAATCAATTGATTTTAAGTTTTCAATATCATTAACTGTACATTTTTCTGATTATAAAAACTTATATAATTATTTAAGTTTTTCATCAGTATTTCACCCACCCAATTTATTATTTGTTTAAACAAACTGTTTGATATTTCTCTCAAACAAATAATTGCTTCATCGAAGCAACATTTTCAATCTTTTAAACTTAAACAAATAATTTTATGAAATTTAATAAATTAGCCACAATTGCTTTTGCAATTGTTTTGGTTGCACTTAATGCGTGCAAAAAAGAAGAATCTAAAACAAATAATACGCCTACAGTTAATACTGATACTATACCAAGTAGTTATGTTAAAATAGGCGAAACTTACATAATTGGCGCATCGGCCAAAGCAGTAGTTTATAGCACAGGAAATCTTTTTGTGGGATATAATCAACTATTTGTAGCCATGTACGATTCGGTTACAAATACACGTTTAAATGATGGACATTTTGAAGCAGAGCCTATGATGGTGATGGGAGATATGGAACATTCGTGCCCAACAGAAAACCAAGATGTTTCTATTCCTACTGATAAATTTTGGAAAGCCAATATCATATTTACTATGGCTGGAAATTGGCATTTACATATGCATTTTCATAACCATAAAGTAGATATGGAAGGGGAGGGTGAATTAGACATAAATGTAGTTAGTCCAACCTTGCCATTAGTTAAAAGTACTGTAATTGCAGCTGATGACAGCTCATTATTATATGTAACTTTAGTAAGTAGTAAAAAACCAATTGCAGGTTTAAATAATTTTGAAGTTGCATTGCATAAAGCTGAATCATTAACAAGCTATGCTGCGGTTAATGATTATACTGTCGAAATCGAACCTCTTATGTTGAGCATGGGTCATGGTTCTACAGGTAATATCAATCCAACATTTACTGCTGATGGTCATTATAAAGGAACAGTAAATTACAGTATGCCTGGCGCTTGGCGTGTGAAAATTACATTGAAGAAAAATGGTAATGTAATGGACAATACCATCTATTTTGATGTAACTATCTAATTATAAATTTTCAATTAATGCAATTACAGCTAGTTGCTGTTAAAACAATCAAACAAAGAACTTTCAAAATGAAAAAAATAATATTATTATTATCGTTAATAACTGTATTAATAGGTGCAAAAGCACAAAATGCCATGAGCAAATGGCCTGAATTAAAATCATTTCATGGTGTAATGTCACAAACTTTTCACCCAAGTGAAGAAGGTAATTTACAACCAATAAAAGAACGTAGCAAAGAATTGGCAACAAAAGCAAGCGCTTTATCAAAATCAAATATTCCAAACGAATTTAAAAATGATAAGGTAAAAAAAGCCATTTTAAAATTAGCTGAAGATTCGAAAAAACTAAATAAACAAATTGAAGGTAAAAAGATTTCAGATCCTGATATCATTAAGTCTTTAAATAGTTTGCATGATGTTTTTCATCAAATAGTTGGTTTGTGCAATAAAGAGAACGAAAACTAAAGTATGTTTAAAAAAAGTATAAAGCTAGCCTTGGCTAGCTTTTTTGCTGTTCTTGTAATTATTGGTAATTCATTGGCTTGCGATTTATGCGGAAGTGCTGTAACAAGCAGTTATTTAGGTATTTTGCCACAGTTTAAACAGCATTTTATTGGTGTTAGACATCAATTAAATAGTTTTGAATCAAAGCCTTTGGCATCTTTAAGTTTAGGCTCTGGAAGCAATGCTTTGTCAACCGATTTGCTGCAAAGAACAGAAGTTTGGGGGAGGTTTTATCCTGTAAATCGCGTTCAATTATTTGCATTTGTTCCTTATCAAATTAATACCAAAACAGAAGTAGGTATTTCGGAAACCACTCATGGCTTGTCTGACATAAGTATTTTAGCCAATTATTTACTCATAAATACAGGCGATACAAGCCGATTAAGTTGGAAAAATACACTTTCGGTAGGAGCAGGTATTAAAGCGCCAACAGGTAAGTTTGATAAAGATGGTGTACCAGCCTTACAAATTGGAACCGGAACTTGGGATTATTTATTTACAACAATTTATACCAGTCGGTATAAAAAATGGGGTATAAATATTGATGCCAATTATAGACTGAATGGTGCCAATGAAAATTATCAATTTGGCAACCGTATATCGACTAGTTTGAGGTTTTTTTATTGGCAAAAAAAACGCATTACATCATATATACCAAACTTAGGAATATTGGCTGAACATGCTGAAAAAGATTTAAAAAATAATGTAATTCAAAAATATACTGGAGGTAAAGGATTTTACACCAGTTTAGGTTTGGATTTATATTATAAAAAAATATCAATAGGAGCGAGTTTTTCATTGCCAATTTCAGAGAGTTTAAACGAAAACATGGTAAATACTAAATACCGAACAAGCCTTCAGGCTATTTATTTATTTTAAACTAAAAAGAATCAATGAAAAAAAATTATATAAAAATAGAAATAGCTTTGGGCTTACTTCTGTTTATTTTTGCATGCAATAAAGACAAGCATATAACCTCAGATATACCTACAGTAACTTTTGTTACCCCAAGTATTAACAAGGTTTTTACTGAAAGCGACACTGTGTTTTTGCAAATAAAAATTGAAGCAATTAACGAAATCCACGATTATTCGATTCAAGTAATGAATTTGACTGAAGGTACCGAAAGTTACATGTATTATGGACATTCAGATGAAAAAATGGCTTTGGCAGATATTAATTTTATACCAAATGTAATTATGGATGCAGAAATGCAAATAATAGTTACCACCTTAAACCATAATGGCGAGAAGTTTATAACCACTCAAAATTTCAAGGTATTAAATACCATCAAAAACACCAAGCCAACTGTTGAAATTTTATCGCCAACTGATATGTCGTTCAATAATGGTGATATTTTAAATGTAAAGGCGTCTATTAGGCATATTGATTTTTTGGAAAAGGCCTTTTTGATTTTGTTACAAAACAATGATACCATTTTGAATTTAAAACCAAATGTAATTGGCCTAAAAAATTATACATTTGATACCTCTTATACCATAAATATTACGGCTGATGCAAACTTTAATTTAATGGTAGGTGTTACTGATACTAATGAAATATCTAATTTAAAAACCACTAACTTTCATGTACATCGCTAAGTTTCCCATATTTCTATTGATGCTTTCTTTGCTATTGGTAGCTTGTAATTCAAGTATAAATAAGGCAGAACAAATTGACAAAGAAGTGATGCAAAAACACGATGAAGCTATGGCTAAATCGGGTTATGTATTATCTTTGAAACAAAAAATAAACAACAAGCTTGATTCCGTAGGTGATTCATTTTTAAAGGACTCGTTACAAGCAATTTCTGTAAAATTATATACTGCCGATAGGTTAATGCTTGATTGGATGCATCAATACCAAACACCTAATTATGAAACTGATACAGCAGCAGCTTATTTGAATTTACAATTAGAAAAAATAAATAAAGTACATTCTATTACCTTTGAAAGCATTAAAGCTGCTGAGGCTATTTTAAAAAATGAAAAATAAAATAATTCCAATTGTAATTATACTGTTTTTAACTACTGCTTGTGGTAAAAAACAATTGCCCATAATGGGCGAAAGAGCAATAGATATTAAGATGGTAGATGGTAAAGAAGTTGTAGATACTGTTTATAAATCAGTTCCAGATTTTACTTTTATTAATCAAGATAGCGCTATAATAACGCAAGATGTGGTTAAAAATAAAATATACGTGGCTGATTTCTTTTTTGTTACCTGCCCAACCATTTGCCCTCGAATGAAAAAGAATTTACTTACCATTTATAATGCTTACAAAGGCAATAATGATATTGTGTTTTTGTCGCATACCATCGATCCTGAACATGATACGGTAGCAGTTTTGAAAGATTTTGCCAATCGTTTGGGAGCAGATAGCAAGCAATGGCATTTTTTAACAGGAAACAGAGATTCGATTTATGAAATTGCTACACATGGATATTATGCAACAGCCTTGCCCGATTCAACCGAACCAGGAGGTTATGTGCATAGCGGAGGTTTAATTTTAGTTGATAAACACCGCAGGGTGCGTGGCATTTACGATGGCACAAGTGCTAAAGATGCTGAAGTATTAATTAAAGACATTGAGATACTTTTAGATGAAAAAGAATAAGTTATTAGTTCTAGGTATTTTAATAGCTGTTTATAGCAGTTGCATTGATAATAAGTTTAACAATGCAACTGTTAATTTAGCTTCTGGCTATCAATTGTACGAAAAAAATTGTAGTAATTGCCACCAAACAGATGGGAGTGGATTAGCCCAATTATACCCGCCATTGTTAAACTCTGATTTTATTAAAAACAATCCTACAGCCATTGATTCTATTATAAAATATGGTCAAAAAGGACCAATTATGGTTAATGGAATAAGTTATAATATGGCTATGCCAAGTAGTAAAAAATTAAGTGATTTTGAAATAAAACAAATTGCCTCTTATGTATTGATTAAGTTTAATAAACTTGATAGTTTAATGCTCAATCAGCCCAACTAGTTTTTTCAACTATCGATCGAATAATTTGGTCTAAACGCTTTATTTCTGTATTAATCGCTTTTAAAAGTATTTCTTTATCTTCATCAGATAAATTACTTTCTTCATTATTTAATTGAGCAGTAATTCCTAATAAATTAGCTACCGGGCTGCGAACTTCATGCGATTGTTGCCAGGCAATTTCTTTTAGTTTTTTGTTTTGTTCTAAAATTCGTTGTTGGTCTTTTTTATGTTGGGTAATATCAGTAATGCCATAAGCTAATCCAATAGTTTTATTATCATCGGTTACCACATTAAAAATAGTTATTTGATACCAAAAGTTATTTTGTTCTTGCACAAATTGAATTTGATTTCCTTCAATAACCTTTTTATAAATAGCTTCTAGCTCAGCTTTTTCTTCTTCTGCTGAGCAGTAACTTAAAAAATTATCAGCAGTTTTTATTTCTTGATTTAAAAAGTGTTTGGCATAATTTTCTTCGGCTGATTTGTTAAAATACAATACTTTAAAATCTTTATTTAAGAATATAAAACCTTCGTTGGTGCTGTTAAGCAATGAGTTTAGTTTTGATTGTGTTTCGAGTAAAATATTGTTTAAATTTTTTTCTTTGGTTAAATCATAACCAATGCATAAAATACCGATAATTTCATTTTTTGAATTAAAAAAACACGAAAACTCCCAATAACTGTAATAAAATTCATTGTTGTTATTTTGAGGTTTTCTTATTTCAATTGCGTGTGTTTTAGTAGGTTCTTCAAAACATTTATTTACAATAGTATCACATTTTTCTATATCATCGGGGTGAATAGTATTAACAATCGATTGACCAATAAAATTAGAGGAAATAAAACCAAATTTTTCTACAAATCGGTTATTAACATAAATATAATTGCCTTGTAAATCGGTTACAATTGCGTAAATATTGGTAGAGTTTATTACCCAATTTGGCAACAAACTGATATCAAATTCATTATTATTCATGGTTTTAATTTGATACAATATATCAAGGAGTTTTGATTAACGCAAAGGGTATTTAATAGTAAATAGTTATTTATATAATTTCCAAATAATAATGATTGATTACTATAATTATTTAATGCCATTTTTTATAATTTTAAATAGGTTTCGTTTTTAAAGTGTCAATTTTAAACTAATATCAAACATATCTTTTTAAAAACCGTTTATTTAATTAATATTTACCGCTGTTTAAATTTTATATGTTAAAAAAAATAGTCTCTTTATTATTCGTATTTATAACAATTTCTGCATTTGCTCAAACTAAATTTACTTTAAGTGGCGAGCTTAGAGATAGTTCTAATGGAGAAACATTAATTGGTGCAGTAGTAAAAATTATTGAAAATAATAAAGCTATTTCAACCAATACTTATGGCTATTTTGCTTTATCACTACCTTCTGGAAATTATACTGTTCAAATTACTTATTTGGGTTTTCAAACCAAGATTTTAAAGGTTAATTTAGATAAAGACACCAAACTAAGTGTTAAACTGAGTCCTAAAAGCATTACAGGAAAAGAATTGGTAATAAAAGGAGAACGTGCAGATAAAAATGTGCGCAGTACTGAAATGAGTACGGTGGAATTATCAGGCGAAAAAGTAAAACAACTACCAGTAATATTTGGAGAACCTGATATTTTAAAAGCAATTACTTTACTACCAGGTATAAAAAGTGGGGGCGAGGGCGGAACAGGATTTTATGTGAGAGGTGGAGGACCTGATCAAAATTTGATATTAATGGATGAAGCTGTAGTTTATAATCCATCGCATTTATTTGGTTTCCTTTCAGTATTTAATACAGACGCAGTTAAAAATTTAGAAGTAATAAAAGGTGGAATGCCAGCTAATTATGGTGGTCGTTTGTCATCAATTTTAAATGTAACCATGCGCGAAGGCAATAATCAAAAATATGAATTTAATGGTGGAGTAGGCCTAATAGCATCACGTTTTAGTGCAGAAGGACCGATGAAAAAAGGAAAAAGCAGTTTTTTAATTGCTGCTCGCAGAACGTATATTGATGTTTTAGCGCAACCTTTTTTGCCTAAAAGTGCACAAGGAAATGCTTATTATTTTTATGATATAAATTTAAAGTTAAATTGGCAATTAGGACCAAAAGATAAGTTATACTTTTCAGGATATTTTGGAAGGGATATATTAGATTTTATAAGTCCTACCAATAAAAATGTAAATTTTGATTTTGGTTGGGGAAATTCTACTGCTACTTTGCGTTGGAACCATATATTTAAACCTAAATTGTTTAGCAATACTTCATTAATTTATAACCGTTACGATTTGTTTAACGATTTTAAATTTGGCGCAAACGGCTTTAGTGTACGTTCTGGTTTAAATGATTGGAATTTAAAGTCAGATTTTACTTGGTTTGCTGCCGAAAAACATTTATTAAAATTTGGTTTCAACTACATTTTTCACACATTTACTCCTGGTATAGCAACCGGTGCTGTTGGAACCATCAAAATTGATGAAGAAATTAGTAAACAATACGCGCATGAGTTTGCCATTTATGCTCAAGACGAATGGCAAATAAGCCAACGTTGGAGTGCAAATGCCGGCTTGCGTGCTGTAGCTTTTAATAGAGTAGGGCCCTATACTCAAGAAATTTATAATGAAGATAATCAAAAAACAGGTGAAGCTATAAAATATGGTGTGAATGAAAGTTTAGCTTTTTACCCAAGGTTAGAACCAAGGTTAAATATTAATTATTTAATTAATGAAGAATCATCTGTTAAGGCATCTTACACCAAAACGTATCAGTTTATACACTTGGCTACCACCAGTGGTGCCCAATTTCCTGTTGATTTATGGGTGCCTAGTTCTGCCAAAGTAAAGCCACAGGAAGCCAATCAAGTAGCAATTGGATATTTTAGAAACTTTAAAAATAATAGATACGAAGCAAGTGCCGAAGCCTATTATAAATTAATGGATAACCAAATTGAATTTAAACCTTTATCAACATTATTTTTCAATGCTAATTTAGAAAACGAAATGGTTTTTGGACAAGGAAAAGCTTATGGTTTAGAATTGTTTTTAAAGAAAAAAGTTGGAAGACTTAATGGATGGATTGGATATACTTGGAGCCGCGCATACCGCCAGTTCGACCAATTAAATAACGGAGAAGCTTACTTTTTCAGATACGATAGAACTCACGATATGTCGTTGGTATTAAGTTATACCTTTAATAAAAAATGGACAGGAACTTTTGTGTTTGTATATGGAACTGGTAATGCAGTTACCTTGCCAAACTCACGTTACGCATATAGAATTGGTTATGATCCTCAAACCAACGAACCCAAATTTACTTTTATTGATGTATATGATAAAATAAATTCATACCGTTTACCAGCATACCATCGTGCAGATTTAAGTTTTGTTTATACCCATAAAAAAACTAAAAATTGGGAAAGCAATTGGAATTTTAGCATCTACAATATTTACAACCGTGCTAATCCATATTTTATATATTTTTTACCTGATTTAGATAAGTTAGAAGTAAAAGCTTATATGGTTTATTTATTCCCAATTTTGCCTTCGGTGGCTTGGAATTTCAAATTTTAATAATTTTGTATGATGAAAAATATAATTATCGTTTTAATGGTTTTGTTTACCTTTTTAGCTTGCGAAAAGGAAATTACTATTGATGTGCCTCCAGGTAAACTACAATACGTAGTGGAAGCAAGTATTAACAATCGTTTTCCATTGTTAAACTATGTATTTATTAGTACTACTATCGATTATTTTAAACCTGATTTATCGTTAAATGGTGTAAAAAATGCAGAGGTTTACATTACACCTGGAGTTATAGTGGGCAATGATACTTTTTATAATGAAGCCAATAGAATAAGGCTTTATGGAGTTGATACATTATCTAAATTAGTTCCAGCTTTAGATAGTATCCTTGGGCCGTTTTCAGGAGTGTATATGAATCCATTTGAGTTAACTGGAACAGTTAATACTCCTTATAAACTCGATATTTTGCTAAATAATGGCGCAACAACCATAACAGGTAAAACATTTATTCCACGAACAGTAAATATTGATAGTGTAATTTATAACATTGAACCAAAGCAAGGATCTGATACTGTTGGAAAAGCTTTCGCTAAATTTTGGTTTGTAGATGGACCCGAAAGAAACAACTATAGATTGGCAGTAAACATTAGCCCAGACTCCATTCTTTTTGGTTGGGGTGCATGCAGTTTTTACAGAACTTTTGATGATGAGTTTACCAATAATGGCAATAGGCCTTACGAGTTTTTTAGACCTTTTAACGAAGGCGATACTTTAAATTTATACCTTTCGCACATTGGTAGAAAAGAATTTTTATTTTGGCAATCCTTTAGCAGGGCCAATAATAATGGTGGCCCTTTTGCTACACCAGGTTCTGTTTCATCTAACATAAATGGAGCAATAGGTTCATTCACAGGTTATTCCGTAGATTTTAAACAAGTAATTTTAAAATAACATCTTTTGTTAAACTTAACAATTAACTAACAATAATCTAATTAAGTTTGTGCCTGATTAAAGTATAAAAAATCAATCAAAATGAAAGATAAAAAGCAATATAAAATTCTTGTTGTAGATGATGAAAAAGACATTCAAGAGTTTATTGAGTATAATTTAAAAAAAGAAGGTTACGAAGTTTTTTTGGCTAATAATGGGGTAGAAGCCATAGAAGAAGCCAAGCGTATAAAACCAGATTTAATTTTGATGGATGTAATGATGCCTCAAATGGATGGTATCCAGGCTTGCCAGCAAATAAAATCGAATCCTTCATTGAACAAAATTTTTATTGTTTTTTTAACTGCTAGAGCTGAAGAATATAGCGAGTTAGCTGGTTTTGATGCAGGAGCTGACGATTATATAGCCAAACCAATTAAACCTAAATTACTATTAACTCGCTTGGCAGCAATTCTGCGAAGAAAAGAAAGTAATAATGGTGATAGTGCTGAAGTAGAAAACATAAAGTTAAGCGTTAAAGGTTTAATAATTGATAGAGATACTTTTTTGGTTTATAAAGGAACAGAAAAAATTCAATTAGCTCGTAAAGAGTTTGAATTACTTTATTTATTAGCAAGTAAACCTGGTAAAGTATTTAAGCGTGAAATTATTTTAGAAAAAGTGTGGGGCGATGAGGTTATTGTGGGTGATAGAACGATTGATGTTCACATTAGAAAAATTCGTGAAAAAATAGGTGAAGATTTATTAGGAACTGTTAAAGGTGTTGGCTATAAATTTGAAGATTAATAGGTTAATTACCTCAACTAAATTTTCATTGTTTATAATTGAACATTTATAATTATAATTGTACTTTATTTTCTAAATGGATAATTATTCTCTCATTATTTTATCAAGCATTTTGTTTTCGGCCTTTTTTGCTGGAACCGAAATTGCCTTTATTTCTTCTAACAAATTACTTATTGAACTTAAAAGCAAGCAAGGAAGTGTAACTGCTAACATACTTTCTAATTTTGTTAATAATCCATCAAAATTTATTAGCACCACACTAGTTGGCAATAATATTGGTTTGGTAATTTATGGTATTTACATGGCCAAAGTGCTCGATCCGCTTTTGGTAAGTATTTCGCCATATTTTGAAACACATAAATTCTTATTGCTTTTTGCTCAAACCATTATTTCTACTTTAATTGTTTTGGTTACGGCTGAGTTTATACCAAAAGTTTTGTTTCGTATAAATCCTGATTTAGTATTGCAAGTATTGGCATTACCATTTTTGTTGTTTTACTATTTGTTTTGGCCAGTTGTTCATGTAATTATTTGGCTTTCTAAAATTATTTTAAATGGTTTTTTAAAAATTAAATATACCGAAACCACTCCGGTTTTTACTAAAATAGATTTAGATGATTACATCAATCAAGTAAGTGATAACGACTTAGAGGATGATGCAGAAGTGGATACAGAAATGTTTAAAAACGCACTTGATTTTTCAAATCTAAAAGTTCGTGATTGCATGACTCCAAGAACCGATTTGGAGATAATTGATATTACCGAAACTCCAGAAGTTTTATATCAAAAATTTGTACAAACTGGTTTATCTAAAATATTGGTTTATGGCGGTACTCCCGATAATATTATCGGCTACGTGCACCAAAAAGAAATATTCAAAAAAGTAAATTCTATTAAAGAAATAGTTTTCCCAATTGAAATAGTGCCTGCTACTACTTCGGTTATGGATGTTTTAAACAGATTTAGTAAAACACGTAAAAGTATTGCTTTGGTGGTAAATGAACTTGGAGGAACTGCTGGTATTGTTACTATTGAAGATGTAATGGAAGAAATTTTTGGTGAAATAGATGATGAACACGACACAGAATCGCTTACTGAAAAAACCATTTCTGAAAAAGAGTATTTATTCTCATGCAGATTAGAAATTCATTACTTAAATAATAAATACGATTTTGAATTACCTGAAGGCGAGTACAATACTTTAGGCGGATTTATTACTGCTAACCATGAAGATATTCCCGTTCAAGGCGAAAAAATAGTAATTGAAAATTATGAGTTTATCATTCAAAAATCGAGCAGTGCTAAAATTGAAGAAGTAATTTTAAAAGTAAAGCAATAGCTTAATTTTCAAACATAAAAAAGGCTCTTAAAATCAAATTTTAAGAGCCTTTTTACATTTTTATAGGCTGATTAATTATTTAGCTTCTTCAGTTTTTACTGCTTTTTTACTGCAGCATGCTTTTTTAGCTTCACATTTTTTCTCTTCTTTTTTCTCACAGCTTTTGGCAGCCGATTTTTTGCTTGAACAGCACGATTTTTTCTCTTCTGTTTTTTTTGTGTTATCAGTAGTTACTTCATCAACCGAAGTTTGGTTTTCGTTAACTACTTCTACTGTTGCTGCTTGAGGTTTAGCGGTAGTTGTAGCGGCTGGTTTAGCATTTTGTGCTTTGCTAGCAAATGCAAACGATGCAAAAGCAGCTATTAAAAGTATTTTTTTCATATTGTTATTATTTAAAAATTTATAATTCAAATGTATTGATGTAAATTGAAAATGCAAAGGTATTTTAACCAAGCATACTTAAATTTTACTAAAATAAGTTATTGATGATGGTATGGTTCTCCTTTTATTATGGTAAAACAACGGTAAATTTGCTCTATAAAAATAAGCCTAATTAATTGGTGTGAAAAAGTACAAGCCGAAAGCGATATTTTGGCATTTGCCCTATCATAAATAGTTTCGTCAAAGCCATAAGCACCTCCAATTATAAAAACCAAACCACTTTGCTGAACGCTTAGGTTTTCAATGTATTTTGCTAACTGAATTGACGTGTAAGTTTTTCCATTTTCATCTAATAAAATTACAAAATCGGTATATTTTAGCTGTTTTAAAATAATATCTGCCTCAGCTTTTTTAGTTTGGTTGGCATCTTTGCTTTTTAGTTTGGTTGGCAACTCAAAAGTTTTACTCTCAAATTTACAGTAATGAACTAATCGTTTTGAAAATTCAGCAAATCCATCCTCTACAAATTTAAAATGTGTTTTACCAAGTTGAAGCAACGTAACTTTTACCATGATTTTTCAGTATTTTTGGGTAAAAGTGACTTTATTCTTGAATAATTTTCTTCAAATTTTTTCCCTTTTTTGCCACCTAGTTTTAGCCAATGTTCAAGCATTACTTGTTTTCTGTTTTCTGGAGCAGGGTGTGTGCTTAAAAACTCCGATACTTCTTGTGTTTGGTTATCTTTTTCTAACTTTTCAAAAAAGCCATTTGCTTCGCTCGCATCATATACAGTATTGTATAAATAATTTACCGAATATTCATCTGCTTGCGCTTCGTTATCTCTACTAAATTTTAAACCAAGTAAATTTTGAGCAATATTAATTAGGCTGCTTCCATCGCCAAAAACCAAACTGATCAATGCTGCAAGTCCCATTTCTTTTGCCATATTATCAATAGAATGGCGTTTGTCGGCATGGGCTATTTCGTGGCCTATAACTCCGGCTAATTGGGCTTCGTTATCTAAATAATTTATCAATCCTGTGTAAACGTAAATTTTACCACCAGGTAAGCAAAAGGCATTTAATACGGTATCATTTATAATTTTCAAATCCCATTTAAAATCATCGGCATGCGTAACATTACCCGATTTTAAAATACGTTCTTTTATTAAATTGATGCTATTGTATAATTCTTTATTTTCTTTTTCATCTAAAATTTGATTGGCATAAATTGCATCATATTGGTTTTGAGCTGATTTGCCCATTTCTACGTCTACTTCGGTGCTAATGTAGTTTTTCCAACCATCGCCACACGAACTGAATACAACCATTAAGGCAAAAAATATGACTATGTTTTTAGTAAATTTCATCTTTGATTTTTTCTACGAATTTAACAACATTATTAATATTATAAATAAATGACTTTTTGCAATGGCTTATAGTTTTATATTCGCCACACTTTTTAAAAAATGAAAAAACAATATATTTTAAGTTTTATAGCGGTAATTTTTAGCATGCAATTGCTTGCGCAGCAAGGTAGAATTAAAGGTTTAGTAGTTGATAAAGATAATGGAGAACCTATCATTTCGTGTAATATTAAACTAACAGAAATTACTCCAAATAATGAAGTTAGTGTTAAGAAACCCATTATTGTTCAAACAGATAATAATGGTATTTATGTGATAACAAAAATTCCTTTTGGAAAATATACTGTTCGTTTTGCTTTTATTGGGTACGAAATTTCAACACAAACTGTTGAAGTTAATGATGAAGAACCAATTCAGTTAAACTTTAACGTTACTAAAAAGAAAAATCAATTAAATGAGGTTACTATTAGTGGCGAAAAAGAAAAAGTTCGCGAAAACGTAAATATTTCAACTAATGTAATTACTCAAAAAGAACTTTCACGTTTGCCTACTTTTGGTGGTGAGCCTGATTTGGTTCAATATTTACAAGTATTACCAGGTGTTAACTTTAGTGGCGACCAAGGCGGACAACTTTATATTCGCGGTGGTTCGCCAGTTATGAATAAAGTTATGCTTGATGGAATGATTATTTATAATCCATTTCATTCCATTGGTTTGTTCAGTATTTTTGATGCTGATTTAATTAAAACTGCCGATGTAAGTGCTGGCGGATTTAATGTTCAGTATGGTGGTAGAATTTCGGGTGTAATTGATGTAAGCACACGCGATGGAAATAGAAAAGATTTTTCGGGTAAAATAGCTGTGAATCCTGTTACTGCTAAGTTTCATATTGAAGGCCCCGTTTCAAAATATACTGAAGGTGGTGGATCGGCTTCGTATATTATTTCATGCAAAACATCTTACTTAGACAAAACTGCTCCAATTTTTTATAAAAATGCTGATCCCGAAAATGGTCTTCCTTACTCTTTCCTCGATTTATTTGGTAAATATGCTTTTACCAGTTCTAATGGAAGTAAGGCAAGTTTATTTGGATTTAGATTTGAAGATAAATCTCAATTTAACCAATTAAAATACAATTGGAATAATGTTGGTTTAGGTGGGAATTTATTAATTATTCCTGATGGAAGCAGTACATTAATTAATATTGCTGGTGGTTATTCAAATTACGGTATTACATTATTAGATGCAAGTAACAGAGAACGTTCAAGCGGAATAAACAGCTTTAATACTTCGTTTGGATTTACCAACTTTTTTGGAAAAGACGATTTAAAATACGGATTTGAAGTAGTTGGCTTTAGTACTAATTATAATTATTTAAACAATACTGGTAGAAAAATTGACCAAGTAAATAGCAATACCGAAGCATCAACTTATTTTAAGTATAAAAAAGTAATAGGAAGTCGTTTGGTTATTGAGCCAGGTATTCGTATGGTTTATTACGCTTCTATTTCAGAAAGTAGCATAGAACCGCGTGTTGGTATTAAGTA
This sequence comes from Bacteroidota bacterium, assembly GCA_027484685.1. GTDB lineage: Bacteria > Bacteroidota > Bacteroidia > UKL13-3 > UKL13-3 > JAAFJM01. Next base: position 24,376 of record JAIXSO010000069.1, read on the forward strand.
CAATGCTACTTCTACTTTAAGGTTTAAAGGTGCAGCAGGTTTGTATTCGCAAAATTTAATCAGTGCTGTAAGCGATCAAGATGTGGTGAATTTATTTTATGGCTTTTTATCAAATCCTGACGGTATTTCTCGTAATGGTTCTTTGGCAGGTAATACTAGCCGTTTGCAAAAAGCATGGCATACTGCTTTTGGTTTTGAACTTGATATATTAAATACACCAAAACAAAAGTTAAACTTAAACAGTGAGTTGTTTTATAAAAACTTTAACCAAATAATTAGTATTAATAGGTATAAAATTTACGAAAACGATGCTTCTAATGCCAATAGACCTGAACTAGAAAGATTAGATTATATAGCTGAAAAAGGCTTAAGTTATGGTGCTGATGCAACTTTAAAATACGAAAACAAAAAATTAAATATTTGGGCAGTTTATTCATTGACTTACGTAACTCGTGATGATGGAGTGGTAGGAGAATATGTTCCTCACTTTGATAGACGACATAATTTTAATATAGTTGTAAATCAAAGTTGGGGTAATAAAAAGAATCCAACTGCTTGGACAGCTAATTTACGTTGGAATTTTGGTTCAGGTTTTCCATTTACACAAACCCAAGGCTTGTACGAAAAACTTAATTTTGCTGGTGGAATTAGCTCAAATCCATTAGTGCAAAATGGAAATTTAGGTGTTTACTACGATCAAATTAATACAGGTCGTTTACCATATTTTCATCGCTTAGATATTTCACTTTCTCGCAAATTTAACATCAGCAAAACTTCAGTTTTAAACATAACTGCTGCTGCTACGAACGTATATAATCGCGAAAATATATTTTATTTTGATGTGCTTAATTATAAAAGAATCAATCAATTACCTTTCTTGCCAACTTTAGGTTTTAGTTTAACTTTTTAAAATAAGCTATTCAATATTTTATGAGCCATTACAACTAAGTTGTAGTGGCTTTTATTTTTAAAAGGAATTGACAAGAAAGAATATTTTTTCTTTAATACTAATTTTGTTATGTTTGTGATATGACAGTAAATGCGCTCAATATTGATATAAAAAAACTTCCAAAAGAACTTCAAAAGGAAGTGGCTGATTTTGTTAAAACAATAAAATTGAAGGCAAAAAATTCAAATCAATTGAAGCAACGTCAGTTTGGTTTTGCAAAGGGAAAAGTAAAGATAAGCCAAGATTTTGATACACCATTAGTTGAATTTGAAAACTACATGTAATGGCTTTTTTATTAGATACGCATACTTTTCTTTGGTTTCTTTCAGGCGATGAGCAGTTATCAAAAAAGGCGTTAGTTAAAATTCTAGATATAAACAAGAAATGCTATTTAAGTATTGCTAGTCTTTGGGAAATTACTATTAAACTTCTGTTAGGTAAATTAGAATTAAATTTTGAATTTAACGAGTTGGCAGAATATTTAACAAGAAATAATATTGAGATACTTGTTATTAACTTTGATCATTTAATGGTTTTATCAGAACTACCTTTAAACCATCGAGACCCTTTTGATAGAATAATCATTTCACAAGCAATTGCTGAGAAATTCACTATAATTTCTCAAGACTCTGTATTTAAATCTTACCAAGCAAAATTGCTTTGGTAGGTTTCATTCATACACATTTTCTGCACTTATTACGCTAATTTTCAAGCATACTTGATATTTGGTTTATCAAACGTTATTTTCGCGCCACTTTTAAAAATCCCTATTGGGTTTTTATACAATTTTTTAAAACAAAATGACCAAATACAAAGAATATAAAAAACTTGATTTTCCAGCTTTTGAGCAAGAAATATTAAAGTTTTGGGCCGATGAAAAAATATTTGAAAAAAGTGTAGCAAATCGTAAAAGCGCAAAACCATTTGTGTTTTACGAGGGGCCGCCAAGTGCAAATGGAATGCCTGGTATTCATCATGTTATGAGTAGGGCAATCAAAGATATTTTTTGCAGATACAATACTTTAAAAGGTTTTCAAGTAAAACGTAAGGCTGGTTGGGATACACATGGTTTGCCTGTAGAATTACAGGTGGAAAAGGCCATGGGAATTACCAAAGAAGATATTGGTAAAACTATTTCTATAGAAGATTATAACGAAGCATGCCGCAAGGATGTTATGAAATACACCGATGTATGGAATGAACTTACTACGCGCATTGGCTACTGGGTAGATTTGAACGACCCTTACATTACATACGAAAATAGTTATATCGAAAGCCTTTGGTGGTGTTTAAAACAGTTGCACAATAAAGGTTATTTATATAAAGGTTACACCATTCAGCCATACTCGCCTGCTGCGGGAACTGGTTTAAGTTCGCACGAATTAAACCAACCCGGCACCTACAAAGATGTAAAAGATATGACTGCTGTGGCCATGTTTAAAATAGTTAATGGTTCACAGTTGATAGTTGATAGCAATACTTCGGTTGCTGAGCGAAGCCGAAGCACCGAACCTGTTTATTTCCTTGCTTGGACTACAACTCCATGGACATTGCCATCAAACACAGCATTGGCCGTAGGCCCCAAAATTGATTATGTTTTGGTAAAAACAATTAGCCAATTTAGTCACGAAGAGGTAAATGTAATTTTAGCTAAAAACTTAGTTGCAAAATACTTTAAACCTGAACAAGCCGAATTAAAATTTGAAGATTACAAAGCAGGCGATAAATTGGTTCCTTACCAAATTTTAGCTGAATATAAAGGCAAAGATTTAGCCGGCACTAAATACGAGCAATTATTACCATTTGATGGCATTAAAGTGGAAAACGGAAAAAGCTTTGAAGTAATTACTGGTGATTTTGTTACCACTGAAGATGGAACTGGTATTGTTCATATTGCGCCAAGTTTTGGTGCAGACGATTTCAGGGTAGCGCAACAAAATGGAATTGGTTCATTAACTCTGGTTGACAAACGTGGTAAGTTTTTAGCTGAGGTTAAGGATGATTTATTCCTATATGGCGAAGAATATGTAAAAGAAGCTTATTTAACTGAAACTCAAAAAGAAGCTGCTTTGGTTTTGCAAAAAGACAAGTTACAAGGTTTTATAAAAGATACTAGCAAGTTAAATTATTTAAGTGTAGATGAGCGTATTACCTTAAAACTTCAAAACGAAAATAAGTTATTTAAAAAAGAAAAATACGACCATACTTATCCGCATTGTTGGAGAACTGATAAGCCAATTTTATATTATCCGCTAGAAAGTTGGTTTATTAAAACCACGGCTGTTAAAGATAAATTGGTGGAGAATAATGCCAAAATTAATTGGAAGCCAGCAAGTACAGGAACTGGAAGATTTGGAAATTGGTTAGAAAACTTGGTTGATTGGAATTTATCTCGTTCGCGTTATTGGGGGACTCCGCTACCAATTTGGAGAACTGAAGATGGTTTGGAAGAAAAATGTATTGGTTCAAAAGCTGAGTTGACTACTGAATTTGAAAAAGCTGTAAAAGCAGGGTTTAACCAAAATTCAAAATTCAAAGTTGGCGAGAACTCCAACCATGGACATAATTTAGAGATAGACTTACATAAGCCTTTTGTTGATGAAATAGTTTTAGTTTCTGATTCGGGTAAACCAATGAAACGCGAAGCTGATTTAATTGATGTTTGGTTTGATAGTGGTGCCATGCCTTATGCTCAATGGAATTTTATGGGTAAAGATTCAACTGAAGAAGCTAAGGCACAACTCGAATCAGCTTACCCAGCAGATTATATTGCCGAAGGAGTTGACCAAACACGTGGTTGGTTCTTTACATTGCATGCTTTGGCAGTTTTATTAAACGATTGTTCAGACGAAATAAAAGCATTTAATCAAAAAACTGGAAACCCGGGAATTGCTTTTAAAAATGTAATTGCCAATGGCCTTGTATTAGATAAAAATGGCCAAAAAATGAGTAAACGTTTGGGCAATGTGGTTGATCCGTTTACTACCATTGCTAAATATGGTGCCGATGCTACGCGTTGGTACATGATAAGTAATAACGACCCTTGGGACAACCTGAAATTTGATTTAGAAGGAATAGGAGAGAGCCAACGTAAATTTTTTGGAACTTTGTACAATACCTATTCGTTTTTTGCTATTTATGCCAATATTGATGGTTTTGTTTATGATAGTAGTAATATAGTAGCTGTAAAAGAACGCACTGAACTTGATCGTTGGATTATTAGTAAACTAAATAGCTTAATAAAATTAGTGAGCGAGAAAATGGATGATTACGATCCAACTCCTGCAGCAAGGGCTATTGAAGAGTTTGTGGGCGATCATCTTTCTAACTGGTACGTGCGCTTAAGCCGCAGACGTTTTTGGAAAGGCGAAATGAACGATGAGAAAAAAGCAGCTTACGAAACTTTATACGAGTGTTTAGAAACTGTTAGTCAGTTAATGAGCAGTGTTGCTCCATTTTTTGCCGATTGGTTGTACCGTAACTTAAACGAAAGCTTAATTGAGTCAGGTAAAAACACCTTACAATCAGTTCATTTAACAAATTTAAAAATAGCTGATAGCCAATTAATTGATTTAATTCTTGAAGAGCAAATGGATTACGCGCAGCGTATTTCATCGTTGGTTTTATCAATCAGAAAAAAGGAAAATATTAAAGTTCGTCAGCCACTGCAACGTATTTTAATTCCTGTTGTTGACCAAAGGATAAAAGACGAAATTACGCATGTTAAAGACCTGATTTTGGCCGAAGTAAACGTTAAGGAGTTAGAATATATTGATGCAATAGATAAGTCAATCAAACCTAATTTTAAAACTTTAGGTAAAAAAGTTGGTGCCAAAATGAAAGATGTTGCTGCTGCTATAACCGCTTTTGACCAAAATAAAATTCAAGAATTGGAGCAAAATGGAGCGTTAAACCTTGAAATTGAAGGTGAAACATTCGAAATTTTACTAACAGATGTGGAAATTTTATCGAAGGAAATTACAGGATATAAGGTAGCTAATGAAGGTAAGATTACTGTGGCCTTAGATATTGAAATGGACGAAGCCTTGCTAAACGAAGGAATAGCGCGCGAAGTGATTAGTAAATTACAAACATTAAGAAAAGAATCGGGCTTGGCTGTTATGGATAAAATAAATGTTCAAATAGCTTATAATGTTTATACAAACGCATCGTTATCTGCTTATAATTCATATATTTGCAGCGAAATTTTAGCGAGTTCTATACAAGTAGTTGAAAATGTGGCAGATGGAGTTGATATAGATATAAACGAAAACCTTGTAAAAGTAAAAATTATTAAAGCTTAAATTATAATGGCCAAAAAAGTTGTGAAAAAAGCTGCTGCAAAAAAAGCAGTTAAAAAAGTTGTGAAAAAGCAAGTAGCCAAAAAAGCTGTTGCCAAAAAAGTTACGCCAGCTAAAAAAGCATTACCAGCTAAAGCAGTAAAAAAGGTAGTTAAAAAAGCCGTTGCTAAAAAAGCTGTTACCAAAGTTGCTCCTAAAAAAGTGGCTAAAACTATTGTAGCCAAAGGCGCCAAATCAACTCCTGCAAAAGCAGTAAAAAAAGTAGTAGCTAAAAAAGTAACAACGCCAGCTAAGAAAGTTGCTGCTAAAAAAGCAGTAGTAGTAGTAAAAAAAGCCGCTGTTAAAAAAGTAGTAGCTAAAAAAGCAGTAGTTGCTAGCAAAAAAGTTGCTACAAAAGTTTCAAAGGTTGTGACTAAAAAAGTAGTTAAAACTGTATCGAAACCAGTAGCAAAAAAAGCAGCTAAAGTAGTTAAGAAAGTAGCTGCTAAGCCAATTGTAGTTACCAAGGCAAAAGCTAAAACTACTAAAGCAATAGTTGTAACAAAAACTAAGGTAGCAGCAAAACCTACAAAGCCTGCTGTAGTAGCTAAAAAAGTTTCAAAAAAATCGGTTTTGGTTAATAAGCCTATAAGCAAAAAAGTAGTTGCTAAAAAAGTTACTCCAGTAGCAAAACCAAAAGTTGAGAAAAAACAAGCTAAAGATGCACAAGAGCCAGCTCCGTATCGTCCAGAAATGAAACAATTAGAAATGGCTACTGAGGCAAAACGTTACAGTGATGCAGATTTAGCTGAGTTTAAGGATATCATTGTTAAAAAAATGGCTTCGGCTAAAGCTGAGTTAGCTAACTTATTAGACCAAATGCAAAATCCAAATGCAAACGGTGGAAACGATACTGACAGCAGTTACCAAACTTTAGAAGATGGACAATCAAGTAGCGAAAAAGAGCATTTAAGCCAATTAGCAGCTCGTCAGCGTAAGTTTATTGAAAACTTAGATAACGCTTTGACACGTGTTGAAAATAAAACTTATGGTATTTGTAAAGTAACAGGTAAATTAATTGCTAAAGAGCGTTTAAGAGCCGTTCCTCACACTACTTTAAGTATGGAAGCTAAGCTTCAACAGTATAAATAATTTTTTTTAAAAAATATAAAAATTAATAGAGACGTAATGTATTATTGCGTCTCTATTTTTTTAAACAAATAATGAAAAACAAACATGTGGTTTACCCAATTGCTATTGGGATTATATTATTAATTATTGACCAATGGAGCAAAGTTTATGTAAAAACGCATTTTAACTTAAGCGAAGAAGTAAATGTAGCTGGAAATTGGTTTAAACTTCATTTCTTAGAAAACTACGGAATGGCCTTTGGTATTGAGTTTGGTGGCGATTGGGGTAAAATAATTCTAACCTTGTTTCGAATTATTTTTTGTGGAGTAATAATATATTATATTATTGGTTTAATTAAAGCTAAATCTCATTTAGGCTATACCATTAGTTGGACCATGATTTTGGTAGGAGCTTTGGGTAATATTATTGATTCGGTATTTTATGGTGTATTGTTTTCAAAAAGCGATTATTGGAGTTTAGCTACTTTTTTACCTGCTGATGGTGGTTATGCCTCATGGTTTCATGGTTCGGTAGTTGATATGCTTTATTTCCCAATTTTTCATGGTACTTTTCCTTCATGGTTCCCAGTTTGGGGTGGCGAAAGTTTTGAATTTTTTAGACCCGTGTTTAACGTGGCAGATGCTACCATTAGCGTTGGTTTTGTATTGATATTATTGTTTCAAAAAGAATTTGCTGAACAATCAGCACCCAAGGAACAGGTTGATACTTTAGAATAAGTTGAGGAATAATTAATTAGCAATAAGCAATAAGCAATTGACAAGTAGTTATATACAATTGGCAAAATGACCAGTAATAAATCAAATATTGAAATTAGCAGAGCAAAAGCTAAGCAACTTTTTGATGAGGGTTATCAATTAGCTTACGAAAACAAAGCAAAAAATAAACCTTGGGATAAAATATTTGATTTATGGATTATTGCAGCCAATGCTGGAAATATTAGAGCTCAATTTTATGTAGGAGTATGTTATGATTTAGGCAAAGGTGTCGATAAAGATATTTCAAAAGCTTTTAAGTGGTATATGAAAGCTGCTAAAAGTGGTAAAATGGAAGCGCAATACAATATTGGTTTTTTTTATAAAGAAGGTGAATTACTAAAGCAGGATTATAAAAAAGCAGTTTATTGGTATTCACTAGCAGCCAAACAAGGAGATATTGAAGCTCAAAGAGATTTAGGTTATTGCTATTTTTATGGCGAAGGTGTAAAACAAGATCATTTAAAAGCAATTTATTGGTATAAAAAAGCTGCTAAACAGGGGGATGATAAGGCACTTTACAATTTAGGTTTATGTTATGAATTTGGTGATGGTGTGAAACAATCATTTAGATGGGCTAAACATTATTTTACCAAATCTAGTAAATTTGGAAACAAAAAAGCAACGCATAAATTAAAGAAATTATAGATTAGATTTTATTAATCAACCGTTTAACTCTCGATGTGTCGGGATAACAATTCAAAAATCACAACTCACAAATCAAAAATCAAAATATATGGAATTTGAATTTATATTAGTAAACCCCAATTACGATAAGCATATTGCTTTAATTCAATTAAATAGACCAAAGGAATTAAATGCATTGAATTTACAATTGATGTTAGAGCTAAAAAAGGCTTTACAACAATTAGATGACAATGACGATGTGCGTTGTATAATTATTACTGGAAATGAGCAAGCTTTTGCGGCTGGTGCCGATATAAAGCAAATGGAAAGCAAAAATGCCATTGATTTATTAAAAATTGATCAGTTTGAAACTTGGGATCAAATTAGAAAAACTAAAAAGCCAATTATAGCTGCAGTGAGCGGTTTTGCTTTAGGAGGTGGCTGCGAGTTAGTAATGACTTGCGATATGGTAGTAGCTAGCGAAACGGCTAAATTTGGTCAACCTGAAATAAAATTGGGCATTATGCCTGGGGCAGGTGGAACTCAACGTTTAACTAAAGCTGTTGGCAAAGCATTGGCTATGGAAATGGTATTAACTGGTAAGTTTATGAGCGCTGAAGAAGCATTAAGTGCTGGATTAATAAATAGGGTAGTACCAACTGAATTGTATTTAGAAGAAGCTGTAAAATTGGCTAAAGAAATAACAATTCAAAGTCCTGTAGCTATTCGTTTAGCAAAGGAAAGCGTTTTGAAAGCGTTTGATAGTGGCTTACAAGAAGGTTTATATTTTGAACGCAAAAATTTCTACATGTGTTTTGCCTCAGAAGACCAAAAAGAAGGAATGAAAGCCTTTGTTGAAAAACGTAAACCTGTATTTACAGGTAAATAGTTTAGATAATTTTGATATAAAAAGCCCTTTCAATTTTTGCTATTGAAAGGGCTTTTTGTTTTAAAACAATAAAAATCCTACTTTAAAACCTAACAATGGGGCAATGCCCTTATAGGCATAATCCCAATACAGTTTATTAAATTCTCTGAGCTCTTTTAATTTAGAATCGGTATTGGTGTAAATATAACTGGCACCAACCCATAAATTTACTACAAAACGGCCTTCATTTCCAGTAACTCCTAAGTAAAAACTCCCGGTAGATTGATTTCCTTGAGCAGCATATTGACCGAGTCTAAATTCGTAAAAGGTTAATCCATCGTCTTGATATGGAAAATAACCGTAGTCGTTCAGTTTAAAGTTATATTGATTATACGAAAATTCAGACCCGGCAAAAAAATGTTCTCTTGATGTATTAATAAAATAATATTTGGCACCAATATTAAATCCGCTTCCATTTATTTCATCATTGGCTCGTTTGGTTTGGTCGTAAGTGGTGGTGGCTGAAACATCTGTAACCGATTTATTACCATTTCTATTGGTTAAACCTGAGTAATGTTGTCCACCCGCATAAATATGTAGATTCGGGAATAATTTATATTCAACATCAGCTTTTATGCCATTTATCAATAAAAACTGAGGATGGATATGAAATGAAAATTTAAGTGAATCGAATTTGTTTTGAGCAATTGCTAAACCACACCAAAACAAACATATAAAAGAAATAAACAGCTTTGTCATTATGGTTATGGGGTTTTAGTTACTATTTTACTCAAAAACCAAATGCTATCATTAGCAATACCCAATTGGGTTATGCCTTCATCTCCAACCAAAATAAGTGAAGAATCAAGTGGAATAATATCGTGGGCCGAAATATTGAAACTTTTTTTAATGACTAAGTTAGCAGGATTGGTAGCATCGTACCAACGCAATAAATTATCACAAACAAATAAGTCATCGCCATGTAAGCCAAGTCCTTTAGGTTTATTTAAATTATAGGTTTTTATTAAATAAGCACTGCTAGGGTTCGATACATTGTAGGTTAATAATTGGTTGGTGTTTCCCCAACATCTTCTGCTTGATGGCGTGCCTTCGCTGTTAAGTGTTAAAAATGCATAATCTTGATTAGCCACTACAGGATCGCACGACCTAAAATGAGGTACGGCTGCTAACTCGGCTATTAGCAATGGATTAGATACATCGTAAATAAACATACCATTTTGCGAACCAATAAAAATTGTTTTTTCATCTCGTGCAAAAATGGTTTCAATATCTCTACCTATATTATTAGAGCCTAACTTATTAGGCTTTAATGGATTGGTGATATCAAAAACATTTAAGTTTTCATGGTCAACGGTATATAAATGATTGCCAACTATGGTAAAGCGGGCAGTGGAACCGCCTACACCCACACCATCGGAGCCAATGGCATTACTTTCGGTTGATTCTTTGGTGCATGCACTTAATATGGTTAAAGCCATGCCTATTATAATAATGTACTTTTTCATAATTAATTGGCTTTATTCCATTTTACTATAACTAAATCTGCTGGTCTATTGGTTTTTAAATGTTCAGGTCTTACCTTCAAATTATCGGGAGGAACAGGCTCAGGGAAAGCATCAACAATGCGTTCAGATACTTTTATTTGGCTGGAATTGCTCAAATCAATGGCTACTAAATCGGTGGCATTATCTACATACATGGTATTGCCTTTTATAGCCATATCAAAACAACCCAATACTTTAATAAAACCAAGTTTTACTGGGGCTGCCGGATTGCTATTGTCAATAATATGTACACCAAGACCTGCTTCACTCACAAATAGGTAATTATCTTTGGTGTAAATTTTGGCAGGAGTGCCAATTTCTCGAGGAGCGTTTAATGAAATAGAATTTTCTAATTCAGCTCTTTTCATAAATACTGGATTGTATTCAGTATAAATTTTTGTTCGAGGCTCGGTACATTTTAAACTACTTAAAGTAATAAAAGCCAATAAACCAAAGCAAAGCTTAATGGTAATGGGTTTAAGTTTTAGCATATAAGTTTTAATTATTCTTAAATCAAATATGCTATAACTAAATATAAAATACTAGTAAATTATTAATTTTATAAAAAATTATGTAGTAAAATAAGGTTTTAAAGCATCAATTAACACAGCAGGGGCCATGGTTAATTTATTGGTTTTCATATCTACATTTACTAACTCCACTTCGGCTTTGGTTATTAATTCATTATTCGGATTATATATTTCGTAATAGAAATGGATTCTAACCCTTGGTAATTCTTTTATGGTGGTAATAATGGTTAACTCATCATCGTAATAGGCCGATTTTAAGTACTTGCATTGCAGGTTTAAAACAGGCATCATAATACCATTATCTTCAAAACTTTTATACGACAAACCAATTTGTCGCAATGCTTCTGTTCTGGCTACTTCTAGGTATTGGGCGTAATTTCCATGATATACTACACCCATTTTATCGGTTTCGGCATACCTTACCCTAATGGTGGTTTTGCTGGTAAACATTTGGCTATTTTTATTTAATAATTTTAAACTCGGTTCTTCTGTTTTTACTTCTGTTGGCTTCAGTTAAATTATCTACTATTGGTTTCGAATCGGCATAACCTTTATAAGTTAAGCGAGCTGCTTCAATTTTATTAGCAACCAAATAATCGTAAACTGCTTTGGCACGGTTGTTCGATAAAGTGATATTATCTTGTTTTTTACCTTGGTTATCGGTGTGTCCACCAATTTCAATTCTAAGTTTTGGATTAACTTGTAAAAACTGCACTAATTTATCTAACTCGGCAGTAGATTCCGTTTTTAAATCGAACTTACCTGTTTCAAAGAAAATGTTTTTCAATATTACTGGCACGCCTTCAGCAATAGGAATTAAAGGCACATCTAAAAACAATGGATTGGTATTGGTTTGATCTTTTAAACTAAAGTTTTCGGAGTAAAACATATACCCAGCCAAACTAACATTTAAAGCATAATTTTTATTGCCTTGCAAACTCATTAAAAACTCTCCAGTTGTTTTATTGGAGCGCGATTCAATAACAGTTTTTTTAGTAGCTAAATCAATTAACTCTAACTTGGCAGCTAGTTTCTTTTTGGTTAATGCATCGTAAACCACTCCTTTAACATAACCGGTTTGTTCAGGGCGTGCTTGTTTATATAATTCAAATTGGTAAATATCTAATCCGCCAAAACCACCTTTTTTACCCGATGAAATAAAGGCATTGATACCATCGCTAGTAATGCAAAAACTTTGTTCATCTTCGTTGGTATTAATGGGGTAACCAATATTTACTGGTGCTTGCCAACGGCCATTGGCAGCGCGTTTGCTACTAAAAATATCTAATCCGCCCATTCCAGGGTGACCATTGCTTACAAAAAATAGTGTTTTATCGTCTAATGCTATAAATGGATATTGTTCTTCACCATCGGTATTAACCTCTGGCCCTAAGTTAATAGGAGGTGCCCAACGGCCATTGTTATAACTGGTCATCCAAATATCGCTGCCACCAAATCCACCTGGTCTATCGCTAGCAAAATATACTGTTTTGCCATTAAAAGCTACACTTGGTTGGGTTTCCCACCTGCGGGTATTTACCGGAGAACCTAAGTTTTTAGGCTCGCTCCATTGGTCGCCATCCAACACACTTAACAGAATATCGCAACTGTTTTCTATTTCGCCACAATAGGTGTAAAATATATATTGACCATCAGCACTGATAGAAGCTGTTCCTTCGTTTTTATCGCTATTAATAGGTACACCAATTGCTTTGGCTTTTGAATAACCTTTGCCTTCTTTTTTACTAATAAAAAAATCTTCGTTACCAGTTCTTCTATCACCAATATTACGGGTAAATAAAAGCGTTTGACCATCGGCAGTTAATACCGGAAAATAATCATCGTAAACGGAGTTAACATTTGGCCCTAAACTAATAGGATTATAAGGCACTGGTTTTTTTAAAGCTTCTACCGCAAAATCAATGTTTTTTTCTAGCTTTAAACCCACTGGTTTACGAGCAAACCAATCAGGAAATTGTACAAATTTTTTGATATTGATTTGAGCGCTATCGTACTGACCTATGGCATACATATAACTTGATAAACCCAAATAACTCAACGGGAAATTAGGATTTACTTTTACCAATTTATTGTACAATTGTTGCGCCTTATCTTCTTGTTCGTTTTTTTCGTATAAATCGGCTAAAAGCATGTGTGCATCAATATAATTGGCATCTAACTCCAATGCTTTTTTACATAAATCAATGGCTTCGCCATAGTTTTGCAGCGTAAAATTTTGTAATGCTTGATTAAATAATTTATCAGCTTTTTTGTTTTGGGTGGATGTAAATGGCTTTTCCTGAGCAAAAACCGATACACTCAGCATGAATGCGATTATAAAAAGGGTGCTTTTAAACATGTTGGCAATATATTAATTTATTTGTTGTTCCGATGAATTGGAGGTTAGATGGTTGAATTGTTAGATGGCTAGTCACGCAGGGCGTGATTGTATTGTTAAATTGCTAGTTGGTTAGTCACGCAGGGCGTGATTGTATTGTTAGATTGTTTGCAATAGTCATGCCTAATGTTTTTTTTCATAGGGCTATACCATATGTTAAACTCTATAACGCCCTTTCAGGGCTTTTGGTGCTTGGATAGCTATCGGACTACGCTCGAACTGATCGAAATTATAGTCATTTCGAGCGTAGTCGAGAAAATATAAATTTCATCTGTTTCTATAAGTGTAAATCTATAGGGCGGCACTTTATGTTAAACTCTATAACGCCCTTTCAGGGCTTTTGGTGCTTGGGTTTTTCATAGGACTATACCCTATGTTTAAAACTAATGACCCTTTCAGGGCTTAGTTGTATGGATAAAATTTTCAATTAATGGTGAAATAGCTTAAGTGGATATTGGTATAACAAGGTGCGGGAGCGTCATTCTGATTCCGCCTAAGCGGAAGAAGAAACTTTGGCGAGTAAATATTTATTTTTGTAATTTATTAATAATAAATTGTTTATGTTATTTGAATAAGGTTTCAACATATCTCTGCACATACAGACAATTGATATATGAAAACTAAATACCATTTAAAACTATAGGAGGTAGTTTAAATAAAAATTAAATTTGGTTTGTAAAAGTGGTGGTATTAAATAAGTTTGTGGGAAATAAAATAAAGCTCACACTAAAAATCCTCTCGAGCAGAGTAGCTTGAGGGGATTTTTTTTAGAAAAAAAAATAACAACAACAAATATGAATAAAACAATATACCATTCCAATCTTCCCATATTTGATTATGACTTTCCTAAAGTTTATACCCAAAAAATAACTAGTTATATCAATAGTTTAAAATACAACGATTTAAAAGAAATTAGTGATTTTAACAAATTACTTGAAGATGTAAAAAAAATGTTTACTCTTTTTCAAGTGAGTTTTGGTAATCCTAAAATAACAAATCACAGAGAAGAAGAAATAAATATACAAGCTAGTTATGAATATCCAATAGCTCACAAAAGAAATGTTTTCAAGATAAATATAGAAATTCAATTTATAGGCTCTTTGGAATTATTTAATTATAGACCGAATGGCTATAATCATGGGGTTAACGATTTTGAAATATACCAACCTTACGACAACCAAATTTCTTTCGAAGTGACTTCTGTTTCACTATCTGATAAAGAAAAGATTATTCAAGAAGCTGAAAAGAAAATGCAATTGACATATCAATTTATTAATTCAAACAATAAATTTGTTGATGCCTATAATAATCTCTTTAAGGATTATATTGAAACTAAATTATCCGAATACCGAAATAATTTATTAACCCTTTATAACTAAATAAATGAAGATAACAGCAATAAAGTTAAAAAATGTAAGAGGATTTAAAAATTTAGACAAAACGCCTTTTTCAGAATCAATTAATGTATTAATCGGTGCAAATAATTCGGGTAAATCTACAATTTTAAATAGTATATATATTTTACAAAGACAGGTATTGTTTATCAGTGATATTACATTAGGTCAAGCAAATGGAACAATCTCATTATACTTTAATGGTAACTACCAAGATTCTATTTATGATAATATGGGGCAATATAAAAGTATTGTATTCAATTTAAATAATGGTTCAAGATCTTATGGTGATGTAAATAACAATCTTGTGACTGGACCAAATCAAATAAATGAAAAGGAACCATATAATTTGATATATCCATATTTATCAAAAAGGAAAGTTGACAGTTACAATGAAAATATTAATGGCAGTATTGCTGATTCTGTAACAGGTAATTTAAGCAACTTGTTTTCAAAAATTGATAGATTAATTGCGCCTCAAACAGATTTATTAAATAAACAATATATCAAAGCTTGCAATGATATTTTGGGGTTTGAAATGTCAACAATTGCTAAAGGTAATGGTAAGCATGGAGTTTATTATGTTCATAATTTAGAACATATTTCATTAACCGCAATGGGAGAAGGTGTTGCGAATATTTTAGGTTTAATAACCGATTTATGTGTTGCTGAAAATAAAATTTTTCTGATTGAAGAGCCTGAGAATGATATTCATCCTAAAGCATTAAAAGGTTTAATGAAACTTATTATTGAAAAATCTAAAACAAATCAATTTTTTATTTCAACCCATTCAAATATTGTAATGAAATATTTAGGCTCCGCTCCAGACAGTAAAGTTTTTAATATAACTAATGATGAAAGAGATGAAGAAAAACAGAAAATGTTTATATCTCAAATGAAAGAAGTAGAAAATAATCCAGAAGATCGAAGGCGAATACTTGAAGATTTGGGTTATGATTTTTTTGATTTTGATTTATGGAAAGGTTGGTTGTTTTTAGAAGAGTCTTCTGCAGAAGTAATCATAAGAGATTATTTAATTGATTGGTTTGTTAAACCATTAAAAAATAAGATAAGAACATTTGCCGCAGGAGGAACATCAAAAGTTATAACTAAATTTGAAGATTTTGACAAGTTGTTCATCTTCTTGCACTTAGAACCAACTTATAAAAATAAAGTTTGGGTCTTAATTGATGGTGGAGAGCAAGAAGCGGAAATAATCAATACAATGAAAAATAAGTATGTAAATGCTGGTTGGAATGAATCAAATTTTACACAATTTAACGAGCACGATTTTGAAAAATATTACCCTGAGGAATTTCAAGAACGTGTTTCACATGTTTTAAATATTACTAATGTTCAAGAAAAAAGAAAACAAAAAAGAGAATTATTAATTGATGTAAAAAACTGGATAAGCGCTAATGAAGACGAAGCCAAGGAAAAGTTTAAAGAAAGTGCCAAAGAGGTAATTGCAAAATTAAAAGTAATTTCTAAACAGTTGAATTAATAAAATAAAACCAAGCATCAAACCCTAAAAATATGTTTAATAAGTTAGCTAAAAAATATAATACAGATGATACTCTATTGAAGTTTTACTTCTTTATTTTACTCATTTTATTATTACCTATTGTTTTTACAATGAAAAGTTTTTTGAATTTTGATTTTACTAATACAGGTCAAATTGGTGACACCATAGGTGGGACTATGGGACCATTTGCAAGTTTACTTGGCTCATGGCTTGTATATAAATCTTTCAAAGCTCAAATAGATGCTAATAAATTAATTCAAGATGAAATTAAAGAGCAAAGAGAAGAGAAGCAATTGGAAATACTTAATAACCAACTTGAAATTATCAAAAATAATTTAAACGAATTAAGCCTAAGACTTATTGATTTGGATTTGGACTATTCTTTTAAAGGTCGTGATGTTATTAATCAATTTATTAGATTTATTTGGCCCAAAATAAATGATGATGAGATTGGTTTAAACATTTATGATTTGTATGAAGTTAAAAAATTGTATAGACTATTTGATAGTATATTGTATTTCATGGATAGTACAAATGCATTTAACTTTAAATCTTTGATGTATTTTCATACGAGAGGTAAGTTCTTAGATTTTTTTGATGTTGAATTAAGAACTGATTTGATCGAACTAAATAAGAGGTTGAAAGAAAATCATCAAATAAATGGAAATGGAAGTATAATGGTATTTTCCGCAAAAATTGAAGAGGTTTTAACTAGGTTTGATGAATTTAGAAGATAAAAAATGCAAGTGGTTACTGTAAATATTAACCTTTAAATATCCCGCCAAGCTACTCAAAAGGTGCTTTTGGTTTTTATAAATAGGATGGTTTTAGTAAATTAAAAATGGTTAATTGCAATCAACCGCTCTCTCAAGTATTAAACCTAAGCATCACTTGTAAAATGAAAACTTCAAAAACAAAAAAAATATTTTTATGGAAAGTTTATTTGCAAATATTGTAACCGTTTTTTAGGTTTGGGCTACTGTTTCAATAACAATTTTTTGAACAGTTTTTGAAAACCTAATTAACAAAATTTTTAATAAACCAAAACAAACAAAAAGATGAAAAAACTAATCGTAACATTATTAGCTATTACAGCAGGGGTATTTGTAGTAAATTCTCAAACAGGTGCACCTCAGCAACCCGTTAATCAAAAAACTGCGGAAATTAAATTTGATAAAGAAACCAAAGACTTTGGAGTTATACCTCAAGGAGTTCCAGCTAGTTACACCTTTATTGTTACCAATACTGGAAAAGCTCCTTTAATTATTTCAAATGCTAGTGCATCGTGCGGTTGTGTTACACCAGAGTGGACCAAAGAGGTAATTAAGCCAGGTGGTAAAGGTTATGTTAAAGCAACTTACAATGCAGCATCACCAGGTCAATTCATGAAAACAGTCACGATAACTTCTAATGCAGCAGGTCGCGAATCGGTAACTTTAACAATAAAAGGAGAAGTTAAAACCGCACTTCAAGGGGAAGCTGTTCCCCAAAAAAATAACTAACTATTTAAACAAATTTAATAGGTAAATAGTACACTAAAATTTCAGACTACCTTTGCTTTAAATTGGTGTTTTTATCAATCAATTTACCGTACATACAAGCTACTCAAAAGGTGGCTTGTGGTGTTTATAAATAGGATGGTTTTAGTAAATTAAAAATGGTTAATTGCAATCACTTTCTATTATTTATTACATGACAGTTAACCAATACCTTGAAAATATAATAACTGCGTACAAACGCGGTAATGCTACTGAACATACTTACAGAGGGGCTTTGCAGCAGTTAATAGAAAGCCTAGTGCCAAATATAAAAGCTACCAATGAACCTAAACGCCAAATCTGCGGTGCTCCTGATTATATTTTAACTAATAAAGACATACCTGTTGGGTTTATTGAAGCTAAAGACATTGGCGATAAAGACTTAGAAGGGGCAAAGAAAACGGGCAATAAAGAGCAGTTTGATAG
This sequence comes from Bacteroidota bacterium, assembly GCA_027484685.1. GTDB lineage: Bacteria > Bacteroidota > Bacteroidia > UKL13-3 > UKL13-3 > JAAFJM01. Next base: position 42,380 of record JAIXSO010000069.1, read on the forward strand.
GTATAAAGCATCGTTAAACAATTTAATTTTTACCGATTATTTAAGTTTTTACCTGTATAGAGAAGGTGATTTTGTTACAAAAATATCAATCGCTGAAATTACCGATAATGGCATAAAACCTTTACCTGAAAACTTTGGAACACTAGAGAACCTAATAAAAGATTTTTGTTTACACATAGGGCAAACTATAAAAAGCAGTAAAAAACTGGCCGAAATGATGGCCGGTAAAGCTAGGTTACTTGCCGATGTAATAGAAAAGGCACTAAATAGCGATGAAGATAACCACGAAAACAGTACTTTAAAAGACCAAATGGTGGCCTTTAAGCAAATATTGATTCACGATATTACGCCTAAAGGTTTTGCTGATGTGTATGCACAAACCATAGCTTACGGCATGTTTGCAGCTAGGTTACACGACCCTACTTTACCTACTTTTAGCCGACAAGAAGCTGCTGAATTAATTCCAAAATCGAATCCGTTTTTACGTAAATTGTTTAGCTACATAGCTGGGCCTGATATTGATGATAGGATAAAATGGATAGTAGATAGTTTGGTAGAAATATTTTTGGCTTGTAATGTGGCTGAAATTTTAAAAAACTATGGTAAGCAAACTAAAATGGAAGACCCTATCATCCATTTTTACGAAACTTTTTTGAGTGAATACGACCCTAAACTGCGCAAGGCAAGAGGCGTTTGGTACACACCAGCACCTGTTGTAAATTTTATAGTAAGAGCGGTAGATGATATTTTAAAAACAGAGTTTGATTTGCCACAAGGTTTGGCTGATACCAGTAAAACCAAAGTTAAAGTAAATTTACAAGGGCAAACTAAAACAGTGGAGCAAGAGGTCCACAAAGTACAAATACTTGACCCTGCCACCGGTACAGGTACTTTTTTGGCTGAGGTAGTAAAACACATTCATAAAAAATTTGAAGGACAGCAAGGTATTTGGAGCAATTATGTAGAAACACATTTAATGCCTCGCTTAAATGGCTTTGAATTACTGATGGCTAGTTACGCCATGGCTCATTTGCAATTAGATTTACTGCTTACCGAAACAGGCTATAATCCAACCGATTCGTCATTGCGAGGTACGAAGCAATCTCAACGACTTAGAATATACTTAACCAATAGCTTGGAAGAAAGCCACCCTGACACAGGAACTCTATTTGCCAATTGGTTAAGTGCAGAAGCTAACGAAGCAAACCATATAAAGAGAGATACTCCTGTAATGTGTATTATAGGAAATCCTCCTTATAGTGGTGAAAGTGCTAATAAGGGCAAGTGGATTATGGACTTAATGGAGGATTATAAAAAGGAACCGGGAGGCAAAGAAAAACTTAAGGAAAGAAATCCAAAATGGATTAATGACGATTATGTAAAGTTTTTGCGCTATGGGCAATACTTTATTGAAAAAAATGGAAGTGGCGTTTTAGCTTTCATCAATCCTCATGGGTTTTTAGACAACCCTACTTTTAGAGGAATGCGTTGGAACTTGCTAAAAACCTATGATAAAATTTACACAATAGATTTACATGGAAATGCAAAGAAAAAAGAAACTGCACCTGACGGAAGTGCTGATATAAATGTATTTGATATTGAACAAGGCGTTTCGATCAACTTATTTATTAAAACAGGGAAGAAAAAAGATAATGATTTAGGCAAGGTATTTCATTATGATTTGTTTGGTAAAAGAGATTTTAAAAACGATTTTCTTTCCGAAAACAGTTTAAAAACAGTTGACTACAAAGAGTTACCTGTTGTAGCACCTAATTACTATTTTGTAAATAAAAATTTTGATGAGCAGAAAAAATATGAACAAGGATTTAAAATAAATGAGTTGTTTACACTTGGCAATGCAGGTATAGTAACAGCAAATGACAGTATTCTAATTAATGATGCTAAGGAAAATTTATTAAATAAAATAAAAATCCATTATTCAATTGAAACTAAGTCAGAACTAGTTTATCCAATTTCATATCGACCGTTTGATAATAAATTAATCTATTGGGATACAAATTTAATTGAGAGAAGTCGAAGCAATTTAATGAAGCATTTTATTACAGGGAAAAACATTGGATTAGCAACAATAAGGATTAACAAGGAAAAAGATTATAGTAGTCTTTTTATCACAAAATGTTTAGCTGATGCAAGATTAAGCGATAGGTTTTTAACATCCATACTGCCACTCTATCTTTACCCCGAAACCAACGCCCAACACAAACTTGATACTTCGATAGGCTCTGATCCTCAAAGAACACCCAACCTTGATTTAAAAATAGTAAAACAAATAGAAAAGAAATTAGGGTTGACATTTGTAAGTGAAAAGGTTGTCGACTTCGCTCGAACTGATATTCGTGAAACCTTTGCGCCAATAGATATTTTAGATTATATTTATGCTGTATTGCATAGCCCAACATACAGAGAAAAATACAAGGAGTTTTTAAAAATAGATTTCCCTAGAGTACCTTATCCAAAAGATAAAGAAACGTTTTGGCAATTAGTAAAACTAGGTGGTGAAATACGCCAGATACATTTGTTAGAAAGTGCTGTAGTAGAAAAATACATTACCCAATATCCAATAGATGGGAACAATGTGGTGGATAAAATAAAATTTGAATTAAATGAGCCAAAGGAAAAGGCTACAAATTCAGTTTATACTACTAGCGATGATGATGAAATAATTGCTAATAATAGAGATGATATTTCATTTCCTCAGCCACATTTAAGAAATAACGATAACATGTTGCATGAACCGAGCATAGAAGAGACTGTTTCGTTCCTCGCAGTGACGGGTAAGGTTTATATTAACGAAACTCAATACTTTAACAATGTACCAGAAGTGGCTTGGAATTTTTATATTGGTGGATATCAGCCTGCACAAAAATGGTTGAAAGACCGCAAAGGAAGAAAGTTGGAATTTGAAGATATTTTGCATTATCAAAAAATAATAGTTGCCTTAACTGAAACAGATAGGCTAATGAAAGAAATTGATAAAATAGAATTGTAGGTTAAATAACATTAGAAGTAAAAACTATTAAATGGAAACAAATGAAATAACAGAACCCGAAGTATTAGCATATCTAAAAAAAGAACTTTTAAAAGCTCAAGAAAAAGACCTTGTTTTGATGATTTATGCTGTAAATGTAAAAGATATTATAAAGCTGATAGAACATCCGGAAAAATGCGGCAAATGGCCTTTTGATTTTGTTTGTCATGTGTTTAATGCCATAAAGAAAATAAAAAAGAATTATATAATTCCAAATCAAATGTTGGAAAATAAAACAGAAAAAGATGCAGAAACTGCTTAAGGTGAGCATTTTTAGTTAATTTTTTATTTTGCCTATGGTTGGTGTTTTTCCAACCTATTTTTTCAATCCCCAAAGCTAATTAAAAGGTAGCTTTTTTACTCTTTTTTATGTTTATCGATGTATCACCAACAAGCAATAAGTGTCGCCTCCACGAGGCTTTGGTAAACAGTTTGCAAATTTTTGTTACCATACTGTCGCTCCTATGGAGCTTGCCTAAGGATGGTTTAAATTTAACTTTGTTTTTTATACTTTTATTAGCATGTTTGAATATGCCTATAGTCGGTGTTTTCACCGACCTTTTATCACTATTGCCCAAGCTACTCAAATGGTAATTTTTTGTATAAAATAAGTGTCGCCTCTACGAGGATTTGGTAAACAGTTTGCAACTTTTTGTTACCATACTGTCGCTCCTATGGAGCTTGCCTAAGGATGGTTTAAATTTAACTTTGTTTTTTATACTTTTATCAGCATGTTTGAATATGCCTATAGTCGGTGTTTTCACCGACCTTTTATCACTATTGCCCAAGCTACTCAAATGGTAATTTTTGGTATAAAATAAGTATCGCCTCTACGAGGCTTTGGCAAACAGTTTGCAACTTTTTGTTACCATAATGTCGCTCCTATGGAGCTTGCCGAAGCAAGTTTAAATTTTACTTTGTTTTTTATACTTTTATCCGCATGTTTACATTCAGTTTATCAAAAAAAACTGTACAGCAAAGGTTAGCTTCAATTTGAAAAAATAAAACCAACTACAATGAACAATCAATTGATAAGTAAACGAAATATTATTCAGACAAGACTAATTTTAGTTTTTGCAATTGGGTTTTCGCTTGCAATTTTTATTTCGTGTGGTGTGCTAAAAAATCCTAACGCCAAGGATATAACTAATAATGGCAATAACCAAACAACCCAACAAGATTCGAACTTAAAAACTGTATTTAAATTTGCTGAGCCATATTTTAATATTCATTCCATTGACAGCTTTTTGGCTTTAAAAGGTAAACCTCAATTTTTACAAAAGGAACAAAGGGGATTTAGAAAGTATTTATTTGTTTGACAAAAATACTACCGTAGCTACTAATTTAACAATCGGAAAAACTACTAGTGAAGATATTATTCAAACATTAGGATATCCCGACTCTGGCAAAAATGATATAGAAAAGTCAGTAACAAAATCAGGTATTAGCGATACTGTTAATTTTTCATATTCCATCAATATTGACGAATATGCAATCGGTTTTGCTTTTACTAATGATACACTTCGTAAAATAATATGGATAAAAAATATGAATTGAATGAATTAGGAAAGTATAACGATTGTTTAATAAAAAAGTGGACTCAGAAATAATCATAATATTTTGTAAAAATCTTGCTTATAACCATTTACTAAATATTTGCAGATATTTGAAAACATCAACCCAACAACAATGACACATCAGGAAATTTTAAAAAAGGTGGAGTGGAGAGACTTAAAAAATTTGTCTTTCAAAGAAATGTTAATTGAGAATAACTTAACAATTCCTTGGTTTCTCATTTCATTAACACTAGCATATTTTGGGTATTATGTTTTGGCGTTGCCTTTTTCAGCTTTTTTCTTTTTAACTGGGCTTAGGCAAGTGCATAACGGTTTCCATAATTCACTTGGCACAAATAAATTTTTGACTTGGTTATCGTTATACATAAATAGTATTTTTATGATGACTTCAATTCATGCTGTTAAGTTCAACCATATACGACATCACAAGTATTGTTTAACAGATGAAGATTATGAAGGTAAATCGGCAGGAATGACTTGGTATGGTGCCATTTTATACGGACCTGTCCACATGTTTTTGATACATAAGGTAACTTTACAAATAGGAAATAAAGACTATAGGCGAAATGTGATTTTGGAACTTGTTTCAATTGCTATTTTTTCAGCAGTGGTATTTTACTTTCAAATTGACTTCTTAATTTATCACATCATTATTATGGTTTTTGGGGAGTTTTTAATGGCATTTTTTGCAGTTTGGACAGTTCATCATGATACTCACGAAAACCCAGAATTTGCTAGGACACAAAGAGATGGCTGGAAAAATAAAATTACATTTAGTATGTTTTATCATTTAGAACACCATTTGTTTCCTGCTGTTCCAACTATTAAATTGCCCGAACTTGCTAAACGTATAGACCAAACTTTACCAAACATAGAAAAGAAGCAAACATTTTAAGAAATACAGCATAATACAATTACCAATAACACCAACTTTAAACGAGTTCTAGTGGTTATCATCCCTAATTTGAAATAAAACCATCAATAGGTAAAACGTAATGACAGAAAAGGATTTTATAGACTTTTGGAATAAAGAATTTTCAGAGGCTTTGCCAATAAACCACGAGCTAAAATGGATATATCCTGAAAGATGGTTTAGAATTCATAGTCTTCCTAAGTCAAAAAGATATGCTCAATCTGAATACGAATATAAAATTATACTTGACAGACAAAACCAATTGATAAATGACTTAATAGGAGAAGGCACGGAAGTTGTCATTTCTTTTGGTCTTTACACCAACGATTTGACCAATGATAATTATAAAGAACTGGATGATTTTGAATTATTTAAGAAAATTTATTCCATAAACCTGCACAAGGAAAGACCAGAAGAATATGATAATGGAATTTTTTATGATGTTTATGTTAAAACTGAAAAGTGGAAACATGGAAAAAGAAATGAGATTTTAAAGGCAATTGCAGATGATGAAATACGTGTTATGATTATCTGCCCTTTAAAGAAATGTATCATTGCTCCTTATGACGGTGGAGTTGATATCATTGTTAATTCTACAGAATATCGCAATAGACTTAAAGAAAAATATAAAGACTGGCTTTCTGAAAGAGAAGATGGAATGTAGAAAATTGAGATAATCAATTATTTAACAAAAAATTCTGTTACAGCCGTTAATTCGAAGTTTATAATTGCATACAGTTTTGTGGTTCCAAATTAGTTATTGTACAAAGAGTTGAATTTTTTAAAACTTAATAAGAAATCAAAATAAAAAAGTATTCCCAACTTTATGAAATTAGGCATTATATTCATTGTTTTCAACCTATTTATTGTTTGTGATTCAATTGCTCAGAATCCATTGGGTGTGTATATTGATATAGATGGGAAAGTGAAATTTTGGACTAGCGAAGCTAATAGAAATGGCAATGTAGATGATTCTGTTTATGTATCATTTAATGGCGAAAAACAATTGATGGATTTACGCAATTTAAAATTAGATAACCTAACATTATTGGAAGCACCTAGATACAATGCCACATCATCTTGTAATATGGATCCAAGTATTAGATATGATACAACAGAGCAGGTAAAATCAAATATTGCAATCAATTCAACAATACCTTTTTTTGATACGAGCCAATTACATTTATTTTATTTACCAACAACAGTTATTGACAGCAACCATTTGTTTACTATAACAACAAATGATTCAATAAAGATAAGCGTTGAACAAAAAGAATTTACGGATGATATTAGAGGGGTTGGATTAAATGATTCAACAATAAAAGAAGTGAAAACAATTCTAATGGAATATATAAATCGTTTAACTGGAAAGTGGGAAGGAGAAGAGGAGAGAGAGGCGTTAAGAAGTAAACTTTCGTTGCCCGATACCATTATTGAATATAAGGCCATTTATGATTACCTGGTAGATTTGTTTGTAGTGCATAATTATGATAACAAAAATCGTTTAACAAAAGTTATTGGTTATCATTGGAATTTGGGCGTGGAAGTTGATAGTTTAAGGTATAATAAAAAAGGCAATTTGATTTATTTTTGTAGAGATAAAATTGGCAGTGTAAGGCACGAATATTATTTTAAATACAACAAAAATGGCCAAGTAGAAAAAGTAACATACATTTACAATTCAGTTGGTACCAATAGAAATACTACTCAATATTCACATCCTGAGACTCAAATAATGAAATTTACTTACAACAATTTAGGTATAATTAATTCGCAATCTCGCGTTCAAAAAGATGGAAAGCTGCTAACCACTTATATTGAAATAAGGTAAATATGCTACATGATAGCAGATTAAAGTTTATTGATTTGTAGTTTTGAGAAGTATGTTTGTTCAGCTAAATTTATTTAGGTAATAAGTTTATAAGCGTAAAAAAACAACACTTTATTATGCTATAAATGATAATATTAAAAGATGAGAATTATATTTATTGAGATTGAATTTAATGAAACCATAACTGCTTAAATCCTGAATAAAGAGATTATTGAGCCTAAATCTTAAATTGATAGAAAAAGAATCATGAAACAACTATTTGCAATTATGTTTATGTCATTGCCAATGCTGGGTATTGGTCAGGTAAAAAATATTTCGATTGACTATGATTTATTTAAAACTGTTTACAAGGAAAACAATATAGACATAGGAAAACAAAACTTTAAAAAAATTCTTCAAGAAAATGAAAAAGCTTATAGCGTTTTCAAACAAGGAAGGTTAGTGTTAACAAATGGGAATATAATAGTAACGCCAAGTTTTTTTGTTATTATTAGTTACTATTCAAAATAATAACAAAGGAAATACCCCATATGATTGGCAGTGGGTTGGAGGAATTAGTGGTAGCATTATAGGTACAGCTTTGTATTATATTGGGGAAAATAGAACATTGAAATCAGTTGGTATTTTTAATTCAAAAAACAAGTTAACATTTGAATTTAATAGCAAAAATTCAGTAGGTTTAGTATTAAAGTTTTAATAACATACTTTTACCATTATGATACATTTAGTGTATTAGGTTTACGGCTTCAAATAAAATTGATAGGAATAAAATAAACTACAAAATCGTTAAACTCTGTTATAAATGAAGTAATGAAATATATAATTTACATTTTTACACTGGTTTCAATATTTACTAGCTGCATAGTAAATAGGAGCAAAGTTGAATTATCGAAACTTAAAATAAATGGTAAGTATAGAAACGACTTAATTATAGATAGAGTGCCTCAATATGGCAACGGAAGAAAGGATGGTTGTATTATTAATAAGCAAATCAGTTTATTAATTGAGTTATCAAATGCATCAAATATTTCTGGCAAAGTAATAGATTCAAAAACAAATGAATCAATAGCATACGCCAATTTGAATATTTATGAAAAAGACGAAAACGTTAGCATAAATATGATGGCTGATAGTATTGGCTGTTTCACTACAAATAATATTGCCAAGCCTATTAAAATAGTTGTAAAATATATTGGATACAAAACTTTAACTGTTGAACTTAGTGATATGCAGTTTAATAAATTAAAGAATAATAATTGAAAATAATGGATAACATGAATCAAAAATTTAAAACAGCATTTAACCCTGAAGCCAATTTTAAACAAGGAGTTTTGCTTGGATTTATCATATCTTTAGGATTGATATTTTTAATATACAAGCCGTATAATACTTTTTTAGAACTTGTTTTTCAAATTGTAATAGGAGTTGGTTTTATTGGTATAGTGCTTAATGTTTTAATGATGCTAATAACGTCTACACTTTTGTCTATTTTTTCTTTTTTCTCCAAAACATTAGCAGTAAAATTTAGAAAAGAGCAACTATTTAATTTACTGATGTTTTCTCATTTACCGCTTTTGTTAGGCATTATTATTGGAATATTCCGTTTGTTTTATTTCAATATTAATTCTATTCATGTTTTAGTGTTTTTAGAAATAGTATCAGTACTTTTTTTTATTTATAATATAAGGAAACAAATTACCAATTAGGCTAAGTAAGGCTAGCTTTTGAGCTGGTATTTTGTTACACCAATAGCTCATAACATTTTATTATTTCGCTTATATCACTGTTGGTTTTTATGGGTGAAAGCTCAATAAATTGTCTTGCCTCGTTTACCATTTGAGTTGCAGTAGGATTTAAATTCATTACGTGCAATGCCACAGCAGTTTTCATGGCATTGGCTTTAATACGAATGGTGTTTTTTGCATATCGGCTTGGGTGTAAATGAATGTATTGTTGTTGTGGTAAATACCTCAATGTCATGTTGGTTTCATCCGAAATATCAAATAGCCTAAAGCCATTATTTACAGTTATCCATTGCTTATACAACGGTTCTTCGTATATCTGTAATTTGCTTAAATATTGCGTAGTTTCTTCAATAATAGTATCGGTATTTATATAACCGGTGTACATATCAAAAGTTGATTCACCTAAAGTTTTTATTTGAGGTAGTAGTTGGTTTATATCCGCCATTTTATTTGCAACTACAAATTGCTTTAATGCAAGTAAATGGTGTTTTAGTGAATGGAATATGATTGGCATTTTTGAAAAATAAAGTATATGAATAATGGTTGCTGAGCGGAGCCGAAGCATGAATGTTGAATTATGCCCTTCGGCAAGCTCAGGGTGACTGATAATAATGAATTATGAATTTTATAATCTTCAAATCAAAAATCAATAAATCGCCAAATCAATAAATCTCTAAATCAATCACCTTGGGTAGCTAAATTGTTTGTTAAATAGAAATTCTTTATCGGTTAGGGTAAGTAAAAAGGCTGTAATATCTACTTTTTGGTTACTAGTTAGTATAATAGGTTGTTTTAAAGCAGGAGAGAGGTTGCTGTAATGCACTATTCCGTTAGTGTAATGATGTAACACTTGAGATAATTTTTTAAATCTACCATCGTGCATGTATGGAAACGAAAATTCAATATTGCGTAAAGTGGGTACTTTAAATTTAAGTGAGTCTGTGGCTTTTTGTGTAATACGCATTCTTCCCCAATCGTTTAATATAGTATCAACGGGCAAACCATTGTTTTCAAACTGAAGGTTGGTAAATAATGGTTCGGTATGGCAGCTTGAGCAATGTTGTTTAAAAAGCAAATAACCGTTTTGTTCTTGTTGGGTAAAAGTATCTTTTTGTTGCATTACCTTATCGTATTTACTGTTTGCACTAACAAGGGTTAGCATAAATTGCGACAAGGCTTTTAAAGTTCTTTCGCCTGTTATTAAACTATCGCCATAGGCACTAAAAAATAGGTTTTTATAACGTGGTAATTGGTTAAGTTTTAAAATAACATGTTCTATTTTTTCGTCCATCTCATCGTGGTTTTCTATGGGCGCTAATGATTGAAAATCTAAATGATGTATGGCTCCATCCCACATAAAATTGGTATGCCAAGCCAAATTCATCAAGGCAGGAGTATTTCGGTTTCCAATTCTGTCTTCTATTCCATGGCTTAAAGCATGGTCAACATGTGTAAAGGCTGTGTATTGCGAGTGACACGAAGCACAAGAAATGGTATTGTTTTTTGAAAGGATTGGGTCGTAAAAAAGAACTCTTCCTAATAAAATTTTTTCATCAGTAAGCGGATTTTTACTAAAATCATAAGTAGGTTTTGGCCAGCCATTTGGAATGGTAAAATCAAAAGTTGATTGTAACTTAAAGCCACAGAAAACCACAGAAATAGCAATTAAAACAAATAAGTACTTTTTCATTTTACTTTAAATAGTTCTGCTAATTTTTTTGAAAGTAAAACACTGTTTTCGCTTGGCGACATGATTTGATATACCTTACTCATATCTAAACCTGTTAAGAATTTATTTACCTCTATTACAAAAGTAATTCTTTGTTTTTTATTGGTTTTAAAACGCAAGGTTTGCAACGCATTATTTGGATATAAATACCCACCTAAATGGTATTGAAACTGCTTGTATCTTGATGGACTTTTTTTGCTTTTGCCTTCTATTTTAAAATTGATATAACCACTTTGCCAAGTCCAATACATGCCTTTGGTTGGGTCCAAATCACCACTTAATACTTCTGCCACATTCAAACTACTATCAATTCCTAAATTAAATTGAATGGCGTTGTGTTTTTTGTTTAGAGGGTATAATAAATTGATGGTTAATGATGTTGGATTTGCTAAATCAATTAAATAGGCCAAAGTTGAATCGGCAAATACTACTTGGTTGTTATTGAATAACTGAATTTTTGAAACATAAAATCTGCAAGTTTCAATGCTGATGGTATCGTTATTAGGTAAAATATAGTTACTATCTAATTGTAAAGGTAAATTATTAAACAATCCCTTGAAATTAAGTTGAATAGATGCGTTTTTTTGAGCAAATACCAATGAACAAGAAATACATAAAATCAATACAATAAACCTACTTAACTTCATGCTTTTATTGTTTTGGTTTACGGTTAAATAATTGTGCAATTTCGGTAGTTAATAGCTCAAATTTTTGCATTTGTTGGCCAGGTTTGCAAATAGCTTTTATTTTTTCAAAATGTTTATAATGAGTATTTTCAATTTGTATTTGGACTTTGCCAATTTCTGTAATAAGTGAGTCTTTTAATGTTTCATTTGTATTATTATTCAAGCCTTTATACAATTCATTTTTTAATTGCATTATTTGTCTATCCGCTTCTTTAATGGCTTTTCTGTGTTCTAAAATGATACCATCATAAGCAGTTGTTTGTTCGGGAGTAAAATCCAATTTTTGAATAATCTCATCTCTTGGTCCTTCGTGCTTTGGCCTGTTGTTTCTGCCTAAAAATAAAAATACAATCAATATAATATTTGCAACCAATAATCCAATTACCAGTATGCTTAAAAGTTTTATTTTATTCATTAATATAACTCGTTATTAGGAACCAAATGCATAGCTTTTACTAGACTATTTTCTTGCTTTTGTGTTTTTAAATTAATGGTAATTACAGCAGCGTTTATTAATAAAATAAATACCATAGCAATACTCAATTTCCAAACTAATTTAGGCTCAAACTTTTGGTTTTGGTGGTTAATTTTAGCTTGTATGCGCGTAAACAAAAATGGAGGAGCATCTACTTTTTGTATATGTTCTAATTTATCTAGCTCGTTATCTATTATCTCTTTATTCATGGCGATATTATTTTAGACTTTTATTATCTTGTTTTCCTTCTATATTGGTTAACTTTTTTTGTAAATTAACTTTGGCTCGTTGCACTAGGGATTCTACAGCTTTGGGGCTTAACTCCATAATATCAGCAGTTTCTATTTGCGATTTTTGTTCAATTTTGGTCAATATCAAAGCAGTTTTTTGTTTTTCAGGTAATTGATTAATTAATTCAAATAAATTTTTTAGTGCTTCTTTGTTTTCTAACTGCACTCCAGGATGGTCAAAATTGGCAGGTTCGTGCATCAATTTATCATCTTCTAAATTAAATAAACTTGTAAGAAAGGCAAAACGTTTTTTACGTTTACGTTTATTGATGAGGTCAATAGATTTATTGATAGTAATTTTATAAATCCAAGTACTTAGTTTGGCATCTGCTCTAAATCCATCCATTGATTGGTAAACAGATAAGAATACATCTTGCGTAATTTCCTCAGCATCTTCCATGTTTTGAACATACTGAAGCGCAAGGTTATATACCAAGTTTTTGTATTCGTTATATATCTTTTCTATTTCCAATTATGATCTGCAATAAACAATTTTTAAGCATAATTAGAGCTAATCAATTGAAACAGTTTAGTTATAAGTAAGTATTTTAATTTTGCATAGAATAGTTTTTTAGTTTGGCATACCTAACATATATTTGACAAATTTAACCACTCACTCCATGTTTAAAAAAGATAATTTTTCATCTGACTTATCTGCCTCTGTTGTCGTCTTTTTTGTAGCTCTGCCATTGTGTTTAGGTATTTCACTGGCCTCTGGTGCTCCACTAGTTTCTGGTCTTATTGCAGGTATTTGCGGAGGAATAGTTGTTGGTTTTTTTAGTGGCTCACATACCAGTGTTAGTGGTCCTGCGGCTGGTTTAACAGTAATAGTTTTAGTAGCGATTCAGCAATTAGGTGGCTTCGAAGTTTTTTTAACAGCTTTACTTTTAGCAGGTATTATGCAACTTGTTTTAGGGTTTTTAGGAGCTGGTATTATTGGAAATTTTGTTCCATCAGCTGTTATTAAAGGTATGTTGGCTGCAATTGGCATTATTTTGATTTTTAAACAATTGCCCCATGCGGTTGGTTACGATATTGATTTTGAAGGTGATGAATCGTTTGATCAATTAGATCACCAAAATACATTTACTGAGTTGCTAAATGTATTTAGTAGGTTTACTATAACAGCAGTCTTAACAAGTGTGGTAACTTTTGCTGTATTGTTTTTTGGTGAAAATGATAAAATTAAAAAGTTTAGTCTTTTTAAAGCAGTCCCTATTTCGCTTTTGGCTGTAATAATTGGCACATTATTTAGTATTATTATAGGAATAGTTTCGCCCAATATGGCTTTGGCTAGTGAGCATTTGGTACAAATTCCACCTGTTTTAAATAAAGAAAATTTTCATTTCCCTAATTTTTCAAAAATTGCTGAAATTGGAGTAATAATAGTAGCAATAAAAATAGCCTTAGTGGCTAGTTTAGAAACATTACTTAGCATAGAAGCTACTGATAAATTAGACGAACAAAAAAGATTGACTCCAACCAGTAAGGAGTTAATTGCACAAGGTATTGGAAATATTGTATCGGCATTAATTGGTGGATTGCCCATAACGGCAGTTATAGTAAGAAGCAGCGCAAATATTGTAGCAGGTGCAAAATCAAAAATGTCGGCAATTTATCATGGTATTTTATTGTTAATTAGTGTTTTGTTTTTAACTGCTGTAATGAATAGAATTCCATTATCTAGTTTAGCTATATTATTACTTTTTGTGGGTTATAAACTAACCAAACCTGTATTGTATAAAGAATTGTATAAAAATGGTTTAGACCAATTTTTACCATTTATAATTACTGTTATTGCCATTGTTTTTACCGATTTGTTAAAGGGTGTTGCTGTTGGGTTATTGGTATCAGTTTATTTTATTATAAAAAATACATATAAACGCTCCGTTTCATTAACTAGCGATGCTGATAATTATTTAATTCGTTTAAAAGGAAATGTTTCGTTTTTAAACAAAGCAGTTTTGCGTAATCACTTCGAAAAAATGCCTAATGGTGCATATGTTATTATTGATGGAGCAAGTGCTTTATTTATTGATAAAGATATTATTGAAATAATTGAAGAATTTATATTGATGGCGCCCTTTAAAAATATTACTGTTGAAAAAAAATTATCTTCCTCAAGTCCTAATCTATATTTTAAAAAACTAAACTAACATGAACGAATATGAAAAATTAATTTTACAAAACAAATCATGGGTAAGCGATAAACTTGATTTAGACAAGGATTATTTTAATAATTTAGCAGGAATTCAAAAACCAGAGTTTTTATGGATTGGTTGTTCAGATAGTAGGGTACCTGCAAACGAAATTACCAACACAGAACCTGGAGAAATTTTTGTACATAGAAATATAGCTAACTTGGTGGTTAATACTGATTTTAATATGTTAAGCGTATTACAATATGCAGTTGAGGTATTAAAGGTAAAACACATCATAGTTTGTGGTCATTATGGTTGTGGAGGGGTTAAAGCTGCCATTACCAATCATCATTATGGCATGTTAAATAAGTGGTTGCGAAATATAAAAGATGTTTACCGTTTACATCACGATGAATTAAGTAAAATTACCGATGAAGAGCAAAAAACTGATGCCTTGGTTGAATTTAATATAATAGAACAAGTAAATAATTTAGCCAAAACATCTATTGTTCAAAAGGCATGGCAAAATGGTGAATTTCCTATTTTACATGGATGTGTGTATGGTTTAAAAAGTGGAATCTTAAAAGACCTAATTAGCCTTGACAGAAATTCGCCAATGGATAGTTTATATAAATTTGATTTTGAAGATGGTTTAGAAGATTAGTACATTTTTGTTTTAAACCTTTTGTTAGTTTTCTTATCTACTTTTCATGAATAAAAAATTACTTTTTCTCTTATTAGTTACCATAAGTTTAAACAAAGTATTAACTGCACAAAGTTTATATTTCCCTCCTGTAAATAATTCAGCTAATTGGAATAACGTTTCACCTGATTCATTGGGTTGGTGTGTTCAAAACATGGATTCTCTTTATGGTTTTTTAGAACAGCAAAACTCCAAAGCTTTTATAGTTTTAAAAGATGGAAAAATTGCTTTAGAAAAATATTTTGGAAGTTTTACCAAAGATAGCATTTGGTATTGGGCTTCGGCAGGTAAAACGATTACTTCGTTTTTAATAGCAAAAGCGCAAGAAGAAGGTTTTTTGAAAATTACAGACACCAGTTCAAAATATTTAGGTGTAGGCTGGACAGATTGCACTTTACAGCAAGAAAATAAAATCAGCATTTTGAACCAAATAACTATGACAACAGGCTTGGACGATGGTGTAATTGATAACCATTGCACTGATAAAAGTTGTTTGGTTTTTAAAGCAACTGCTGGCAATAGATGGGCTTACCATAATGCGCCATACACCTTATTAGAAAAAGTAATAACAACTGCTACTAATAAGCCAATTAATACTTATACAGCTTCTAAACTTTCGCTAAAAACAGGTATAACCGGTGCTTGGTTAACAACTGGTTACGACAATGTATTTTATAGCAAACCTCGGAATATGGCAAGGTTTGGTTTATTGTTTCAAAATAATTGTATTTGGAACGGAGAGGCTTTACTTAACGATACCAATTACATAAACCAAATGACCAATTCATCGCAAAATATCAATCCTGCCTATGGTTATTTATGGTGGTTGAATGGAAAATCATCGTTTATGATTCCAACACTGCAAACTTCTTTTCCTGGTTCACTAGCTCCTCAAGCACCTGCTGATATGTTTGCAGCGTTAGGTAAAAACGGGCAGATAATAAGTGTATCAAAAAGTAAAGGTTTAGTGGTGGTAAGAATGGGCGATGCGCCTGGAAATTTTGGAGAAGTACCAACGGTGTTTTTAAATCAAATGTGGCAAAAATTGAATGCAGTTATTTGTAATAAAACCAATGCGGCTGCAATTGAAAAGGATTTAGATTTTAACATTTATCCAAATCCTGTTGATGGTGAATTAAATATTTTAGGATTGGATAATTCAGACTTTAAGATAGAAATATACAACACCATTGGGCAATTGCAATTAGCTGTAAATAATTCAAATAGAATTGATATTTCTGCTTTATCAAAGGGTATTTACTTTTTAAAAATTGAGGTAGAGAATAGTTCAAAAATTATCAAGTTTGTGAAGGAATAAATGATTTTGCTTTAGAATTAATTATTTAAAATATGTACAATACTAAATTTTATTAATTATTTTTGAATATTATCAAGTTAATTGCAGAAAATTTAAAAAATCAAATAGTTTAAATAGTAAAAGCATGGGTAATAAAATATCATTTATTCCAAAGCAAACAGTAAAATTTGTAGAAACAGAAACAACTTATGATATAGGTATTTTTCCAATAATAATTTTTACTTTTATTGCAACAGTTATTTTGTATTGGTTTCTTAAGAAAAGAAAATCTTCAAAGTTAAAGGAATAAACAAGTTTTAAATAATTGAATACTTAGTTGAATAGAGCAATAATAAAAAATATAAAACCTGTTTTTGCAGTTCTATTCACGTTTTTTTGTTCAAAAATAATGTGTCAAAATAACATAACTACATTAAATGATTCTTGCAATATTTCCTACAAAATTGAAAGTATTTACCAAAGGCCATTTCATCCATTTGATTTTTTTAAATATAAACGATTTACAAAAAAAGAACCTGTCATCTTACCTTTATTGCGTAAAGAAAAGAAGGGGATTCTGTTAACTATTCGTGATGATGTTGATGATTCAACAATAGTTTGTTTTAATAACGATACTATTGTAAATAATTACCTAAAATATGAATTTTCAGCAGGTATAAATAGGAAAGAAATATGGCTAAATTTAACACAGAATTCAACATTGGATAACTATATTTATGTTTTTCTTGTGAATAAGAATCTGTTTCTAAGTTTTAAAATAAACCCATATTACGATAGTGTAATGCTTTATTTTAACGAAAGGTATAAAATATGGTCAATAAAGTATTCTTTACGAGGAAAAAAGATTCAATATTATTATTAGGGCATATATTTTTTATAACGGAACTAACATATTTCTCAAAAATCGTATCAATCAAAAATCATCAAGTTTGTGAAGGAATAAATGGTTAAATAATGAATGAAACTTTAAAGGATAATTTTGTAAAATTAGTTTCAAAATTTACCCAAAATAATTCATTGATAAATGAACTTTGGAGTGAAATAGAGCAGCATTACAGTGAACCTACAAGGCACTACCATAACTTAGCACATATTGCAGCGGTTTACAATAAACTATCAGTAATTAAAGGACTTTTGGTTGATTGGGACATGGTTCAGTTTTCGGTATTTTACCACGATATTTTTTACAATACCAACAAAAACGACAATGAACTAAACAGTGCGTTATTGGCCAAAAGCAATATGCAAAAGTTAGCAATTGAAGACTCAAAAATTGGAACTGTTTTTAACCAAATTTTAGCTACGCAATCTCACCAAAATACCAACGATACCGATACCAATTATTTTACTGATGCCGATTTAAGTATATTGGGTGAAAGTTGGGATAATTACCAAGTTTACTCACAACAAATTAGAGCAGAATACATTCAACATGCTGATGAAATATATGTTTTAGGAAGAATAAAAGTATTGAACCATTTTATAGCAATGGAGTGGATTTTTAAAACATCTCATTTTTATAATTTATACGAAACTAATGCGAAGCAAAACTTAGAAAATGAAATAAAATTACTGAAACAATATTTATAGCCTTTAATTTATTACTTTTGGCTTTTATTTATGATTTTATTAGAAAATACCATTGTTTCGGAAGATATTTTAGAGAAAAATTTCATTTGCAATTTGTCTGCATGTAAAGGTGCATGTTGCATTGAAGGCGATTCAGGCGCACCAATAACGCAAGATGAACTAGAAATATTAGAAGCAGAATTAGAAAACATAAAACCTTATTTAACTGCTGTTTCGTTGGAAGCAATAAAAACGCAAAACTTTTGGGAAAAAGATACTGATGGCGATTTGGTTACTACTTGTTTGCCAACTGGCGAATGTAATTTTTCATTGCGAGATGAAGCTGGTATGCTAAAATGTGGCATTGAGCAAGCTTACCGTGATGGAAAAGCCAGCATACAAAAACCTTTATCGTGCCATCTATACCCCATTAGAATTAGCAATGTTGGCGAATTTGAAGCTTTGAATTACCATCGTTGGGATATTTGTAAACCGGCATGCAAGCTAGGCGAAGAGCATCAAGTGGCAGTTTATCAGTTTTTAAAAGAGCCTCTTATTCGCAAGTTTGGAGCTGATTGGTATAACGAGTTAGATGAAATTGCAAAGCAATGGAAAGCGGAGACTAAATCATAAATTGCATGCAGGTAGTTTTAAAAAGTTTAACCAAAAAATATAACAAGCAAGTTATTTTCACCAACCTCGATTACACTTTTGAGGCGAATCAAACTTATGCTTTGGTGGGGCATAATGGAAGTGGAAAATCAACTTTAATACAAATAATTTACAACTATAATACCATAAGCAAAGGCGAAATAAACTACTATTTGAACAATGAATTGGTAGAAGAAAATGCCCAGCGTTTTATGGCTTTTGCTGCTCCTTATGTTGATTTGCCAGAAGAATTAACTTTGCAGGAAATAATAGATTTTCATTTTAGTATAAAACAAAAACGAACTAATTTAAACATTGAGCAATTACTAGTTGATGCTAATTTAAGCGAGCATACTGATAAAATGATTAAGCATTTTTCGAGCGGAATGAAGCAACGTGCTAAGCTTATTTTGGCTTTTGCTACTCAAGCTGATTTATTGCTTTTAGACGAACCGTGCAGTAATTTTGATAATGCTGGAATAGCTTGGTATCAACAATGTATCAATTTGCTTTTGGGTAAATGCACTATAATAGTGGCTAGCAATCAACTATACGAATACGAGTTTTGCCAACACACTTTAGATATTTTAAAATATAAATGACAGCAATAAAACTTACGCAATTTAGCCATGGTGCTGGGTGTGGTTGTAAAATTGCTCCTGATAAATTGGAGCAAATATTAAGCAATAATAAATCAACAGGTGTGTTTGCAAATTTATTAGTTGGGAATCAAACCAACGATGATGCAGCTGTATGGGATTTGGAAAATGGTCAAGCACTGATAAGCACAGTTGATTTTTTTATGCCTATAGTTGATGATGCTTTTAACTTTGGAAGAATTGCTGCTACCAATGCCTTAAGCGATGTTTATGCCATGGGAGGTAAACCCATTTTTGCCAATGCCATATTGGGTTGGCCAATTGATAAATTGCCTTTAGAATTAGCTTCTAAAGTAATTGAAGGTGCGCAATCAGTTTGTAAGCAAGCTAATATTCCAATTGCTGGTGGACATAGTATTGATAGTTTAGAACCCATGTTTGGCCTAGCTGTAAATGGATTAATTAACAAACAAAATATCAAACAAAACAGCGGAGCAAAAGCTGGCGATTTATTGTTTTTAACCAAACCTTTAGGAACAGGAATAATTGGAACTGCTATTAAACGAGGTTTAATAGAAGCGGAAGCACATGCTGAAATTTGTATTGAAAGTATGTGTACATTAAATAGCATTGGTTATGATTTAGCAAAACTAAATGGAGTATCTGCACTCACTGATATTACGGGTTTTGGTTTATTGGGACATTTAATTGAAATGGCAGAAGGAGCACATTTAACCGCAGAATTAAACTGGAAAAATGTTCCTTATTTTGAGTTTATAGATTCGTATTTACAAAAAAATATAATCCCTGATAACACTTATAGGAATTGGAATGCTTATGAGAAAAAAGTTTTTGGATTAAACGATATGAAAGCCTTTCAAATTTTAAACGATCCTCAAACAAGTGGTGGTTTATTAGTCAGCATTCATCCTGATGCTGTTAATGAGTTAGAAGAATTATTTAAATCGAATAATTTAACTTCGTTTATAAAACCTGTAGGTTGTTTTAAAAATGAAACATCCAATAGGGTGGAGGTAATTTTATAAACTAAAGTTCGGATTAAATAATTAATTATATTAAAGTTTGAATTATGTTCCGATAAATTAGTATTTGTGTTAGGCTCAGGAAAACTCCGGAGGAGTTTAATATTAATAGCCACCAGTGAAACTGGTGGTAAGATAAAAAAATTAGACATGATGAAAACCCCAAAATCTTTGAGAAAGCTGGAGGCTTTCTCAAAGATTTTGAGGTTTTCGTGTAGAAACTCCTGTTTGTTTTTTTCAACGGTTTAAAACCCGTTGTTACAAAAGTATCGTTCCTACGGAACTAAAATGTTTATAGGTAAAAATTAAATTGATGCAGATTAGATAAATAAGAAATAAATAATGAAGTATGAAAAATTTATTGAGTACAAGTTATCAAAATAGCCTCGTAGAGGCGAACTTATGGTAGCACAGCAAGCGCAAAAGCTTTACTAAAGTCCCATCGGGACGAGCCTATTTCTTTAATTATAAAATATTGCATAATAATTAGTAAAATTTGCATCCCGAATTTAGGAAACAAAATTTATTGAACTAGATTAAGTATTTAAGTCAAATAACAGTTCTAATTTTGTTTAAAAATTAAACAACATGTCAAATAAAATAAAAAATGTAATCAATGCAGATTGGGTTGAAATGGGAGGAATTCCATTACGCCAACCGCTGCCAAATAGATTGGTGAATAATATTGGTCCATTATTATTAATTCATCACCATAAATCAACCATTCCCTCTGGTTCAAAGCCTGGAGATGTAGGAGTAGGGCCGCATCCTCATACTGGTTTTGCACCAGTCACTTTTATTTTTGAAGGTAATGTTAATCACAGAGATTCAAGAGGTCATAATTCAATAGTAGAAGCTGGTGGTGTACAATGGATGAATGCTGGAAAAGGAATTATTCATAGCGAAAGACCATCAACTGAATTTGCCGCAAAAGGTGGCGTACAAGAAATTATTCAAATTTGGATTAATTCGCCAGCTAAATTTAAACAAGAACAACCTAAGTATTTTGCTTTAAACAAAACCGAAATTCCGGTTATTGAAGAGGATAATTTAACTATTAAAGTAGTTGCAGGTAAATATAATCAAATTCATGGTTTTAGCGAAGCACAGAGTCCTATGACTATTTTGGAGGTTCATAGTAAAGGAATAGCAAGTCATACTTTTAAGTTTACCGAAGGTTTTGAACATGCTATTTATAATTTAGATGAAACTATAGATGCTGAGGGAAATACTGTAAATGGCTCGCATTTAGTAATTATTGATAATGAAACAACGGAGTTAACTGTAAATTTTGATAAACCAACTAGACTTTTGGTTTTTGATATGGAAGCAATTAATGAACCTATTGCTACTTATGGTCCTTTTGTAATGAACACACAATCGGAAATAATGCAGGCTATGCGCGATTACCAAATGGGTAAAATGGGCATTTTAATTGAAGAATTTTAGTAAGATTGATTGAAATAAAGTTTCAAAAACTTTCTTTGTAAAATAAAAAACCACATAAAACTAGTTACTGTGTTTTATGTGGTTTAATTATCAATTTTTAAAAAGGAGCATCACCATTAAAAGGTACGCTGCTACTTCCAAATCCATCGTCATCTACATCGCTATCCCAATTAATGCTTGAGCTAACAGTAATGGTTCCATTGTTACCACCATTATCGTTATAATCGGGAATTGCGTAATTGTCAAAATCTGTTTTATCGGCAAACTTGGTGTATTTACCAATAAAGCGCAACCTTACATCGTGTAATTCTCCATTTCTATGTTTTGCCACCATAATTTCAGCTTCATCAGCACAAGGAGTTCCATCGTCCCACTCAGTTAATTTATAGTATTGTGGACGGTAAATAAACATTACCATATCTGCATCCTGCTCAATTGATCCTGATTCACGTAAATCGGAAAGAATAGGTCTTCCAGTTCCCGTTCCAGGCGATGTACTAGCGCCTCCACCACGTTTTTCACTTTGACGACTTAACTGAGCCAATGCCAAAACAGGAACATCCAATTCTTTAGCCAAGGCTTTTAAACTTCTCGAAATATAACTTACCTCTTGCTCACGATTACCGTTTTTGTTATTTGAATCATCACCACGCATAAGCTGCAAGTAATCAATAATAATCATTTGAATATTATTTTGTTGCTTCAACCTGCGGCATTTTGCTCGTAATTCAAATACAGAGATAGCGGGAGTATCATCAATAAAAATAGGTGCATCACTCAGTTTTGCAATTTTTGAATTCAATTGCTGCCATTCGTGGTCAGCCAAAGTTCCTTTTTTTAGTTTTTCCGATTCAATTTCGGCTTCGGCACTAATCATACGCGTTACCAACTGTTTAGAACTCATCTCTAGTGAGAAAATTGCCACAGCTCTTGGCGTTTCGGTGTTAGATAAACAAGCATTACGGGCCACACTTAATACAAATGCAGTTTTACCCATACCCGGACGAGCAGCAATAATTACTAAATCTGATTTTTGGAAACCAGAGGTTACCCTATCAAGTTTTGTAAATCCTGATGGAACACCAGTTAAACCGCCTTCTTTACCACGTAAACTATCAATTTCTAAAATAGCTTCGTTAACAACACCTCTAATATTACGGTAATCTTTTTTGATATTTCCTTGCGAAACTTCAAAAAGTTTACGCTCGGCACTGTCTAATAATTCAAAAGCATCGGTTCCTTCTTCGTAAGCTTCAGTACCAATTTCACCGCTAATTCTAATTAACTCACGTTGTAAAAACTTTTGCGCAATAATACGTGCATGGTACTCAATATTAGCTGCACTTGCTACTCTGTTGGTTAAGGATGTAACATAATAAGCACCACCTGAAATATCTAAGTTACCTTTTTTCTTAAGCTCTTGGCTTACAGTTAAAATATCTACAGCACTTCCATTTTGCCATAAATTTAAAATGGCTTCATATATATTGATATGCTTAGGATCGTAAAAACTTGCTGGTTTTAAAACCTCTGCAACAATATTAATAGCATCTTTTTCAAGTAATAAAGCGCCTAAAACGGCTTGTTCTAATTCTGGAGCTTGTGGAGGTAATTTTCCTGTCTCGAAAATTTGAGCATTGGTTAAAGTTCTTTTTTTTCTATTTGATACTATTTCGGCCATTATTTATTGTTTAAATTCTGATGGATTACATCTCAAAAGTGCTCTAAATTGACATGTAAAACAAATTTAAAAATGATATACACATTGTGTTTTTTGATGTTGGGCTAGTGTGTATAACGTAGTAATAATAAAGGTATATATTTGATATTTAGTATGCTTTTATTAACAATAATATTTTGGCAAATTTGTAAAGTGCTTATGTTTATTAGCACCTGGTTCAAACTAGTAATAATTTCTTAACACTAAACGTTAGCAATATAATTTGAAACAAATTAGGTGTGAAACAAACCAATTGACAACAATAAATTGAAAAATTATATGAATTGAAAAACTGTATAACTTAAAATAAATATAAAATTAAACATGAATTATTTAAACGATTAAAATAATTTTTTTATTGTTAATTTAATTTCATTTATTGTACAAAAATTAAAGATAATTTGGAATGAGAACAAAGTTTATGGTATGCCTAACTATTATCGGAATGATGTGGTTTTCGTGTAAAACAGAAGAAAATAAAATAAAAGAGGATGTAACTAAGTTTAACACATTTGCTGACTCTATTTTAGGATATAACAAATATTATGTAGAAGTACTTTATGGAGATACTGATATTTTTGAAATTAAAGATCCTTCTAATCCGGAGTTGATTTTTAGAGATTCAGCCATACAATTACATTCCAATATTTTTGATACAGCAACTGATTACACCAAAACTGAAATGTTGCCTGTATTAGTAAAATATAATAATTGGGAACATCAATTAGATTCGCTAAAGCCTAAAATGGATAAACAAACAAGGAGTTTGTTTGAATCAATAAAGGCTAAAATAAATGTTATTAAACAACCTATCAAATAATTAAATGAAAAAGCATAAGTTTAAAATAATATCAATTGCAGCACTAGCTGCAATGGCGATTGCTTATTTCTTGTTTTTTAAAAAAGTGGCTACCAATGAGCTTACCGTAATGGTAGAAGAAGGCGATTTTGAAGTAACTGTTTTAAATACGGGTGAGTTAAGAGCTAAAAATTATACTGAAATTTCTGCCCCAAGTGCGCTTAGGCAAGTAGGAATTTGGCAAGTAAAAATTAGTAATTTGGTAGCAGAAGGAACTGTGGTTAAGGAAGGTGAATTTGTGGCCGAACTTGACAAAACAGAAATTATGAACAAGATAAATGAAGAGCAATTAAATGTTCAAAAAAAACAATCTGAGTTTAAGTCAACCCAATTAGATACAACGTTAACCATGCGCGATGCACGTGATGAATTATTCAATTTAAAGTATGCAGTAGAGGAACGTAAATTAACCAAAGAGCAGTCTATTTACGAGCCGCCAGCTGTATTGCGACAAGCTGAAATTGAATACGAAAAAGCCATTCGTAACTTTGAACAAAAGAAAGAAAATTACAAAACCAAGCAACAGCAAAGTGTTACCAAAATGCAAATTATAGGTAGCGAATTGGCCAAGGCTCAAAATAGATTGAGCGAACTTACTACTACGTTATCGCAATTTACCATTACTGCCCCTAAAAGCGGAATGGTTATTTATGCCAAAGAATGGGACGGAAAGAAAAGAATTGTGGGCAGCACTGTAAATACTTGGGATCCAACTGTGGCTAATTTACCTGATTTAAGAACTATGGAAAGTGTAACTTATATTAATGAGGTAGATATTCAAAAAGTTAAAACTAATCAAAAAGTAGCAATTGGGTTAGATGCGCAAACTGGAAAAAAATTAACAGGTTTGGTAAAATCAGTAGCAAGTATTGGAGAGCAAAAGCCTAATAGTGAAGCAAAAGTATTTGAAGTAGTAATTGATGTTACCACCATTGACACATCTTTAAGGCCGGCAATGACTACATCTAACAGTATTTCTACCAATACTTTAAAAAAGGTATTAAGTGTTCCAATAGAAAGCATTCATACCGAAGGAACTAAAAGCTTTGTTTATAAAAAAGTAAATTCAAAAGTGGTGAAACAAGCCGTAAAAATAGGAGCTAGCAATGAAACACATACCGTTGTTATGAGTGGATTATTGCATAAAGAAGAAATATTTTTATCTATTCCAAAAGATACCACAGGCTTAACTTGGAACGATTGACAACCTTAAACATTAAATAACATAACAACAAAAAAATAAACTGATACAATATAAATGAAAACCCAAAACTTCAAAATTTTACTTTTAGCGTTTGCTTTGGTATTTGTTAAACTATCTTACGCTCAAAAGCACGTACAACTTATTAATTCGCAAACTATTTTAAAAGAAGGAATTGAACTTTATGATCAAGGAAAATACCAAAAAGCACTTGATTTATATGCCAAAGTTCCGAATGGCGATACCAATTATTATTCAGCTCAATACGAACTTTCATTGTGCTATTATGCGCTTGAAAAATATGAACAAGTAGTTAATTTATCGCGTAAATTAATAGCTGATGGAAGTTACGAAGTAAATCAGTTTAACATTTTAGGAAATGCATTGGATGAATTAAAAAGAACTGATGAAGCCATTGCTGCCTATAATGAAGGCTTAAAAAAATACCCATTTAATAGCAATTTGTTATTGAACAAAGCCATTGTTTACGAATCGTCAGGCGATTTTAAAAAGGCATTTGAAGTTTATAAAGAGTTATTTAATGTGTCGCCATTATATCCTTCGGCACATTTACACATGGCTCAAATGGCCGAAAAAGAAGGCCGATTAACGCAGGCTATAATGGCTTATACTTTCTTTTTTATTTTAGAACCTACCACAGCAAGAAGTAAACGTGTTTTAGCAGATTTCAATAATCTTTGTAACAAAAGTTCCAATTCAATTGCAACCACTTCTACTGGAGTTTTTACCAACGAATTTGAAGAAATTGACTTTTTAGTTTCGAACCAAGTAGCACTAAACAGCAAATATAAAATTCCAGGAAAAATGAAATTTCCCTTAAATCGTCAATTGTATTTAGTGTTAGAAAAAACTGCTGGCATGGTTCAAAACGATGCAGGATTCTTTTCTAAGTATTACTTACCATTTTTTAGCGATTTTTTAAAAACGCAATCATTTGAAAATTTATCGTTATTGGTTCTTGCATCGAGCGATAATGAAGATATAGCTAAAGTGGTTAATAAAAATGTAGAAAATTTAAAGAAAAGCCGTACTGCCTACATTGAAAAAATGGCTGAAATTCGCCCAACTAGAGAGTTTGAGTTGAATGGCAACAAGTTAACATTAAAATATTGGTCGTACGATAATTTTACAACTGAAGCGCTAGGAAATAGAAATAGCTTAAATAAAAATATTGGTACTTGGGTTTCGTTTGGCAAAGATGGCTTCTTGGATATGATTGGTGGTTTTAACGAAAAAGGAAATAGAACAGGCAATTGGTACTTTTTTAATGAATTAGGCGATACCACCAAAATATTAACGTACAAAGATGGAATAGCAAATGGGCCATATAAAATTTTCAGACAAGGAAAAGTTTACGAAGTAGGCACTTATGTAAATGATGTAATTAAAGGTGAAGTTTTAAATTATTATCCTGATGGAACTTTACAAAGTAAAGATAGTTATGAAAATGACAAGCGTAATGGTGTAGGAACTCAATATTTTGCTAATGGAAAAATAAGATATGAATATACAAGTGCTAATGGTGAGTTAGTTGGTGTTTTTAAAGAATACTATTCTAACGGATTAATTAAACAAGAATGCAATTATAAAAATGGAAAATACGATGGTATCTATAAAGAGTTTTACGAAAATGGTAAACCAAAATTAGATTGTAAGTATGTTAATAATATTCTTGAAGGACCTTATAAAACGTATCATTCAAACGGCAGTATAGAAAAAGAAGGAATAGCGGTTAAAGGTAATATTTCAGGCAAATGGATTACTTATTATTCTGATGGAAAAGTAAAAGTTGTTTCTAATATGGATGAATCAGGTAAGGTTAATGGCGAAGAAGAATATTATACACCTAATGGTAAAAAATACGGACAAGATACTTATGTAAAAGGCGATTGGAGAAATGTTAAATATTTTGGAGTTGATGGAAAAATAATTTTTGAAACAAAAATATCTAAATCTGGAACCAAACTAACTAATTACGATTACCATTTTGATAAAATGTCAGAAGGCGTTTTAACAGCAGGAAAAAGAGAAGGTTTATGGAATTTTTATTATTCAAATGGAACTATTTCAACTACTGAAAATTATTCAAAAGGCGATTTACAAGGCGAATGTAAAACCTACTACACTAATGGCGAATTAGCGGGTGTATATAATTACGATGCCAATGAAAAAGATGGTTTAGAACTAAAATACCATGTGAATGGAAACTTAAGCAGTGAAGGAAATTATGTAGGAGGTTATAAATGCGGAGTTTGGAGAACTTACCATGTAAATGGTGCTTTAGATGGTGAGTATTTTTATAATGTTGGCGATTTAAATGGTTGGGGAGTTGATTATTTTTCAAATGGTAAAGCGTATAAAAAATTTAGGTATAAAGAAGGTGTATTGGTTGAAATTCAACATTGCGATACCAATGGAATGGTATTAGATAGCATAAAATTACCTAATGGAAATGGCAGAGTAGTTTTAAAAAGCGCATCTGGTAAAAAAGGTTATGATGGAGGTTTTTTAAATGGTTATACCCATGGAAAAGTATCATGGTTTTATCCTTCAGGTCAAATTAGTGTTAAAGGCGAATACTATTTAGGTTACAGAAATGGCGAGTATTTATCGTATCATCCTAATGGAAAACTAAGCAAAAAACAAAACTATTATTATGGAGATATACATGTTGTATCGGAGTTTTATAACTATTTTGGAGAAGTAACTCAAAAAGATGAATACAGATATGGCATTAACCATGGAAAAAATATTTTTTACTACCGAAATGGAAAAGTAGAAACCGAAGTTGGGATTTATGAAGATGAAAAACACGGTGAATGTCGTTATTTTGCCACTACTGGCGAACTAAGAGAGATTCGTTTTTACGATTTTGGTAAACTAATTGGCTACACTTATATGGGTAAAAATGGTAAATTGTTAGATACTATTTTTACTAAAGGTGGCGATGCAGTTGTTAAAGCTTATTATCAAAACGGCACACTTGCTACTGAATATGAGGTTAAAGGTGGAAAATATGAAGGTAGTTACAAAATTTATCATCCAAATGGAAAGTTACAAGAAGAAAGATTTTATGCTGCTGGTAATGAAATTAAACCAACCATGGAATATTTTAACACTGGTGAAGTATTGCGTATTCAGAATTACTTGGCAGGCGAATTACATGGTGCAACAATTGAATACAATACCAATGGAACACCAAGACTTAAAGAAAATTTTGTGAATGGAAATTTAGAAGGTTTATGTGAGTATTTTGATACTACCGGAAAACGCACCAATGCATATTATTATATGGGTGATGAAATAATTGCAGTTATTCAATAAGAGATTTATAATGATAAAAAGATTTTTAGTTTTATTTATTCTATTTAACTCACTTAATGGCTTTAGTCAGCCGTTAAGTGAGTATAATCGTTACAGAGAGTTATACCCTAATGCTGATGTAATTTGCAGTAATATGGAACTTGAGTTAGAAATTACCATGCAAAACAATAAGCCGGTAATTAAATACAAAAACGTAGAAGAGTTTTTTTATTTAACCGATAATAATTCAGGATATAACGAGCGCTCTATTCACTTTTCGGGATTTTACCAATTATTGAATTACAAAGCTTACACTATAGAGGCTCAAGGAAATAAGTATAAAAAAAATGAAGTAAAAGAATTTAAAGTTAATGATTTTGTTAACGACAATATTTTTTTTGACGACTCAAAAGAACTAAAATTTTTGTTTCCTAAAATTGGTAAAGGCGATAAAACTTATATTGAAAACCAATATCAAGTAAATGAAACCCATTTTTTACCCCGTCTTTCTATTTCGCCATACTTAAATTATGATAACATAAAAGTAACTCTAAAAGTAAATGAAGACATTGAAATGGCTATTGATACCTTTAATTGGAGTAATTCACCTTTAAAATATTCAATAATTAAAAAGGGTAGTTCAACTACTTATACTTGGGAAGGGAGTTCTAAAAAAACCATGGATTACGAATCAGATGCCCCTGATATTGATTACTTTTCGGCTCAATTACATTTTAGAATAAAATCTTTTCAAGCCAAAGAAGGCAAAGTTGCTGTTTTGGGGAATTTAGATGATTTGTATAAATGGAACTGTGGCTTTGTAGAAAAAAGTGCTGAAGACTTTAATCAATTTAAGCCTTTAAGCGATTCGATAGTTGGTAAAGAAACAAATAGTTTAAAAAAGGCGGCTTTAATTTATAATTGGGTTCAAAATAATATTCGTTACATAGCCTTTGAAGCGGGTTATGAAGGTCATATTCCTGCCAAAGCAAGCATGGTTTGTAAAGAGAGATATGGCGATTGTAAAGGCATTTCAAATATTTTGTATAACCTTTTAAAATCGCAAAATATAGATGCTTATTTAGTGTGGATAGGAACACGAGATTTACCTTATAAATATACACAAATAGTATCAACCATGGCTGATAATCACATGATAACTGCCATTAAAGACAATGGTAAATTTATATTTTTAGATGGAACAGCAAATAATTTAAAATTTGGTATGCCATCGCCTTTTACTCAAGGAAAAGAGGCTATGATAAGTTTAGGTAATTGCAATGATTATAAAATAGAAATGGTTCCTGAAATTCCATATCATCAAAACGTAATACATGATTCGTGTTACTTAAAAATAAAAGGAAAAGATATAATAGGAGAGGGCGTTTTTACATTATCGGGCTACCAACGCATGGGTTTTATTGATGGTCTTAGAGAATTAAATTACAAATATTTGCATAACCAATGCCGCGGCTATTTAATAAAAGGTAGCAACAGGTTTATTTTGGATACAATTTGGTTTACTAATTTTGACGATAAAAATTTACCCTTACTTATTCATTACAAGTTTAGTATTCCTGAGTTTGTGTTAAGTGTTGATAACGAACAATACATCAATTTAAATCTCGATAAAATATCGCTTTATAGCAAAGTTGAACCCGAGCGAAATGTTCCAATTGAATATAGGTTTCAAGGCGAAGAATACAGCATTGTATGCTTAGAACTTGAAAAAGGAATAAAACCAAATTATTTACCAGAAAACAAACAATTAACGTATACTGATTTTGTGTTTAGCAATAATTATAGCTTAAATGGAAACTATATTTATAGAAAGGCAAATATCATAAAAAAACCATTGATAATTTATACCAACCAATTTAGTACTTACAATAATTGGATTGATAACATTCAAAAAAACTATTCAGAACAAATAATCTTAAAAAAATAAAATATGAAAAAAACCTTATTAGCAGCTTTAGTGCTACTAAATTTTGGGTGGGTTAAGGCCCAGTTTTCGTTAAATTATAAATTTGACGAAAAATTTGATTACTCCAAATTAACGGCTCCTTACAATTTAAAAACCATTGACGAATTAGAAGTATTAGACGAGCAAGTGGTAGAATTTGCTTATGATAAAGAAGGAAACTTATTTGAGTATTATTATATACATCAGGTTGAATATGTTAACAGCGATAATGCGGTTGATAGAAACAATAAAATATATATAAACTCTCCAAGAATTACCGATTTGATTAGTTATGATGTGCGTGTAATTCTTTCAAATGGAAGTATGAAAACCATAGGTAAAGATGCTTTAAAAGAAGGTGTTACCGAAGACAAACAAAAGATAAGTTATTTCGCTGTATCTGGTGCTGAAAAAGGAAGTTATATTGAATATTATTATTTGGTAAAACGCAGTGCAAATATTTCAGGCTCCATCCAAAAGTTTCAGGGCGATGCTGAAAAAGCCAAGGTTATTTTTAAAATTATTTCACCTGAAAATTTAGTATTTACTTCAAAATCATTAAACGGATTTGCTGAACTAAAATCAGATAGTAGTTTGAGTGAACGTAATATGTTGGTTGGCGAAACTAGTAATATTAAGAAAATTGAAGGCGAAAACTTTGCCAATGAGCAAGCCAATGCCATGAAAGTCATTTATCAATTATATTATAACACAGCTCGTGGTAAAAAAAATCCATACAATTATGGATTGGTGAGCCAAAATGTATTTCAAAATATTTGTAACAGCGCTACTAAATCCGAAATAAAAGCCATCAATAAACTTTTAAAACTTAGCAATTTAAAATATGCACCAAATGATGAAGCTAAAATTAGAGCCATTGAAAATTATGTAAAAAAGAGCTTTAACTTTATAGAAGAAGGCGATGAAAGACTTGAAAACATTGAATCTATAGTAAAAGTTGGGGCTTTAAATGAAACTGGAGCTTTAAAGATACTTTATCACATGATTGATCAAGCTGGAATTGAGCAAGAGTTAGTGATTACCTCTAATCGTTTTAAAAATCATTTTGACAAAGATTTTGAATCATATGTATTTTTAACTGATTACCTATTGTATTTTCCTAAAATTAATAAATATATGTCTCCATTTTCTCAAGCATATCGTTTGGGTTTAATACCCTATGGATTTATTGAAAATTATGGCTTATTCATTAAAAAAGTAAGCTTGGGCGATATAAATACCGGTGCTGGAAAAATTAAATTTATACCTGCTGGCGCTGCTAAAGAAACCCAACACAATATGTACATAACTGCTAAAATGGATAATTCGGGCGATAGTTTAAATATAGATTTTAAATTAGAATATACAGGTTATTATGCTCAAAATTTTCAACCATATTTTGATTTTATAGCTACTGATAAAATAAAAGAATTTGAAGAATCTATTGTAAAATCGCTTAACGAAAATATTACCATAAAAAAATTAAAAATTGAAAATAAAGGTGCTGATAATTTATTAATCAATCCATTAATTGCAAATAGTACTTTAACATCAAGCCATTTTATTAGCAAAGCAGGGCCTAAAATATTATTGAAATTTGGCGACTTAATAGGACCTCAATCAGAATTGTATCAAGAAAATAACCGCACACTTCCTATTGAAAATGATTATAACAGAGAATATCATCGCGAAATAACATTTATTATACCTGATGGCTATATTATTAAAAATCCAAACGATTTAACTATGTCGGTGTATCCTTTTAAAAACGATGGAGATGCTGCTAGTTTTAGCTCATCGTACAAAATTGAAGGTAATAAACTTATAGTAAAAAGTGATGAATATTATAATGTTATCAATTTGCCTTTAAAGAGTTACGAGAACTATCGCGCTGTTGTTAATGCAGCAGCAAATTTTAATAAAATAGTTTTAGTTTTAGAAAAAAAATAATTTATAACCGATGAAATTAATTGTTCTAATTAGCTTTATGTTTTTAGCTAACTTAGGTTGGACTCAAACCAATATTACTGAAGCTAAAAAACTGTTTGCCGCTGGCAAGCCAAAGAAGGCACTTGATATTTTAGAAAAAGAAATAGCCAAAAATGGCGAAGACGAAAACAGCGTTAATTTAAGAAGTAAAATTTTGATGTTTGTTGATGGAGACAAAGCATGGGAAAGCATTCAAAAAACCATTCAAAAATATCCTAATTCGGCACGCGCATATTTAAACAGAGGTACATTCTTTTTTGAAGTTCGTCAAATGCAAAATAGTATTTCGGATTTGAATAAAGCTTACGAATTATGTAAAGATGATTCGTTAAAATACGAAATATTGTTATGTAGGAGTGGAGTTTATCATCATGATGAAACAATAAGTAAAGCCATTGCAGATTGCAGGGAAGCACTAGCTTTACGTCCTGATGATTTTGATGCTTTGAATAACTTATCTACTTCATTGTTCGATAATGGTGAGGCTGAAGAGTCGGAAAAGATTTTACTTAAAATAAAAGCAATTGATTCAAATTATATTGGAACGTACATCAATTTAGGATACCAAATGCAGCAAGTAAATAAGTTTGATAAAGCTAAAAAATACCTTTTAGAAGGCTTAAAAGTACAGCCCGAAAACGCTTATTTATTGAATAATTTAGGTTATACCGAATTTAAATTAGGCGATATTGATAATGCCATAAAAAACATCAATCGTTCTTTAAAAATAATGCCAACTAATTCGTACGCGTATCGTAACTTAGCTTTAATTTACTTAGAAAAAAATGATAAAACCAAAGTTTGCGAAAATATCAACAAGTCACTTTCGAATAATTTTACAGAAATGTATGGCGAAGAAGTTAAAGAGTTAAAGAAAAAATATTGTTTATAAATCAATTTATCTAAAAACCTTAGTTCGGGATAAGAATATGTTGATATTTTTGTTTATAAAAATCTGTAAATCAATTAAATAGTAGCATTGAAATTGTTAAATTTGTAGTGCAAACAATAAACAAAACAAAAA
>JAIXSO010000021.1 GCA_027484685.1 Bacteroidota bacterium
AAGCCTCAAAACCCAAACGGTTTTGCACCGCCCTATCAATTCCTAAAATCCAAAATGGTTTGATAAGGAGGTTAACTCCCATCATAATGATTAGATTGAGTACAAAGGTTTTTCTCATTAGCTGCGCAAATATAGATTTATTCAGCAAAAAGAAGTTTGCACGTTATGTTTTCTACAAATTTCCAGACACCCAATTTGACCAATGGTTATTTGCTTTTAAATTTGGTTGCCATTTAGCAATATTTCTACTAGCTAAAACTTTAGCAATTAGTAAAAATGTTTCTTGTTTGCTTGGAGGTAAATCTTTATTGTAGATGCTAGCATAATGATATTCATTTATAGTGGTTAAGTATGGAATATTTTTAGGAATATTTGCTTTCAATTCCTTTTGTGTGGCATTTAAAACAGCAGGGTTAGTTTCTTGTAAATAGCGAATAAATTCACCTAAACTAATTTTCGAAGTATCGTTACTATCGTTAATTTTTATGCCTAGTTTCTCATACTTTTTATAATCATTTTCAAACCTAACATTCTTATTTCTTATTTTTATTAACTTATGGGATGTTTGTTTTTTTAATGTAATTTCATCTATAATAGGTAAAAATTTCATATTTGAAATATACTCCAAGTTAGCGATTTTTTCTTTGGTATATTTAATACAATTTCCTACGTAAATTAGTTGAATTTGAGCCTGATTAAGGCGGTTATTGTAACCATTTACTTCAAATATTATTGCCCATCTTTTTGAATCTGCAAATAAATGAATCTTGTTGCCAGCAGTTAGAAAATAACCATGTTCTAAATCTATGAAAAAATTATATAAAACATTACTATCAGTTTTCTTAGGATAAAATTTACCAGCAACACCTAAAAATGATGAATCTAGTTCGCCTAAAATCTCTTTTTCTAATTCCTCATTCATAGCCGTTTTGTTAGTTGACTGAAACGAAAGAATAACGATTGAACTAACAATCAGAAAATTTATTATTAGTTTATTTTTGGACATGATTCCTGCGGAGTTATTTATTCGCTAAAAAGTATTTCTATTTATTGCTTGAACCTTTTTAATGGATGGCGTTTTGCATGTATAAAACGTAAAATAATTACTTCAAATTCTATTACTTCGAAAATTACGAGATAAGGGAATCTATCTAATTGGGCTTGTTTAAAATTAGCATGCTTACTCTCAAATGCCTTAGGATTATTTCGAATAATATTTAGCGTATTTTCCCATTCATCAAGTAAGGAAATACCTAAGCCAGTTTGTCTTTGTTAGTAGTAAAGAACAGATTCATTGACTTCTTCATAAACCTGTTCTAAGACAATAATTTCAAATTTCATTGCCAATATTTTTCAATATTTTTTCACG
The DNA here is from genome assembly GCA_027484685.1 of Bacteroidota bacterium. Taxonomy (GTDB): domain Bacteria; phylum Bacteroidota; class Bacteroidia; order UKL13-3; family UKL13-3; genus JAAFJM01. The sequence continues at coordinate 1,370 of JAIXSO010000021.1, forward strand.
AACTTCTTGCATACTATACGTATTGGCTTTGCCACTTTCGTAAAGTTCTTTTCGCTCATTTAATAGTTGAATTTCATCCTCATTTAACTCGTAAGTTAGACCATTATTATGTTTGTTGATAATTACATAAATTGCTTCTAAAAAAGATTTATCATCAATTTCGTTAACAGCTTTGGTTATTTTACTTTTCAAAAGAATTGTATCCATATGAACACTTATTTTTTATCAAATGTAATTGAAAACTAAGACTTATACAAAAATTCAAATAATGCATTCACATCCTCAATTGCGCTCCTTATAAATTATATTATACAGACGGAAAATACAGCGATGGCTAAATGATTTTTAAATAAATATTTCTTCAAATACTTTTTGAAACTCCTTAGCATCTTTAAATGTTTTTTTTGGAATAATATCAAACCAACTTGTATTATCTGTATTTAAACTTAAACCTATTTCGTCTCCAAATATTTGAATCACATAAAACTTATCTTTGATATAGATATCTACCATAACTGCCCCTGAGTCAAAGTGATGAACATCGTACTTCACATTTTCAATATTTAGTTTATTGATGATATCAGGAACTAATTTTTTCATCTTCTTTTATCCGTAGTTGATTTCCTCACCAATCCACTTTTTATTTCAAATAAACGAATTATAAATGAATAATATTTATCAAAAATTAGTTAGTAATTTGATTGCTCGAAATAGTTGAGTTGGTTTGTCAACCGAATATAAATAACTGTTTGTAAACAAAAAAAATCCGTTACAAACTGCAACGGATTTTTTCAATATTTAGTTAAAAAATTTTCTAATTTTCTAATCTTTCAATTTTCTAATTCTAATAAACATAAGTACTAAACACCATTCGGCCTCCGTTTGGCATTATTCCTTCCATTACCACTTGGCCTCTTACTTGTTCAAAATCGGCTATCAGTTCTTCTGGTTTTTCGTATTGTTTTTTGTTTAATGCTATCAAAATAAATCCTTCGCTTAAGCCAATATTGGCAATTTTCCCGTTTCTAATATTGTAAATTTTGATACCGTTTTTAATGCCTAATTTGTCCTTTTCTAACTTAGGTAACGCTTGAAAATCGGCACCTAAACTTTCAGAACTAACAGTTCCTTTTCGTAAAATAGCAGTATTGCCTTCTTTGTTAATTAAAGTAAAGCTAGTTTCAGTTTCTTTTCCACCGCGTAAGTAGGTAAATTTAGCTTTATCGCCCGGGCGCATATAAGCCAAATACTCATCAAAAATGGCTTTGCTGTCAATTCCTTTATCGTTAATTTTTACTATTACATCACCTGTTCTTATGCCTGCTTTATCTGCTGGACTTTCTGCCAATACTGAACTTACATATACGCCTAAATTATTGCTGATATTTAATTTTTGTGCCAAACGCGAATCAATATCGGCTATATCCATTCCAGTATAACCACGTTGCACTTCTTTAAAATCAATCAAATCTTTGATAATTTTTGAAACAATATTAGCAGGAATAGCAAATCCGTAACCAATATAACTACCTGTTTGACTAGAAATAGCAGTATTAATTCCAACCAATCGGCCTTCTAAATCAACCAAAGCACCGCCACTATTTCCAGGGTTAATAGCTGCATCGGTTTGAATAAACGATTCAATTGGAAATTGATTATTTACAATATTGATATTGCGGCCTTTTGCACTTACAATTCCCGCAGTAACAGTTGAGGTAAGGTTAAACGGATTTCCTACTGCTAACACCCATTCGCCAATTTGAACATTATCGCTATTGCCAAATACTATATGTGGCAATTGTTTGGCTTCAATTTTTAAAACGGCAATATCTGTTGATGGATCGCTACCAATCAACTTAGCTTGGTACGATTGTTTTTTATTGTTTAAAATAACCTCAATGGTATTGGCATCTTTAATTACATGGTAATTGGTAACTATATAACCATTTTCAGAAACAATAACACCACTGCCCGAACTTGCTACAGGCCCACGTTGACCAAAAAAATCGAAGCTGTTAAAAAAATCGAAACTTGGGTCAATATAATTACGTTGGTTGCTTAAAGTTTTTATAAAAACCACACTTGGTGTGCTGCTAGCCGAAGCTTTAATAAAATCGGTATTGTTAATTGCTGCACCTTTGTAATTTACTGATTCTACATTGTTGCTATTTGATGAACTTCGTTCAGTAAAATCTTGAACCAATACAGTAGGGGAGTGCATTTTATAAAATACATACGAACCTACAATTCCACTAAAAAAACTAATTGCTACAAATGCTACTTTTTTTAACATAATTATTTATCAATTTTTTTATCTCACAATGTTTGCTCTTATGGTAACGTTTAGTTCAGAATTATTAGGGTCGTTGCTAATTATTTTTATGCCTCTAATATCTAACCCTACCACGTTAAACGAAGTGTAATCAACGTTTAATTTTGCTTTTTTGCGCGGTTTAATAACCATGGTTTCCATTTCTACATTTACACAATTGCACGAAGGTTTAACTTTTCTAATAATTAAGTCAGTTTTACCTTTATTGGTAATTATAAAATTAGTTACTGCGCTATCCTTATGGCCAATATCGCCAAAATCGTGCAAAACTTTATCAATGGTAATTTTTGGCGCTTTTTTAAGTTCTTTTGGCGTTAAATGTGAAAAATCTTCACGTACAGTAGCATTTACATAAATTAACTTAACGGGCAAAGAATCATCATTGGTGTAAATTTTTATTTCTTGGCTAAAGTCTCCCAAATCGCCTTTATGGCGAGGCCAATATTTTATTTGTAAATCTAAATCAGTGTTAGGACGCATTTCATATTCTTGTCCTGTAACTATAATGTTTGGTGGAGTTTCAATACGCTTAATTTGAATTTTTTTATTGCTTAAATTATACATTTTCAATAATGTGCTATCAGCATTTGAGCCATAAACATTAAATTTAAATGTATTATTATTCACTGCTAAATAACCATATTGGTAAGTATAAGTTGAACCAAATTGATATTTAGATGGAGCAATGGTTCCTTTTACAAATATTTGAACCTGTTCTCTTTCAGCATTCGTAAAAATGGTAATTGCTTTTCTAAATCCACCTGGGCGACCCATTGGGTTATACACCGCTTTTATATTACCAACTGCACCCGGTGCTATTGGCTGCATGGTCCATTCTGTTCTAGTACAACCACATTCTGGCTGCACATCTTTTATTATTAATGGAATATTACCAGTGTTTTTTATTGGGAAATCGTGAATTAATAACCCGCCATTTTCATTCATTACGCCAAAGTCGTATTCCTTTTCTTCAAGTACGTATTTGGCAAATTTATCTATTACCACTTCCTCTTCGGTAACTGCTTTTTGTTTTTTTGTTTTACTTTTTTGCGCTTTAGCTATATTTATTGATAAAGCCATACAAAGTGAAAATATAATTATTCTATTCATGATAAGTTGTTATTCGTTTGGTATTTTGACTGTATTTTTAACCTTTAAGTTGCTTATAAATATTATTTATTACAAAGGTTTCATTACTAGAAAATTAACAATGCTATTTTGATGTTATTTCAAAATTATCATCATCTAACCATACTGGAAATGCTTTTCGGTAAGTTTTTAGTTCGGGCAAATGTATGGTAAAAGTGGTTTCAAACTCTTCGTGAGTTAATTCATTTAATAATTTTCCTTGTGGGTTGTATAATGCTGATTGTCCGTTATAGTTTACTTGGTTTCCATCTTCGCCAACTCTGTTTACAGTGGCTATATAGCATTGGTTTTCAATGGCTCTAGCTTGGTTAAGCACTTGCCAATGAGTAATGCGTTTTTCAGGCCAACTTGCTACCACTAGCATTAAATCGTAGTCAAACGTTTCGGTACGTTTAAGCCAAATAGGAAACCTCAAATCGTAACATACAAATGGGGCTATTTTCCAACCTTTAAAATCAATTACAATTCTGCTAGTTCCAGCTGTATAATGTTTGTTCTCTTCACCCATTCTAAATAAATGAGCTTTATCGTAAAACTGAACATTTCCGTTAGGTTCCACAAATAAAAATCTATTATAGAATTGGTTATTTTCACTAATAATGAGGCTACCACAAACAGCAGCATTTTTAACCAAAGCCACTTCCTTCATCCAATTTACAGTAAAACCATCCATTGGTTCGGCTAGTTTGGCACTATTCATGGTAAAACCAGTAGAAAACATTTCAGGCAACACAATTAAGTCAGTTGGCTCTGAAATTTCGAAAATTCTATTGGTAAATTGTTGAATATTGGTTCGTTTGTCTTCCCAAAAAAGATTGCTTTGAATAAGTGTAATTCTTAACGAGTCGGCTGTAGACATTTTGGGTTATTTTAAATGGTTAACTTATATTTTCATCAGTTTTTCTGCTGCTTTTTCAAGTGTTTCGTTTTGCTTTGCAAAACAAAAACGCAGCAATTGATTATCAATTTGTTTATGGTAAAATACCGATACTGGAATACTTGCAATTTTATGTTCTTTGGTTAATCTTACCGCAAAATCAGTGTCTTTTTCTTGTGTAATTTTTCCATAATTCAATAATTGAAAATAACTTCCTTGGCAAGGCATTAATTTAAAGTTGGAGCCTTTAATTAATTTTCTAAAATAATCGCGTTTTTCTTGATAAAAATCCGATAATTCAAGGTAAACACTCTTTTCGTCAAAAAAATCAGCCATAGCATATTGAATGGGGGTATTGGTGCTAAATGCCATAAACTGGTGCACTTTTCGCAACTCTACAGTTAAATTGGCTGGTGCTAAAATATAGCCCATTTTCCAACCTGTGGTACTGTATGTTTTTCCAAACGATGAAATGATAAAACTACGTTCAGCCAAAGCTGGGAAACGAGCCACACTTTGATGTTCTACTTTGTCAAAAACCATGTGTTCATATACTTCATCGCTACAAACAATTACATCAGTTCCTTTAACTATTTTTTCTAATTTTTGTAAATCTTGAGCACTTAAAATACTGCCAGTTGGGTTGTGTGGCGTATTTATCAAAATCATTTTTGTTTTAAAATTAATCAGCTTTTTTACTTCGTTCCAATCAATTTTAAACTCAGGTAATTTTAACTCCACAAAAATGGCCCGGCCACCATTTAATTCAATAGAAGGGACATAACTATCGTAACAAGGTTCAATAACTATTACTTCATCGCCTTCTCTTACCATAGCGCTCATTACAGCGTAAATGCCATGTGTGGCACCAGGAATAATGGTTATTTCTGTATTTGGGTCGTATTGAGCTGAATATAATTCGTAGGTTTTTTGAGCAATTTTTTCACGCAAGCTAAGTAAGCCGGGCATGGGTGCATATTGGTTCATACCTGCTTTCATGTATTTATTTACTAGCTCAATTAACTTTGGCGAAACAGCAAAGTCAGGAAAACCTTGAGCTAAATTAATAGCTTGGTTTTCGTTGGCTAGTGCTGTCATAACAGCAAAAATACTTGTATTGGCTTTAGGGAGTTTTGATTTTATAGAACCATTAAATTGCATAGTGCAATATGCAAATATTGCTTTTATATCTCCAAACCTTTAAAAATATTGTGAATAAATTATTAATAAGGTACTTTAACAGTACTATTTAAGTTTTTCATAATCAGCTAATATTATTTCTATTTGTTTATTAAGGGAGTCTATTTCAAATTTGTAATCATTGGTTTCTTCGTTTATTTGTTTGAATAAAAGTTGATTTAACTTTAATCTTAAATTACTGTAGTTTTTTAAAGGTTCTATTTTATTTTTTATTTCTGAAGGTAAGTCAAGTTTTTCAAGATCATTAATTATATTAACATTTTCTTTCCAACTATAAATTCCTTTGTATTCAATAGCATTAAGAATCTGTTGCTTTGAGGCATTAGGATCAATTTTATAAATACCAAGCGATACTTCTTCTCTTTCTCCAAATTCTTTCATTTTGCTCAAATAAATTCCAATATTGTTAGGAATAGAAATATAAACTAAGCTGGTTATTATTGCAGTAGTAACGGCTACCAAGCCAATTATTAAATGCTTTAATTTTAAATCGTTAATATTTCGTAAACTAGGTAAAAATGCATAACCTATTGCCATACCACTAATTAATCCTCCAATATGAGCAGCATTATCAACATTACCTTTTATTCCATTTAATAAATTATATCCTACAAAAATGCCAATACTGCTTAAAAAAACTTTACGAGCTGATTGCTCAATGTAATTAGTAGTTAGCAAAGCTAAAAATACACCATACATTCCAAAAATAGCACCCGAAGCACCTGCTCCAACAGAATTATCGTGCCACCATAAACTTATTAAACTAGCAAGTAATCCTGAAAGCAAATAAGCTGATAAAAAGTGCATTTTACCTAAAATAGGTTCTAATAATAAACCAATATAAATCAGAGCGTACATGTTCATAAGTAAATGGAAAATACCTATGTGAATAAAACAGCTCGAAACCATACGCCACCATTCTCCATTTAAAGTAATTGCTTTATAATTGGCTCCCCAAGGTAATAAACTGTCTCCACTTGGTTCAAATAAATCAACCCCATTAAAAACCATTACTAAAAAGTATAATACATTTAAATAAATGATTATTGGTGTAATAAAATAACCTTTGCTTGGTTTTAAAATGGATAGAATTGAATTAAAGTTATTAGATTCAATAACTTTTGTATCTAATTTATTTTCAGTGCTTTGGGATAGTGCTTCATTGAAAAGTTTAATTTTCTCAATTATTTCACCTTCCGATAAGTTGTTTTTTAATTGTTCAAATTGGGTTATAAATAAGTTGATATTGTTCTTGTTTTTGCCAAAGTCTATAATTTGATTTCCTGTGCATTCGCTTTTTAGTAATACTTTATTCTTTTCAACTTGTATAGTAACTTTTTCGCTCCATGAGTACAATGAAAATGAGGTGTAGGCAGATATTTCACTTGTAGTTACTTCACTAATTTGCCAATTTAAATTAGTAACTGTATTTAAAGCAATTGCTAAAAAAGTTTCAGTATTTAAATCTGTCAATTCAAGTTCTTTTTTGTGTTTAGCTGTTATTCCCAATGTTTTTATGTTAAGGTTAGGTGGTAAAAGTATAAATAATTATTAAAATATAATATTGGTTTTTGAAAAATGTAAACTTAAATAATGTAAAATTATTTGATTAATTAGCAACTAAAGACTGTTTTAAATTATCATGCAACAAATTTGAATAAAATATTACACGTTTTAATAACATTGGTATAATTTTGGCAAGTTTAAAAATTTTATAAATTAAAAATGAAATATAAAAGTAAGTTAAAAATTAGTATTTTTTGTTTGAGTTTTTTGTTTTTTGCTCAATTTAGTTTTGCTCAATTGCTTAAAAAACAAGAATCGAAAGGTTATATGCCTTTTGTAATTATTGAAAATTTTAGTTCTGAAGGATGCAGCAGTTGTCCTGAAGCCGATAGGTTTTTAGGGGAAGTTATTCGTAGGTCAGATAGTGCATCACAACCTGTATATGTTATCGATTTTCATGTGGATGTTTGGAATAAAAGTGGTTGGGTAGATAAATATAGTGACTCAACTTACACTCACCGACAAATGAATTACCTTGGTAAACAAGCTGGAATACCCATGTACACACCACAAAGTTTTTTAAACGGAATTTTATCAGTACCAGGTTCTGATAGAAAAAGTATTGGAAGTTTTATTCAAAAAACACTTTCAAAACCTAGTTCACATTTCTTAAAAACCAATGCTTATCAAACTACGGTTGATTCTGTAATTGTTGAATACGAAATATTTGGAAAAATAGATAGCACTATAATTAACTTTGCCATAGCTGATAATAGTATTACCACCAAAGTAACAGCTGGTGAAAATGCAGGTAAAACCTTGAACCACCATAATGTAGTAAGGGTTTTTAAAACCGAAACTGTTACTGCTAATAAAGGAAAAGTGTATTTGGCTGTTCCTAAAGGCCTTAATTTAAAACAAACTAGAATTGTAACCTATGTTCAAAATCAGAATTCTTGGTATGTTTTAGCAGCCGACCAATTAGTTAATTAATAGTAAATGTAAAAATTAAAAACTACATTTGTGATCAAAATATTTGATATAAATACTTTAAAATAATATGACTCAACCTCAAAAAAATGTAATGCTAGTTCCTGTTGATTTTAGTGAAATTAGCCTAAATGCTTTAGAACATGCTGCCCAAACAGCAAAACATTTCGATAACGATTTAGTAATTTTAAGTATTGTTGAAGAAAACTTACTATCTTCTATTTTCAGCAATAACGAAGAAAAAGAAGCGCAAGCTAGAGAGAAAACTTTACCAGAATTAGAAAAACTTGCTGATAACATTAAATCGAAATATGGTGTGATTTGCAAAACTGAGGTAAGGGTTGGTCGTATTTACAAAACTATTGTAGAAACAGCTGTTGAGTTCGGTTGCGATTGTATTATAATGGGTACTCATGGTGCTAGTGGATTTGCACGCATAGTAGGTAGTAATGCTGGTAAAGTTATTAATTACAGTACCGTTCCAGTAATTGTGGTAAAAAGCAACAAACAAACCAATGCATATAAAAATATTGTGTTCCCATTAGATTTATCCGTTGAATCTAAACAGAAAGTAAAAATGGCTATCCATTTAGGAAAAGCTTATAAATCAACTATTCATATTTTATACAATAAAGTAGATGATGAATTTTTAAATAATAAAATGACTGCTAATCTACGTCAGGTTGAAAACATTTTTATTGAAAATAACATTGAGTTTACAGTAAAAGAAGTTGACGAATCGAGTAACGATTTTGCAGAAGAAACTTTAAAATTTGCAGAATATAGCCAAGCTGATTTAATTATGATTATGACTCAATCGGAAGATAAAGCCATCACCGAAATTTTAATTGATACCTATGCGCAAAGAATTGTTAATGCCGAAGGCACGGTGCCTGTAATGTGCGTTAACCCTAACCGCGATGTATTTAAGGCCGAATTTGTAATTTAATAATTACAAAGTTTAAAAATTGAAAGATTAGAAAGTTCGAATAAATTTAAAGAATCTTTTTAATTTTCCAACCTTGTAATCTTTCTAACTAAATAACAATATCAATCACCAGGGCTATTTACCCTGAAATGTTTTGAAAAAATGAGTAAACACGGAAAAATTTTAGTTGCCATGAGTGGCGGCTTAGACAGTACCGTAGCAGCTGTAATGCTACGCGAAGAAGGTTACGAAGTAATAGGAGTAACCATGAAAACTTGGGACTACCAAAACAGCGGTGGATCCAAAAAAGAAACAGGCTGTTGTAGCCTCGATAGTATTAACGATGCAAGAACTATTGCCGTTAAACACGATATTCATCACATGATATTGGATATTAGAGATGAATTTGGTGATTTTGTAATCGATAACTTTATTGAAGAATATTTAGCAGGAAGAACTCCAAATCCTTGTGTGCTTTGCAATACCCATATTAAATGGGAAGCTTTATTAAAGCGTGCAAATATGCTTGATTGTGAGTTTATAGCTACAGGTCATTATGCGCAAGTTCGCTATGAAGATAACCGTTATGTTGTTAGCAAAGGACTTGATGATAACAAAGATCAATCTTATGTTTTATGGGGATTAACGCAACAAAGTTTAGCTAAAACGCGTTTTCCATTAGGTGGATTTAGGAAAACCGACATCAGGCAAATGGCTATTGATATGGGTTACCAAGAATTAGCCAATAAAAGTGAAAGCTACGAAATTTGTTTTGTGCCTGATAATGATTACAGAGGTTTTTTAAAACGCAAAGTTGATGGTTTAGAAGAACGTGTGGAGGGTGGAAATTTTGTTACTGCCGATGGTAAAATATTAGGTAAACACAGAGGTTATCCGTTTTACACTGTTGGGCAACGCAAAGGTTTAGAAATAGCTTTAGGCGAACCTATGTTTGTGTTAGAAATTAAACCTGAAACCAATACCGTAGTTCTTGGTCGTGAAAACGAGTTGAGTAAAAAAGGCATGTGGGTGCGTAATGTAAACATGGGTAAATTTGCTTCTATTGATAATCCAATTGAATCGCTTACTAAAATTAGGTATAAAGATGCTGGAAGTATTGCCATTATTGAACAAGAAGGCGATAGAATGAAAGTAATATTTAACAACCATGTAAAAGCTATTGCCCCAGGCCAAAGTGCAGTTTTCTATGATGGAAACGATGTAATTGGCGGTGGCTGGATTCAAAGTGGATTTGATGTTTAGGTTTTTTGTTAATTGATTTGATTTGTTAATGAAGTTGATTGGTTGATAAGTTAATTGGGTTAATAAAGTTGATTTCGTAATTTAAAATTTAACATTCAACATTCAGCATTCAAAATTTATTCTACATTTGTATATATGAGGACTATTTTAAAAGTTGTAGCTTGGGCTTTCATTTTAGCTTTTGCATCTTGTAGTAAAAATAATACCGAAACTTTAATTATTGATAATGGTTACAGCTATTTTCCTATAGATTCTACTAAACAGTTTTTATACGCTGTTGATAGTATTGCTTACGATAAAAATTTAAAACGAGTAGATACATTTAGCTTTAAAATAAAAACAGTTTTTACTGAAAGTTTTTTAGATTTAAATGGAATAAAAACTTGGCGATTGAGCAGGTACGCGCAGTATGCCGACTCATTGCCTTTTCAAGAAATACAAAATCATTTTGTGCAATTTTATAACAATAAATATTTGTACACCGATGATAATTATGTATTGCTAAAGGCAGTTTTTCCAATTAAAAATGGCAATGTTTGGAATGGCAATTTATACAATGCATTAGATAAAATTAACTCCACTGTTGATTATAAAAATGATACTTATTCGAATAAAGATACCTCATTTGAAAACACTATAAAAATAACCGAGTGGGATAACCTTGATTTTATTTTTGATAATAACCGATTTTCGGTTTACCAAAATAATGTAGGATTGGTTTATTATCGAACCAAAAGTATAGAAACACAAACCAATCAAGGCAAGGACGAAGTATCAGGCTTTGATGTAACTCAAAGGTTAATTGCCTTACAACCTCGATAATTATATTGCTTTAATCATTCGCTGCTATTAACTTTAGTTAGTTTAAAACAAGCTTCTTTGTTTTTAAAATCCTTTGGACGGACTCTATCTTCTGTATTTAAACAGATTTGTAATTTACTGTCGATAGTAAAATTATAAATGGCCAGCATACGCCTAATTTCCTTTTTGGTTTTGTAATCAAATAGTATCAAATCTAATTGGTAAGGATTTGCAAATAAATTGGTACTGCATTTCATATAGTATTTTTTGCCATCCATCAAAAATATTTCTTCGCCAATAGTTAGGCCATTGCATTTCAAGGTAGCTTCGCTAAGTGAATCAAAAACGAATCCAATTTCATTATCGTTAATTATAGTTTTCCATGAACCTCCCATATTTTGTGCTTTGCCAGCTAAACAAAATATAATTGTAAAAAATAAAATTGAAATGCCTCTTTTTATAAGTTTACTATAGTGTAAAAATAACTATTCATTTTAATAAAACAGAAAGTTGATTTTAAAAATAATTTCATAATAAATTTATTATATTTATTTGCATCGTACAAAATATATAAAAACAATATGGGAGAATTTTTTGCTAATTATTGGTGGGTAATTTTATTAATAGTGAGCTTATTGCTATATAAAATTATTCTTAGATTTTTATTTGGAATGGTAATAGTTCCAGAAGATAAAATTGGTTTAGTAACTAAAAAGTTTGTGTTATTTGGCGAAAATAAAGAATTGCCTGATGGAAGAATTTTGGCAACCAAAGGTGAGGCTGGTTTTCAAGCTAAAACACTTGCTCCAGGCTTGTATTTTTGGATGTGGGTTTGGCAATACGATGTTACCATGGAAGGTTTTACCATTATTCCAGAGGGTAAAATAGGTTTGGTATTGGCCAAAGATGGAGCTGAAATTCCTACAGGAAATATTTTAGGAAAACGTGTTGAATGTGATAATTTTCAAGACGCAGAAAAGTTTTTAAACAACGGTGGTCAGCGTGGAAGACAAACAGTTTATGTAACAGCTGGATCTTATCGTATCAATACATTTATTTTTCAGGTATCAGTTACCGATATGATTAGGATACAAGAAAGTATGGTAGGTATTGTTACCACTTTAGATGGTATGCCTATTGAAGCTGGACAAATAGCTGGTAAATTAGTGGATGGCCATAATAATTTTCAAGATTTTGATGCCTTTTTGCAACAAGGAGGAAATAGAGGTTTACAACCACAAGTTATTTTAGCTGGTTCATATAATTTAAATCCTTGGGCAGTGCAAATGGAAGAAATTCCTATGACTGAAATTCCAATTGGATATGTAGGTGTGGTAATTTCATATATTGGTCAAGAAGGAAGTGATTTAACAGGTTCTGAGTTTAAACATGGTAATATTGTAGAAAAAGGATTTAAAGGCGTATGGCTTGAGCCGCTTGGTCCGGGTAAATATCCAATAAATAAATACATTATGAAAGTGGAGTTGGTGCCAACTACTAACTTGGTTTTAAATTGGGCAGCAGCGCGTAGCGAAGCACATAATTTAGATAAAAATCTTTCAACCATTACAGTGCGTTCAAAAGATGGTTTCCCTTTTAATTTAGATGTGGCGCAAATTATTCATGTACCAACTACTGAGGCTCCAAAAGTGATAGCGAGGTTTGGAAATATGGTTAACTTGGTTTCGCAAGTATTAGAACCAACCATTGGTAATTATTTTAGAAACTCAGCACAAGACAGTGATGTAATTGCCTTTTTAAGTACACGTAAAGAACGTCAAGAATCGGCTAAAGGCCATATCAAAAAAGTATTAGATGAATATAATGTAAATGCTGTTGATACTTTAATTGGAGATATTGTTCCGCCTGAATCGTTAATGAAAACATTAACCGATAGAAAAATTGCTGAAGAACAAAAAGTAACTTACAATACGCAAAAACAAGCGCAAGAAACACGCCAAGGAATGGAGAAAGAAACTGCCATTGCCGATATGCAAAAAGATATTGTTAAAGCACAACAAAGTGTTGAAATAGCTGAACGTACTGCGAATGCTACAGTTAAAAAATCGGAAGGTGATGCGGCAAGTGTTAAACTTGCTGTAAGTGCCGAAGCCGAAGCAACTAAGTTAAGAGCGTTTGCCGAAGCCGAGGCTACCAAAGCAAGAGCTCAAGCAGAATCGGAAGCTATTAAACTAAAAGCAGCCGCTCAGGCTGAACAAATTGCTTTAACCGGTGATGCAGAAGCGGGTAAAATTTTGGCGGTTGGTAAATCTACGGCTGAGGCTTACGAATTAGCTGTTAAAGCTTTAGGTGGCGAGAACTTTACACGTTATAAAATTACAGAAGAGTTATCGAAAGGAAATATTAAGTTGATACCTGATGTATTGATTGGTGGAAATAATAATGGAAGTGGCAATGCCATGGATGGTTTGTTAGGATTAAAGTTAATGGAAATGATGAACCCTGAGAAAAAGGATAATCCAATAACTGAAACTAAACCTAACGAAGAATAAATAATATCTAACTCAATCATTAACTTAAAAGCGCTTCTTTAAAAATAAGGAAGCGCTTTTTTTAGGTTTTTTCATTTGCTTAAATATATTTGTTATATGCTAAAATATGTAATCTTATGTATCTGTTGTATTGGTTTTATGTCTGCCAATGCTCAACAAGTAATAACTTTTTTTACCAATAAAAAGCAGACGGAAACTATTGAATATACTTTACCTCATAAAGTAACTTGTAAAACCAATGAAGGTAAAAGATTACAGTTGATACTTGAAAAGGTTAATAACGATTCTTTTTATTTTTCGAGTTTGCAAAATTCTGATATGAAATACACAATACATTATCATGATTTGAAGTTTATTAAGTTTTATAAAAAGGGAGAAGTACCTTTAAAAGTTGGCCAATATTCATTTATAGTAATTGGTACATACTTTACTGCGTTCTCTGGATTCCTTATTACTCGTTCATTTATTATTACTGAATGGGCTAAATTAAATAGAGAAGTTGGTTTGGCTTTGTTACTTCCTGCATCTTTAAGTTTTATTATTTCAACAAGTTTCAATAATAGCTTACCTCCTAAATTCAAATTTGCTAAAAATAAATATATTGTAAAATGATGAAATGGATCTTTTTAGTTTTAATAATGACAACTGCTTTTATCAATCTTAAGGCACAACAAGAACTTTTATTTACCAATAAAAAAACTAAAAAAGAGGTTACTTATAAATTACCCGTTAAAGTATCTATAAAACTGCCAAATGGTGAGTAACAATAAAATTAAATGCCCAACTGAAATTCAATTAGGCACTTAATAAAAAAAATAGTAAATCCCCGCTATTTCTTTATATGGACCTCTGTTACCGAGTGTTGCCTCTGCAAGTGTGTGAAAATAATCATCTTAAAATTAAAAAATGACTTTGGGGATTGGCATTGGCATTATCTTTAAGAGTATACTTCTTGACTCTTTTTATTTTCTAATTCTTTGACTAAATTAAATCGTTCCCATTTCGTAAACCAATATTTATGGGTCTTATGAAATTTGAATAATTTCTTTGCATCCAACTTTGATTTTGTTATTTCTGAAGCTGTTTCTTCTTGTCTATACAAAAGTAATATTTTTTCTTTAAAATCATAATCAACAAAAGGACAAGCAAACAAATCTAGCATTAAATGAGACATTTCGGACGATTTACCTCTTTTTTCTTTTGGATAGGTTTCAATATGATTAAAAATATAAAGTAATAAAGCTGATTTTAGATTAGGGTATTTTTTCGAATGACCCATATAAAATAAAGTAACAACAATTGAAAAATAATTCAAGGTTTCTTTTTTTATTGTTAAGATATTACCATCATAAAATGTATTCATGTATTTGGAAAGTAATTGCTCTGAAAGTAAATATTCTTTACCTAAATCTTTTAGTACAGTCAAAAGATAAAGAGATTCAACTTGAGCATATGGATCTAAAACATTTTTATTTAAAACAAAACTAGATTCATCAAGTATTTTCTTAAAGATACGTTCTCTGCAATTTTTTGAGTAGATAAACTCATTTGTGCCTTTTTTCTTTTCTTTATAAAATCGAATTATTTTAGAAAGAATATGACTTGTTTTAATTGTTGAATTAACTCTTGGAGAAACTGAATAAATAAAAAATACAAAATCAATAAATCCTTCAATATAAGAAGCTAAAGAATCTTCAATATTATTTACTTCTAAAGAATCTGATTTGATAAGTTCACCTTTGTCTTTCTTGTTTAAATATTCTTTAAAAACCTTTTCAAATGTTAAAAGATTACTTTCGATTTTGTTGTTTAAAACAGCTAAACTGTAATTCAAAACATCTTTATAATCAATTTGTGATTCTTTAATTATTATCTTGTATTTTGTTGCTAAAGAGTTTGAATCTATAATAAAATTGAAGCGGTGATTTATCAGTGAGTTTTTATGTTTTTTATCTAACGAATTTAATTCAATTATTTCTAACTTAGGCTGATAATTAAATAAATCAATAATTCTATTTTTTGCAATCGTGATTTCTGTTACTATTGGTTTGTTGTATGTTAAGGATTTAGAATTGTTTATTGCGAGTTTGTATTGTTTCAATTCATGTTTTAGTAGCATCAAAATTTCATCTTTTAAGACTTCATTATCGCAAAATAAAAAATAATCATCAACATATCTATAAAGTTCATAGTGAGTTTTTAAAAAGATCTTTTTTTCTTTAAGTTTTTCTTCAATGTTTTTATCTATCCTCTGTAAAATAATTTCAGCAAAAATCCTAGAAAACTCTGGCCCAATTAATATTCCATTTGTTTCTCCATAATTCGTATATTGAATAAAATTATCAAATATTCCAGCAAATGTTTTTTTAGAAATATTTACGTTTTCTTTAACTGTTTCAATTCCTAAAACCGCCCAAACTATAGAATGGGTGTAAATACTATCAAAACATTTTGTGATGTCAAATTTATATAAATGATTAAACTTTTTTTCTGCTCTTTGATATCGATAATCTTCATAAAATCTGTATATGTTTGTATATTTACTGTATGAAAAAAACGTTTTAAGATTTTCATATTCTTTTCCACTTAACTCTAAAAAATCAGTTGTTTCTCCTTTGTTTGACTGATGAAGTTGATCATTGAAAAAAGTAAATCGTGCGATATTATCTGGCTTTCTTATGCTGTAATTGCTAATTGAACAATAATATATAATCAACTCTTTAAATTTATCATAGAATTCAATAATTTTCAACTGATTCATTGGATGAATCAATGAAAGTTCTCTAAAGTCATTCTTTTTATGACTAATGCGATAATTGAATGGTATTTTTCTGAAATTTGGATTTATTAGGTTAGTAGAAAATAGCATTTTTAAAAGAATTTCAAATGCATCTTTATTAGCTCCTATATATTTAGATTCGTAACTTATGTAACCATTTATAAGTTCAATTTTATTATCTATTAGAAAGCTATAAAAATACCTATTAGAAAATGTTATTGGAACTTCGAAAGGAAGTACATCCGAAAGTATTGTTCTTTCTTTTGGATAATTAATATGTTTTTTCTTTTTACTCATAACTACCAAATTGATTTAATTACTTCAAGCTTGCTTATGTTTTTTTTAAACTTTTTTGAGTAAAATTTTGCTTCTCTCTCATTAAAATTGATGGAGTAAAAATTTTGCTCCTTTTCTAAAAAGCCTTTTCTAAAACTAAAGTTGTTTTTTATATGAATAATTATATTTTTCTTTTTTATTCCATTAGTTGGAGGGCTTATTGTTTTAATTATATTCATTAGACTTTTATCAAGTTTTTTAAGGCTTTCGATTTCATTTGTATTTAGCTTTAACATTTCATTTGAATAATAAATTCCTGCCTTCACATTTCTTTTATTATTACTTAGGTGGAAATTACCAGTTAGAAATTTTAGTCTTGAATATAACATATTTCTTGCCTCTTTTTCATTATAAAAAGAATCCTTATTATAAGCTAATATTGAAAGATTCAGCCGTTTATTATACCGCTCAATTTTATTCGGTGAAATTTCTAGTTGAGAATTAAAGTTTATATTTTTTTCTCCAGAATTATAAGTTTCACTTCGCTCAATTTGAAACAAATAGCCCAAAAAACTAAATGATTCTTTATAAGTTGTTTTATTTAACAAGTCTATTTCGAAAGTCTTGTTTTCTTCACCGTCAGAACCATCCTTTAATTGTAAATTATTTTTATTACAAATTATAAGTTCTATTTCTTTTAAATAATCCCCTTTGGTACTAAAAGTTTTGGGTGAACACACAACAACAATATCATCAACATATCTTGCATAAAAAACAACATCTTGGATAGATTTTATTTCATTATCAATATCCTTCATAAATAATTCTGATAAAAAAGCGCTAAGACCAATTCCTCTTGGAATACCTTTTAAGGGTTCTATCACTTCAGTATCTTTTTTGTTTTCAAACTCATAAAATAATTTTCTAATAAGTTTTTTTGAATGGGGAGTAATCAATGTATTGTTTTCAATTTTATTAAACAGTTTATCTTGTGGAATAGATTCATAAAATGATTTTATATCAGTTTTTATTACAACTTTTGGGAATCCATCCGATATAATATTATAAAGTTGTTTAATTATGTTGTTTCTATTTGATTGAATTACTTTGAAAGTTTTATTTATATTGAATTGCAATTGTTTGATGGCATAATAAGATGCCGCATCATCTTTTTGTAATTTATAAACTTCTTTTTCTGAATCATATTCAATATTAAATTCAAAGTTTTTTGAATTAATTGTTTCAGATAGTTTTTCAAAAATTTCAAACCTTAACTCTTCTTTTTCTTTATTGATTATGTCAAGACGTTCTGAAAAAGAATCAAGTTCAGCTTTGGTGAGAGTACCTTTAGCTTTTTTTAGTTCAATTTTTTCGGAAACAATTTTTTTAAAAGCACTATTTTTATCAAGGTACGCTTTATCAAAATGCGATTTATTGAAATTTCCTTTTCTATTTTCTTTTAGAAACAAAATATTGAAATTTTTACTTGAAAAAGATTGGTCTAACATGTTGAAAATATAAATTGTATTATTACAACATTAGTAGATTAATTTAAATTTTTATAGTTTTATTGGATTTATTCAATTACTGACATTTTTATCTGTGAGATCTGTGGTTAATTTTTATACTAATATTTTGCAATTCGTATTTATTATTGCACATGGCACAAACTAAAATTCCATTTATAGATTTACTCAATCAATTAAATACCAAACAGCGCGAAGCTGTTGAACAAATTGATGGTCCAATGTTGGTTATAGCTGGTCCTGGAACTGGTAAAACACAAATATTAGCTACACGAATTGCCAATATTTTAACCCAAACCGATACCACTGCCGAAAGTATTTTATGCTTAACTTATACCGATGCAGGCACCATTGCCATGCGTAAACGTTTGTTGGATATTATTGGAACCGATGCTTATAGAATTGATATTTTTACCTTTCACGCTTTTAGTAATTCAGTTATTCAACAAAACTTAGATTATTTTGGAATACGAAGTTTGGATGCAGTAAGCGAGTTAGAGCAAATAAAAATTGTACATGAAATAATTGACAATTTTACTGCTGAAAATCCTTTAAAACGTTACACAGGCGATATTTACTACGAAACCAGTAGGTTACTTAATTTGTATCAAGCCATGAAACGCGAAAACTGGAATGCCACTTTAATTAGCAATAAAATTGATGCCTATTTAGAAGATATAAAAACCCGCGAAGAGTTTGTTTATAAGCGCAAATACAAAGAGTTTAACGCAGGTGATTTAAAACAAGCTGCTTACGATAAAGAAGTGCAAAAAATGCAGTCGTTAAGAGCTGCTGCTGTAACTTTTGACAGCTACCAAGAAAAGTTAAAGCAAACCAATAGATACGATTTTGCTGATATGATTCTTTGGGTGATTGAAGCCTTTAATCAAAAGCCTGATATGTTAGCGCAGTACCAAGAAAAATATTTATACTTTTTGGTAGATGAGTACCAAGATACAAGTGGAGCTCAAAATGATTTGTTGTTTCAACTATTAAAAAATAACGATAAGCCCAATGTTTTTGCCGTTGGCGATGATGATCAATCTATTTACAGGTTTCAAGGCGCTAATATTGAAAACATCAATTTATACATCAATAAATACCACGATCAGGATTTAACTACCATTTCGTTAGAGCAAAATTACCGCAGTAGTCAAGTTATTTTAGATGCCAGTAAAGCCTTAATTGGGCAAAATACAAGCAGACTTAATAACGATAAAACTTTATTGGCTAGCAATGCTCAATTCGCGCATTTAGGCATTGCTCCGCAAATATATGCTTACCAAAATGAGGCACATCAAAGTACGCATATTGCTATGCAAATAGCAGAATTGCACAAACAAGGTGTTCCTTTAAATGAAATAGCAGTTTTATTTCATAACCATAAACAAGCCGAAGATTTAATTACATGGCTTCAACAAAATAATATCAATATCAATACTCGTAAACGTGCCAATGCTTTTGACGAAATGTTGGTTAAAAAAATGGTGACCATTTTACGTTATTTAAATGCTGAATTGACTAGGCCGCACAGTGGCGAGTATCTTTTATTCGAAATTTTGCATTATCATTTTTTTAATTTACCAAGTATTGAATTGGCTCGTTTTGCCAATAAAATGAACGATTTGAATAATAAAATAGATGTGGCTTGGGAAAAGGTTGGTTGGCGCGAAGCACTTAAACAAAACTTTGCCGAACCCAAACCAAGTATTTTTATTGTTGATGAAAAAGTAAATCAATTATTTGTAAATGCTTCGCAATTGATTGAAAAATGGATTAAAGATGCTACCAATTTAACATTGCAGCATTTAATTAAAGAAATAATAAACGACAGCGGTTTATTGTTTGAAGCATTACAAAGCGAAGAAAGAACTTATAACATGCAGTTATTGCATACCTTTTTCGATTTTATAAAAAATGAATGTGCTCGCAATACCAAAACAGCATTGAGGCATTTAATTCAAACCATTGATACCATGGAGCAAGAAGGAATTCAGCTGCCTTCGCAACGTTTAATTTATAATACCGATGGCGTTAATTTTATTACCACTCACTCTTCAAAAGGTTTAGAGTTTGAGCATGTTTTTATAATTGGTTGTAATGCCAATGTTTGGGAAAAAGCCCGTAAACATAGCAGTTATATATTGCCCGA
Source organism: Bacteroidota bacterium (assembly GCA_027484685.1). Classification (GTDB taxonomy): domain Bacteria; phylum Bacteroidota; class Bacteroidia; order UKL13-3; family UKL13-3; genus JAAFJM01. Next base: position 21,662 of record JAIXSO010000021.1, read on the forward strand.
TACTTTATTTGAAATAAATAAAGAAAGCGAAATTGAAGAAAAAAGAAGGTTGTTTTATGTAGGTATGACTCGTGCTAAAAAGCAATTATACATTAGTTATTTAACCCACGATAACAATAGCAAAGAGCTAGAAAAAAGCCAGTTTGTTGCTGAGTTAGAAGAATTTGCTAAACTAAAAACAAGTGATTATGCTGTCAACGATAATGATTTAACCCAATTTGAGTTAACAGTTTGGCAAACTCAAAAACATTTACCTCAAAATACATTGTTTAATAATGATTTTGTAAATGAATTGCTTGAAAAATACACTTTGAGTGTAACACATTTAAGCTCATATTTAAAATGCCCAACAGCGTTTTATTTTAACAGTTTAATTAAAGTTCCTGCCCCTTTAAGTGCCAGTATGACCTTTGGTAGCGCGGTGCATTATGCTTTAGAAAAACTATTTAGAAACATGAATAGTAGCGATGAAAAAGCTTTTGCCTCAACCGAAGAAATGATCAAAGATTTTGCTTGGTTTATGCGTAGAAATGAGCAAAATTTTACACCACAGGAGTTTAAATTACGAATGGAATATGGCGAACAATTTTTGCCAAAATATTATGATAAATACATCAACGATTGGAATAAAATTACCAGTGTAGAGCGTAGTTTAAAAAATGTGGTGGTGAACAATGTGCCATTAAACGGAAAGCTAGATAAGTTAGAGTTTGATGGAAATATTGTAAATGTGGTAGACTATAAAACTGGAAGTGTAGATAATGCACGCGAAAAGTTTAAAACGCCTAATCTAGAAAATGTAGCAAAAGACGAAGCAGAGCAAAAAGAACCTAAGTTTGAAGATAAATTTGGAGGTGATTATTGGCGCCAAGCTGTATTTTATAAAATATTAATGGATTACGATAAAGACCCCAAAACACAAAAATGGGAAATGCGTACTTGTGAGTTTGATTTTGTAGAACCAGATAAAAAAACAGGAGAATTTACCAAAGTAAGGGTTCCAATTTCACCAAATGATGTAAACGTAGTTTTAGGGCAAATAGATTATGCCTACGCTAAAATTAAAGCCAAAGAATTTAGCAATGGTTGCGGCAAAGAAGATTGCCATTGGTGTGAGTTTACCAAAAATTATTATGCTAGCAATAATTTTAAAATTGAAATGGATAAAGTTGGCGAGGAGGAAGAGTAGGGGAGTTCTAGCAACCTACTAAGTCATGTCGAGCGTAGTCGAGACATAGTTAATTAGTTCTCGACTCCGCTCGAACTGACCTAATTATTGATTTTAACTAGATTTATTATATCAATAAAAAATCCGTAAAGTTTTAGCTCTACGGATTTTTCATTTAATGATGCCATTGTTCTTATTTACGCGCAAGGCACCAACATTAAAGAGTTGTTTTTTAAAAAACTACTGCTTCACCATCTTTATCTATAAATCGGTAATCCACCATTGAAAGGGTGTTTACTTTATTAATTTTTATCCAACGTTTGTATTTAATAAACCATTTCATACGAGGCGATTTTAAACCACCTTTGGTAAAATATGCTGCTAGATATGGGTTTAACTCTAAGCTAAATCCTTTATGATGTACATTTTCTATTAAATATTTTACTTGATTTTCAATTTCGTCAAGCAGCACTACACTGTTTTGAATTTCGCCTGTTCCACTACAAGTTGGGCATTTTTCGGTAGTAACTACATTCATTTCTGGTCTTACACGTTGGCGTGTAATTTCAACCAAACCAAAAGGACTCATAGGCAAAATTTTATGTTTTGCTCTATCGCTTTTCATTTCTTCTTTCAGCTTTTCGTAAACCAACTTGCGGTTTCCTGCAGTTTTTTGGTCAATAAAATCAACTACAATAATTCCACCTAAATCGCGTAAACGCAATTGGCGGGCTACTTCAGTTGCTGCCTCCAAGTTTATTCTTAAAGCATTATCTTCCTGCGCTTCATTACGGGCACTAGTATTTCCGCTATTTACGTCAATAACATGCATGGCTTCGGTATGTTCTATAATTAAATAGCATCCGCCCATAAAGTTAGCCTCTTTTCCAAAGCTAGCTTTAATTTGTTTTTCTACATCAAAATGCTCAAAAATGGAAGTTTTGCCTGTATAATGTTTTACAATTTTTTCAAGTTGAGGGCTTTTTGATTTAACATAGTTCTTTATTTCGCCATACAAGTAACTATCATTTACATGAATGCCAGTAAAATCTTCGTTCACCAAATCGCGCACCAATGTTAAAGTACGTTCGCTTTCGCCAAGTAATTTTTGGGGAGGATTGGCATTTTTTAATTGAGTAAAAACTACTTCCCATTTGGCCATTAATTCTTCCAAATCTTTTTGTAATTCTTCTACACTAACGCCTTCGGCATTGGTTCTAATAATTACGCCAAAATTAGGTTGCTTAATGGTTTGCATCAGCTTTTTAAGTCTGTTGCGCTCATCGTGTTTTACTATTTTTTTCGAAATAGAAATATTGTTATCAAATGGAATTAATACTATAAAACGGCCCGGTAAGCTAATTTCGCTCGAAAGACGTGGTCCTTTGTTTGAAATAGGTTCTTTTACAACTTGCACCACAACTTGTTGGAAACGGTTAAGTAAAGTTCCAATTTTGCCATGTTTTTCTATATCTGGCTCCATTACATCGTTTTCAATAGCCGATGTAACTTTGCCATTTCTAACAAGTTTTATCCATTTTTGTAATGATTGAACCTGAGGTCCAAGGTCGTGGTAATGCAAAAAAGCATCTTTTTCGTGGCCCACATCAATAAAAGCCGAGTTTAAACCCGTCATTATTTTATTAACCGTACCAAAGTATATATCACCAACCAAATAAGCGTTATCGGCCTTTTCGTGGTGAAGTTCTACTAGTTTTTTATCACGCATCATGGCAATATGAACATTGCCACTATTTGAATCTGCGTTAATTATAATTTCGTTATTCACTATTTAAAGTTTCCCTTTTTTAAAATATTTTCAATTACCATAGGTTGAGGTTTTTTCGTTAGTTAAATTGATAATTGAAGGGGGATAAGTTTTAAATAAATACCATATTTACTTAAACATAAGTGATTAATTTAGTAAAGTATTTGTGTGTAAATACCTATAATTTAGCACTCGTTTAAAACAATAAAACTTAATCAAAGGTACAGAAATACCCAATTGATTAAGTTTTAATGAATTGAAGCCTTTAACCGGTTTATCCGAAAGCGGTTGGCTTATTTAAGATTACAAACGTAATTTAGTAGTTACACTAAACTATTTTTTCTTATGTCTGTTTTTACGAAGACGTTTTTTACGTTTGTGCGTTGCAATCTTATGTCTTTTTCTTTTTTTACCGCTTGGCATAGTTTTTATTTTGTTTGTTTAAGATTATCAATTAATTTTTTAATATCCTTTTTCGAATCTTCGTTAGGAATTAAATTCATACATGTTTCGTAGGCAATAATAGCTTCTTTTTTCATATTTAAGCTACTGTATGCTTCACCTAAGTAAAAATATGCTTCGCTGTTCAAAGGATCTAGCTGAGCTAATTTTTCGAAACGTATGCGTGCTTTGTCCCATTGGCCACTTCTTCTACTTAACATTCCTAATGTGTAATTTGCTTGCACATTATTAGAATCTCTTTTTATTACATCTTTTAAGAGTTGAACTCCAGCCATTACATCTAAATCGTTTTGAACATAACAAATAGCCATTGCGTTTTTAGCTTCTAGGTTGTGTTCATTAATAGCTACTACTTTTTCAAATGCAGCAATTGCTTTTTTCGATGCATAAATTTGAGCGCCTGTATCTGCGGTGTTAGCTGCAAAATCATAAAATTTAAAACCAGCATTAAACCACGATCTCTCGTCATTTAGTCTTACTGCTATATCGTTTACATATTGCGCTGCAATTAATCCTAATTGAGCGTCATCGTATAAACGGGCAAGTAATACATGTGCTTGATAATTTCCTGTATCGCTTTTAATTAAACGTTCTAAACTATCAATTTTAAATTTTATTTCAGGTTTGATACTATCTCTTACTTGCAAGAAATATTCATCATAATCAAAAGGTTTGGCTAAAGTTGATGTTGAATCAGCAGTTTCAATAGGAACTTCGCTACCACTTGAGTTAAAATTTAAATAAGCAAGCCCAGTCGCTAGTAAAACAAGCGAAATAATTATAACTATATATGATTTATTGGTTTGCATAATTTATATTTTTAGCTCAAATTAGTCTTCTTTCATAGCTAATTTAGCTTCTCTTTCGCGTTTTGCAGCGTTAGTTTTTACTGATTCGCTTTTTTTAATTTTATCAGTAAAGCTTTTAGCTGGTTTGAAAGCAGGTATATAATGCTCATCAATAACCATTGCAGTGTTTTTTGAGATATTACGAGCAATTTTCTTAGCACGTTTTTTCAAAATGAATGAACCGAAGCCGCGGAAATACACGTTTTTTCCTTCAATCATATTATTACGTACTACTTTGAAAAACGACTCAACCGACTCTTGTACTTGTAATTTGTCAATTCCTGTTTTGTTTGAAATTTCTGTGATAATTTCTGCTTTTGTCATGTTATTTATACTATTGATTTAATGAATTTTATGTTTTTTATTTAAACAAGGGCTGCAAATGTATAAAATTGATATTTAATTTGTTGAAAAAAAATGAGATATTTTTAAAGAACTAATAAAAAGCAGCATTTGCCTGAATATTATCTACTTATAGATCAATAATTGCATTTTTTTTTCTAGATTTAAACAAAAATTTAACAATTTATCATTTTGTAAAACATTTTTGCACTCTAATTTTTTCTTAAATTACCTAATAATTACACGTTCATGCACCAAAAACTGCACCATTGGTATCAATTAAACAAACGAGATTTGCCTTGGCGCAATACTAATAATCCTTATACTATTTGGTTAAGTGAGATTATTTTACAACAAACTAGAGTAGAGCAGGGTTTACCTTATTTTGTAAATTTTGTAAAAAATTATGAAACCATCACTCAATTTGCTAATGCAGATATAAATGATATTTTAAAATTATGGCAAGGTCTTGGTTATTACAGCCGTGCTAGAAATATGCACAATACAGCTCAAATTATCAGAGATAACTATAATGGCGAATTTCCAAATAATTATAATGAACTAATTAAGTTGAAAGGTATCGGGCCTTACACAGCTGCTGCCATTGCTTCGTTTGCATTTAACGAATCTAAAGCCGTGGTTGATGGAAATGTTTATAGGGTTATAGCTCGTTTTGCGGGCATTTATACCGATATTAACTCAACCGAAGGAAAAAAAGAATTTGCTTTGGCTGCGCAAGAATTGTTGGATTCTGAAAACCCGGCTATGCATAACCAAGCCATGATGGAACTAGGTGCTATGGTTTGTAAGCCACAAAACCCTGATTGTATAAACTGCCCAATTCAAGAAAATTGTTTTGCTTTTAGTAAAAAAGAACAAGGTAATTTACCTGTAAAAATTAAGAAACTTAAAACCAAAGAGCGTTATTTTAACTATTTTGTTTTTGAGTATGGTAATAAAACTTACCTAAAGCAACGTGGTCCCAAGGATATATGGCAGGGTTTATTTGAGTTTCCAATGCTCGAAATGCCTTTGTTAAAGAATCCAACAGAGGTTTTGGATGAGTTGGTTAAAAATGAATTTATTTCGAAAACTGAAGAGGTTGAAATACAATTTTTAGAAAATTACAAGCATATTTTAACGCATCAAAAATTATTTGCTTCGTTTTGGAAAATTAGCTGCCAAGCCAAGCCTAATTTGTCAAATGAGTGTATAGAAATAGAAATTGACGAAATAAATAAATATGCGGTACCTAGATTACTTGAAAAATTGATTTCAAATGATAAATTGCAACATCAATTATTTTAAAAACTAAATTTAAAAAGCTATAAACTATGTCGTACAACAAGATTATTTTGATAGGAAACTTAGGCCGCGATCCTGAGTTGAGACATTTAGACAACCAAAAAGTGGTTGCTTCTTTTTCGTTAGCTACCAACGAAACTACCACTGATAGAAATGGTGAAAAACGCACTGAAACTGAATGGTTTAACATAGAAATGTGGGATAACCAGGCTAAAATTGCGGAAAAATATTTGAAAAAAGGTAGTCAGGTTTATATTGAGGGGAAATTGAAAACTGAAACTTGGAAAGATAAAGAAGGTATAGAAAAATCGAGATTAAAGGTTCGTGTTCAAAATTTTACGCTTTTAGGTGGAACTAAAAATACCAATGAAGGCGGTGCCCCAATGCCTCCACAAAACAATAATCAGCCGAACAATACTGGAGCTCCAACTCCAACAGATAATTTGAGTGATGATTTACCTTTTTAAAAAATAAAATTACATTTGTAACTGAAAGCAGGATTTTAAATCCTGCTTTTTTTATATAAAATACATGGACGCTAGAGAATTAAAAATTGCCGATTTTACTTACTATTTACCTGAATCAAAAATTGCTCAACATCCTTTAAAAGAAAGGGATAAAAGCAAATTGTTAATTTATAAAAACGGACAAATAACAGAAACAATCTTTAATAAATTACCTACTATTTTAAATGAAAATGATTGTTTGATTTTTAACGATACCAAGGTAGTTCATGCACGTATTTTGTTTCAAAAAGAAAGTGGTGCTCGTATTGAAATAATGTGTTTAGAACCTGTAAATCCTAACGATGCAGCCATTTGTTTTAAGCAAACTGAAACCTGCCAATGGGCGGCTTTGGTGGGTAATAATAAAAAATGGAAAGAAGGTTTATTAACCAAAACCTTTGATATAAAAGGCGAACAGGTAACTTTAGTTGCTGAACGCGTTAAACAACATTTAGATTCATATTTAATAAAATTTACTTGGAATGGTGGTTTTACCTTTGCCGATGTAATTTATTATGCGGGTCTTTTACCTTTGCCGCCTTATATGAATCGTGAGGCTGACGAGGAAGATGAAAACCGTTATCAAACTGTTTATGCCAAATTTGAAGGCTCAGTTGCTGCTCCAACTGCTGGCTTACATTTTACACAGCAAGTTTTTGAAAAATTAATACAGAAAAAAGTAAAAACAGATTTTGTTACTTTACATGTTGGAGCTGGAACATTTAAGCCTGTAAAAGCTGAGGTTATGGCCGATCATCAAATGCATGAAGAGCATGTAATTATTGAAAAAACGCTTGTTCAAAATTTGCTCAATTGTATTGAAAATAAAAACCGAATCATTGTTGTTGGAACTACATCGCTAAGAACCATAGAAAGTTTGTATTGGTTTGGAGTTAAATTGTATAACCAAAAACAAAATTGGGTTAGCATAAACCAAATGGAAGTGCATCAATGGGAGCCTTATGAAATCGCATCGAATAATTTTTCAAATAGCATTGTGCTAAACACTGTTTTAGAATGGATGAATTTTAAGCAAATTAGCAAAATAACAGGAACTACTCAGGTAATGATTGCTCCGCCTTATCAAATTAAATTAGCAGATGCTATTATTACCAATTTTCATCAACCTGAAAGTACTTTGCTATTACTTATTTCTGCCTTTATTGGCGAGGATTGGAAAGATGTTTATTACTATGCTTTAAACAATAATTTTAGGTTCTTAAGTTATGGCGATAGTTCTATTTTATTTAGGTAAAAGGTTATTTTTCGTCTCTTCCAATCATTCTGTTTTCGTTTAATAAACGTTGCTCTTCGGCTATTATTTGTTGCATTTCTTCATCGCTAGGTTTGGTTTGTTTTTTATCTTTTACCAAATCGTTTAAGTTTGGTTGCCCTGCATCAACCCAAGCTGTGTACCACATATTAGCCACTGTTAATATACTTGCTTTTAACCTACGTTCTACTTGCCCTGCAAGCATTTGGTGGTAAGCAGCTGCATACTCTTTGCTGTAAACTTTAACTTGCGTTTGACCTCGGTATTCAATGCTGTATTTTTTGCTTTGATCAAACGATGCATTTAATTTTCTTTCAAAACCCAAAACAGTATCGAGGCCTGCAAAACTCCCTTCGCTAGCTTGCCAAGCTATTTCTAATGGGTTTTGTAAATAATAACATTTACCAACAAATAAATCGTAATTGGTACTAAATAATTCAGGTAACCTACTTTCCCAAAAACCATGAATACCATGCTGATTGGTAAATTGACCATTGTAATTTTCTGATGCATGCAATGGCACATGGGCATCGGCTACATAATGACCTAATTCAGCTGAGATACGAAGAATTTTATCTAAATCTTTTTCTTTAAAAGCATAAGTTAATCGCTGCATCATAACCTGAATATGCCAAGGAACAATGCCATAAGCCAATAAAGTATCTTTAGACAGTTTGGTTACTGCATCGTTCCATTTTCTAGGAACTGTATCAATAGGTAAAAACTTTTCGTAATGGTCTAAATCAATATAATGACGGCAAGCTTCAGCAGTATCGCTATACCTGCGTTTATCGGGGTTTACCGAATTTTCTGTTAAGTAATCAATATTGGCTTTATAAAAAGCAAACATTTCTGGTGGCAAACTAAATACAGCCAATCTATTCACCATTTTATGACCATAAAAACCCCAAGCAAAAACTACTTGAGTTAAAAATAAAAATGGAAATAAAAACTTAACTTTTTTCATAGGACAATGATAAGAAAATTGTTGAATGGATGGGTTGTTGATTTAGAGATTTAAAGATTTGTTGACTTGATGATTTGTTGACTTGCCTATTGCGAATTGCCCATTGCATATTATTTATTGCTTATTCTTTAATAATTTTTTGTTTATAAAATTCACTGTTTGACTTCACTTCTATGAAATAAATTCCAGTAGGAATATTATGTAAATCGATTGCTGATTCTATTTGGTTTTTATGGTAAACTAATGCTCCAAATACATTATAAATTGAAATACTTTCAATTGGTGTTTTAGAATTTTTAATATATAAAAAATTGGTAACCGGATTAGGATAAATTTCGAAAATAGTTTGTTCTACATTTTTTACTCCAACTTTGTTACAATCATCTACTAATTTAAAATTAAATCCAGTTTGTTCAGAATAGCATTTGAAAATTACATTACTTTCAAACTCTCGATTACCTAATAAATTGTAATTAAAAGGATAACTCATTAACCTTTGATAAAATCCATTTCTGTAATCATAGTCACAATAATGAGTTAGGATTTTTTCAACAACTAAAAATTCGGCAATACTTTCACCTGTTGTAGAACGATTGGCAACACAAATAATAGCTTTCAAACTATCATTTGTGATAGTATCTTTTATAAAAAACACATTGCGTATACAAACTGGATGTTTTTTTACAAGACTACTTCCAATAGAATAATCTACTAATAATGTATCTCCTATTTTTACATCAAAGTCAAAAAACAACAATTTTTCTCCGTTTATGGTATAAAAAATTTTACTATTTTCTTTGGTATAAAATGCTTTACTAAAACCGTTTATTACAGAATAGGTTGTGCCGTTAATGATGGTATCTCCTTCAACTTTAAATTCCATTTTTCTGTAATAAGTTTTTGGCATATCATAAACCATACTTTCGTAAGTCCACTTGGTGCCAACAGGAGCTAATTGGGAATATACATTTATAACAAACACAATATAAATGAGTAATATGAGTAGCTTTTTCATCGTAACAATGTTAAGGAAAATTATTAAATTTAATATTAAGTTTATTGTGATATGGCATATTTTATCAATTATCAAATTACCAAATTTATTTTAGCTAAAAAAAATTAGTAAAACTTTAGCAGTTTTAGAGGCATTTTACCTTACATTTGCCATCCGTAAATACACTTTTTTGTTTACGGAAAACTTCTTAATTGGTTTTTAGTAAATACTTTAGCTGTATTTTTTCTCAACAAAACCATGCAAACCAAATATATTTTCGTTACAGGCGGAGTTACCTCATCGTTAGGTAAAGGCATTATTGCTGCTTCATTAGCCAAATTATTACAAGCGCGCGGATATTCCGTAACCATTCAAAAATTGGATCCATACATTAACGTTGATCCAGGAACTTTAAATCCTTACGAACATGGCGAATGTTATGTAACCGAAGATGGTGCAGAAACCGATTTAGATTTAGGACATTACGAACGTTTTTTAAATGTGCCTACATCGCAAGCTAATAATGTAACTACAGGTAGAATTTACCAACACGTTATCAATCAAGAACGTCAAGGTGCATTTTTAGGAAAAACAGTTCAAGTTATTCCTCATATTACCGATGAAATAAAGCGTAGAATTAAACTTTTAGGCGAAACTGGTGAGTACGAAATTGTAATTACCGAAATTGGTGGAACCGTTGGCGATATTGAATCATTGCCTTATATTGAAGCTGTTCGTCAGTTGCGTTGGGAATTAAAACAAGAAGATTGTTTAATTATTCATTTAACTTTATTGCCTTATTTGGCATCTACCAAAGAGTTAAAAACCAAACCAACTCAACATTCAGTAAAATTATTATTAGAAAGTGGATTGCAGGCCGATATTTTGGTTTGTAGAACAGAACATTCCATAAGTAAAGAGCAAAAACGTAAATTGGCATTATTCTGCAATGTGGCTCCAGAGGCTGTAATTGAAGCCTTAGATGTGCCAACTATATACGATGTTCCTTTGATGATGTTAAAGGAAAAATTAGATAAAACTACTTTAAATCGTTTAAAACTTTCGGCTAAAACTGAACCCGATTTAGATAGTTGGAAACAATTTTTAACCCGACATAAAAACCCTAAAAACGAATTGCAAATTGGTTTGATTGGGAAATATGTCGAATTGCCTGATGCTTACAAATCTATTATTGAAGCATTTATTCATGCAGGTGCAGCCAATGAATGTAGAGTTAGAGTGAACTATATTCACAGTGAATTAGTTTCAGACGAAAATGTAGAACAAAAATTAGGAGAATTAGATGGTATTTTGGTAGCTCCAGGCTTTGGCGATAGAGGAATTGAAGGAAAAATTACTGCCATAAAATATGCTCGCGAAAACAATGTTCCATTCTTTGGAATTTGTTTAGGAATGCAAATGGCAGTTATTGAATTTGCTAGAAATGTAATTGGTTGGAAAGATGCACATAGTGCAGAAATGAATGCCGAAACTTCGCACCCTGTTATTGATATGATGGCTGATCAAAAGAATATTACAGCTAAAGGTGGAACCATGCGTTTAGGCTCGTATGTATGCGAGGTGAGTAAAGATAGTAAAGCTTATAAAGCTTATGAAAAAACTAAAATTACTGAGCGTCATCGTCATCGTTATGAATTTAACAATAAATATCAAAAAGATTTTGAAAAGCATGGTTTGAGCATTACAGGCGTTAACCCTGAAACCAAATTGGCTGAAATAGTTGAAATTAAAACACACCCATATTTTGTGGCGGTTCAGTTTCACCCAGAATATAAAAGTACAGTATTAAATCCACATCCATTATTCGTACGTTTTATAAAAGCTGCTTTGGCTAAAAGTTTAGGTAAATAAATTATAAATACTTATAAAAGCAGAAAGCTCACAAAACTTAAATAGAAGTTTTGTGAGCTTTTTTGTTAAACGGAAACATTCTAGCAAATAAAAACTGTACTTTTGCAGTTCTTTTTTGAAAACTATTGTTAAATATTGCTCTTTGGTATTGGCGGCTATTTTTATAGCTACGCTAATTCCTTTCCATGCTTTTCATAAGCACATGGAAGAGGAGCATTTTGTGGCGATAAATAATGGTTCAGAGAATCATCACCATCATTGTAAGTTAGACGAAAACTACTGCCAAGGCTTATTAATTAAGCATTGCGAGCACAAACAACATGTGGCTGAAAGTGCCGAAAAATGCTTTGTAAGTCAATATCATTTCATCAAAAACATTACTTTATCAAGTAGCTGTTTTTACTTTATTGAAGTATTTAAAACACATTATTTTGAACAAAAAATTACCAATGTTCAAAATCAAATTACCATACTTTTAAATAACAAAGGCCCACCTGCAAGTCCAATGTCATTAATTTAAGCAAACGACTCCATCGGAGTCACATATTTATAGAAAAAATTTGCCATAAACATACGACCCCATCGGGGTCGAACCCGCGAATTAATTTTGATTGCTATAAACATTTGACCTTTTCAAGGTCATAAATTCCTTAACTTAATGACATTGCCTGCAAGCCCTTTTAGTTAATAAACTATTTAAAACATAAATTACTAATATTCAGTTTTTTGTGTTTAATAAATAGTTCAAGTATTTGGATGTTATTGGCATCCTATCTTTAGTATTTTTTACTTTTTTTATTTTGATAAATTTAAAAGCATTTGTTGCCTTGTGCTTGTTTTTGCTTGTTTTTGCAGGTAAAAGTTTTGCGCAGCAACATAATAATTATAATATTAATGGGTTTATTATGGATAGTGTTTCCCAAAAACCTTTGGTTAATGCTAAGGTAGTTCTATTGCCTTCAAAAAACATAGTTTATACCAATGATAGTGGTTTTTTTCAGTTTAATAATTTAGCTAAAACAAACTATAAAATGGAGGTAAGCTATTTGGGTTATCACCCCATTGTGTTGAACTTAGTTTTACCTTTAAAAACCAGTTTGAGAATTGACTTAGCATCTGAAGAACATCATTTGCATGATGTGGTTATTAACATTGACAAGAATTACAAACTAAGCGATTATAACCTACAAAATCATGTAACAATTGACAGTAAAAAACTGGATATTTTACGTGGACAAACCTTGGGCGATATGCTTAAAAATACTGCTGGTGTAACTTTATTAAATAGCGGACCAAGTATTTCAAAGCCCGTAATTAGAGGTTTGCACAGCAATAGAATTGTAACTTTAAATAATGGAGTTAGGCAAGAAGGGCAAAATTGGGGAGCAGACCATGGCCCCGAAATTGATCCATTTGCCATTAATAAATTAGAAGTTATTAAAGGTGCAAGTGGCTTGCAATACGGGCCAGAGGCAATTGGTGGCGTTATTAAAGTGTCGGCTAAAGATTTTAAAACTCAAAATGGAATTGCTGGTGTGTACAGTTTAAATGGTTTTAGCAATAATTGGCAATTAGCTAATAGTTTATTTTTAGAAGGCAATCATTTTAAAAAGCAAAACCTAAGTTGGCGTTTACAAACCAGTTATAGAAAAGCAGGCGATTCACAAACGCCTGAATACGTGTTAAGCAATACTGCTTTTACAGAGTCTGACATAAATGCTGCTGTGCAATACCAATTAAAGCAAAATACATTTGAATACATGGCAAGTTATTTTCAATCGAGCTTGGGGATTTTACGTTCGGCACATGTGCATAACAGAACCGATTTAGAAAATACCATTGCCAGAGGGAAACCAAGTGTAATTAATGATTTTACTTACGAAATTGGTCGCCCAAGGCAAGATATAACGCATTTTATTCAAGCTTTTAAATGGATTTATTCATTTAAAAATGCCAATAAATTAAGTGTGGATTTTAGCCAACAAATTAATAACCGACAAGAGTTTGATGTGCTGAGTTTTTTAAATGCTAATAGTAATTTAAAAGATCAACCAACTTACAATTTAACTTTAACCACCAATCAGTTTAACTTAAAACTGGAGCATAAAAAAGTGTTTGGTTTCAAAGGTTTAGTTGGTTTTAGTTACGCCAATCAAGGAAATTATGCAACTGGAAAACAATTTTTTATTCCTAATTTCATCAGCAATAACTATGGTTTTTATGTAATTGAAAAATGGAATAAAAAACATTGGCAAGCTGAAGCTGGTTTACGTTATGATTTGATGGATTTAACCCGTTATATCAATCAAAATAACCAAGTTTTGAGTAATGTTTTAAACTATAATAATACAGCAGGTTCAGTTGGTGTAAGCTATTTATTTAATACCAAATGGAAGTTAACAACTAACTTAAGTTCTGCTTGGCGCCCACCAAGTATAAATGAGTTATATGCTAACGGATTGCATGCTGCTGTAGCCACTTTTGAGCAAGGAAATGCTAACTTAAAACCAGAGCAAAGTTATAATGCTGAGGTTACTTTAAAATATGTTGGAGCTAAATTTGATTTTGACTTTACAGCTTATAATAATTTAATAAATAACTTCATTTATAGGCTGCCAAGCAATACTTTTAATACCAGCTTTAGAGGTGTTTTTCCTGTATTTAATTATGTGCAAACCAACGCGCTTTTGCAAGGTTTTGAAACCAATTTAAGTTATAAATTACGCACCAATTTAAGTATAAATGCTGCTTATACCTTTTTATATGCAAATGATATAAGTAAAAATTTGCCTTTAATTTTTATGCCAGCTAATAGAGTTAATAGTGGAATTGAATGGCAATTAACCAAACTAAAAAAAGTAAAAAATGCTTTTGTACAAATCAATTACCAATATGTATTTAAGCAAAATAGAGTACCCGAAGGTATTGATTTTGCAGATCCTTCAGCTTCATACCAACTTTTTGATTTGGTATTTGGTGCGAGCCAATTTACCAAAGTTAAAATGAACTGGAGCGTTGGAGTTCAAAATATTTTCAATACCAGTTACCGAGATTACCTAAGTAGATACAGGTATTATGCTCTAGATACCGGAAGAAATATTTTTATAAAAATTAGTATTCCATTTGGATAAGTTATGGAAGATAAACTTTTATTTATCATCTCAATTTTTTAAAACAAACAATAATAATTAACTACAAAACTCCTATTAAATTAGGAATAATAATAACAACCACAACAAATGAAGAATAAAACATTAAAAACATTTACCAATGCAATAGTATTTTTATTTATGCTATTTGCTTTTGCCAGTTGCGATAAACATGACCACGATCATAGCCATGCTCAGCCTTCTGTTAACTTTCTGTCACCAAGTCAAGGAGTTCAGTTAAAAGAAACAGATACCCTTTGGATTCGAATAAACATGTCCTCAGAGGATCATCTGCATGATTATGTGATAGAAGTTAATAAAGTTGCAGATGGAATGTCTGTTTATAAATACAACGGACATTCTCATAAGAATAATTTAAATACTAATCTGTATTTTTTTCCGAATGTGTCAACAGATACAGAAATGAAATTATCTGTAAAAACTTTTGATCACGATGGGAATACATTTGAAAAAAGTATAACATTTACTGTTTTAAATACAAAGTCAGATACACTTCCAATCATAAACATTATTTCTCCTTCCTTAAGCACTGCAAATAATGGGCAAACCATTGATATTAGAGGTAATATTCAACATAATAAAAACTTAAAATCTGCTCGTATTTGGCTTATAAAAGGAAATGATATTGTTTTGGATTACGTTAAGGATAATTTGGATGTAAATTCAATTGATTTTGACACTAGCCATGTAATTAATACAACCACTCACGCTGATTATTTGCTTAATATAAGTACAACAGATGTTCTAAATTTAAATGCAACAAAATCATTCAGTTTTCATGTTCACCCATAAATAATAACAATAAATATAAATCAAATGAAAAATAAAATAATCATTGCCAGTATGCTTTTAGCAGCTATTTCATCATGCAAAAAAGATGATCCTAAGAAGCCAGTAAAAATAAATTCACAAGAGGTTTTAACAACCGTGTTATTAACTGGATATAACTTAGATGATTCGCAAAATGCTAAATATCAATTCAGTTATAAATGGGAAGATTTGGATGGTGATGGAGGCAATTCACCAATCATTGATACCATAGCATTAGATTCTGGAATCAGATATAATTGTAAAGTTTTAATTTTAGATAAAACCAAAAGTCCGATTGATACAGTTTCTGTTGAAATAGAAAACGAAAAAAATGCCCATCAGTTTTTTTACACGCCAAGTACCAATTTGGTAGGGAAATTTAGCACCGAAATTTTAGATTTTGATGATAATAACCCAAAACTTCCTGTTGGTCTTGAGTTTAACATTCTAACCAAAAGTAATCAAACATATAATTTGCCTTTAATTGGTTCTTTAAACATTGTGCTAAGTCATTATGATGGAATACAAAAAACAACTTCAAAATCTGACGAAAGCGATATCGATATCAATTTTCCAGTTCGTTTAAAGTAAAACTAAAAAGCCGCTAATCAATAAAGTTTAGCGGCTTTTTTTATTTTATAGAGTGCTCAAATTGTTTTAGTTATTTTTTTCACAATCATTTGCTATTTTTGAAATATGAAGTATGTATTAGAAGTTCCTGACAATAAAAGTGATTTTGCTGAAGAGTTTTTCAAAACAATTTCGTTTGTAAAAAATATTAAACAAATCGCTTCAAATGAAATTACGAATCCACTGATATTGCAAAGTATTGATGATTATGAAACTGGGAAGTTAACTCCAACTCCATTAAGTTTAAAAGAATTAAAGGCCATGTTGAATGACTGAAATTGTATTTATGCCAAAAGCTTGGAGAGATTTAGGTTGGTGGTTTCAAAATGATATTAAGCAAGCAAAAAAGATTCATAAGTTACTTGAAAGTTGTGCTAAAACTCCATTTGAAGGTATTGGCCAGCCAGAACCATTAAAGGCTAATTACAGCGGTTATTGGTCAAGAAGAATAAATTTAGAACATAGAATAATTTACAAAGTTGAAAAAAATCGAATAGTTGTATTTTCACTTTACGGGCATTATCAAAACTAAAAAAGCCGCTAATCAATTAAGTTTAGCGGCTTTTCTTTATAAAAAATGGTTTAATTAAAATCTACCAATTTTAAATACTTTTCCATTTACAGTGCAGGTTGCTTCATTATCGCATTCACCATTGCCAAAGTCTATAGTGCGCGTTTTTTTACCTTCTGGTGTAAGTTCTATAGTACCTTTAGTGATTCTGCGTAAATTGCAGCTTAAATCAACTAATAAAGGCGATGTAATATTACAAGTATAATTTACACCTTTGCGATTGACGCCCGAAGTTGTTCCGGTAATTTCATATTTATCATCGGTCCAATCTTTAGGAGTACTTTCGCCTGCAATCCAGGTTCTATTTCTGGTTGAGTTCCACGAAATGGTTTGTCCACTTTCTAAAATAATAGCAGCATTTACTGTAATGGTCCAATTTAAAAATCCTGCTGCATTTCTGCCATTATTGGTAATGGTTTTGGTGCTCGAGTTACTAATTTGTTTGCCATTTTGAACAAAATTGTCAAAAGTTACATTAATTACCGCTCCTTCTTGGCGGTATTTTCCAGTGTAAGTAACAATTATTTTACCACTACGGGTTTTTAAATCGTTACAAATAGTTCCAGTTCCGTAGTCAATTGTCATTTTTTTAGGAGTTGAAAGAGAGTCGATTGTAATAGCAGGACCCATTTTTCCAAGTGAGCTGTTGGTGGCAGCTTCATCCACTTGTTTAAATACTTGATCAAAACTTGATTCTGAATTACTCTGATCTACAGTACTTTCTGTGTCAAAATCGGTTTCGTTATTTTTTTTGCAAGAAGTGAAAATTAATGCCGAAGTTCCAATAGCCAAGGCGGCTAATAATAATTTACGTTTCATAATTTTATATTTTTTTATAATTAATTTTGAAGGTCTGATAGCAATTTTTGAAAATGGTTTAAAATAATAATAATATTTTTTTATATAAAAATTTTGTGGTTGCTTAAGTGCGAATAAAATATATTTTCGCATAAAATTTAAAAACGAATAATAATATGTATTGGACACTAGAACTTGCTTCCTATTTAGACGATGCACCATGGCCTGCAACCAAAGATGAGTTAATTGATTATGGTATTAGAAGTGGCGCTCCATTGGAGGTTATAGAAAACCTACAAGAAATAGAGGATGATGGCGAACCTTTTGAAGGTATTGAAGAAATTTGGCCTGATTACCCTACTAATGATGATTATTTTTACAACGAAGACGAGTTGTAATACTATAAAAAAAGGAACTTTAAATTTTAAAGTTCCTTTTTTTGTTTTACCTATAATATTATTCAGCCCCTAAATCTAAATTTTCATCGCTATTTTTTAAATAACTAGATTGGTATTGGTTAATAGGGTCTTGCTTATGATTATCTAAGTTTAACGAATACTTTAAAGCGCTTCCTTGACCTATTACTTTTACTAAATTTAACTCCAGTAAATGGGTAAAATCGCGCTGAATGGTTTTACGGTTACATTCAAACTCGCTAACCAACTCCTTTGTGCTTACAAAACCCCTATGTTGAATAATGTACATAATTAACTTTTGGCGTTTGTTTAATATCGAATCATCAATTTCTTTCAGTTTGTAACCACGCTCAAACACAAAATTCATGATGTTTTTTTGACGTGGAGTTAACTTATCATAATCAACTTGCTTTCGGAAATACGATTGCAACAGTTGATACATGCGAGTTAGTTGATTGGCATGTAATTTTAAACCAAAAGCTATTTGCTCATTTAAATGTTGGTCTTGAGGATTTTCATTATTTCTGTTTTCAATAAAATAAGTAAAATACTCATTCTTTTTTATGTACAATTCGTGCTCAATACTTAATAAACCATTTAGGTCCATATTGTGCTTGCGCAACCAAAAGTTTTGTAATAATGAGGCAAATTTGTTTTTTGATTCTGAAAACAATGGCAAAGCCAATATTTTAAAATGCAACATCCAACTTTGAATGATAGGATGAAACTCAGTATCTATATTTAAAAATTCAAATAAATTATCTAATTCCAACTCTGTTTCTGCATGCAGTTTTTCTGGTTGCTTAAATGATTTGTTGAATAAATTAGTATCTGTACTTTGGTTATATAAATCGGTTATCAATATTTTGTGTAACTGATAAACCATTGATAATGATAGTGGTTCGTTTAAAATACTAAATAAATATTCCTCTGCTTTTTGGTATTGAAAAATAGCTCTTTCGGCTGCACCAGTAGGGCGAATATTTTTATTTAAAATATACTTTACCGTTTTTACTTCTAGTAAATTATGGTCAATTGCATTTGCATAATAGTTACGTAAAATGGCACTATTGGTTTGTTCTGTTTCAATTATTGTTTCTGGTAAATCAATAAAGCTGAAAATTTTCTTCAACTCTTCATATTGATGTTGATATTGCACAAATGCTTCATCAATGTTTATTGCTGGCTCGTATTTATTTATCAGTATCATTACTACGAATATAAGTTGGGATTTTACTCTTAAAAATAGCAGTTTTGCTATTAAAAGTGGATAAGCTACCTTTTGTACTTTAAAATTGTAAACAATTTATTAAATCCTTTATTGGCAAAGGAGTTGAGTAGTTTTTGCAAAATAGACATACTTATATTTTGCTGTTAATAATTGTAAAACATTGCGACAACTTTGAATTATATAAAATATCAATGTCTCGTTTTTTGTAAAAATTAAACAGCCTATATTGCGCAGCAGCAATTAAACTTTATACTTATATAATGAATAGTCATATAGCAACAATTTTTACCGAAATAGGAGGGCAGTTTTTAACCGATGTAAATTCCATTAGTACAAAAATGAAAGGTATAAAAGCATTTATTTTTGATTGGGATGGGGTATTTAATAATGCTGTAAAAAATGAGAATAAAAGTTCAAATTTTAACGAAGCTGATAGCATGGGTACTAATTTATTGAGGTTTAATTATTTTTTGCACCACAATAAAATGCCTGCTTGCGCCATTATTTCGGGCGAAAAAAATGAAATGGCTTTTTACTTTTGTACACGCGAACATTTTAGTGCATCATATTATAAAGTAGCCGATAAAATTATTGCTTTAGAGCATTTTTGTAAGCAAAATAATATTGAAAAAAGTGAAGTCTGCTATATGTTTGACGATGTGTTAGATTTAAGTATAGCAAAGGTTTGCGGCTTACGTATGATGGTGAATCGCAAGGCAAATCCATTATTTAAAAACTATGTAATTCAAAATAATTTGGCCGATTATATTACTGCACACGAAAGTGGAAATTTTGCCGTTCGTGAGGTTTGTGAGTTATTAATTGGCTTAACAGAAACGTATAATGAGGTTATGGAACATAGAACAGCTTTTAGCCCAATTTATAAAGATTACATAACCCAACGCCAAGAAGCACCTACGGCCTTTTTTACAATTGAAAACAATGAAGTAGTGAATGGTTGATTCACGCCTAGCGTGATTTAGTTGGTGGTTGTCAGTTGATAGTGAACAGACGATAGACCATAGTTAGTTGATGGATGATGGACCATAGACCATAGAACTTATTGTTTTAAAGAAAATAGATACAATAAACTATCCAACACGAACTAAGGTCTATCAGCCATGGTCCATGGACTATAAACTATCGTCTATAAACCAACTCCCAACTCAGCTGCAATGGTTTTCATGTAAGCGAATGCCTCATTGTAATCGTTTTTTATTTTACCGTCTAAAATGGCTTCCCTTATTTGATTTTTTATTAAACCAACTTCTTTACATGGCTGTAAATTAAATGTTTCCATTATCATTTCGCCAGTAATAGGTGGTTGCCAATTGCGCAATTCATCGCGTTCTTCTACCTCTTTTACCAATTGTTGCACCTTGTTTAAATTACTTTTATACAAAGCAATTTTTTCGGCAAAACGCGTGGTCATATCAGCTCTGCAAAGAATAAACAAATCAGCCAAATCATCGCCTGCATCAACAATTAACCTGCGAATGGCTGAATCTGTTACCCCATCTTCGGCCAATGCTTTCGGCCTATGATGCAAAGCAACTAGTTTTTGCACATAACGCATTTTTTCGTTTTGTGGTAGTTTTAAATTATTAAAAATGCCAGGAACCATGCGGCTTCCTTTATCTTCATGTCCATGAAATTTCCAACCACCTTCAGCTTCAATAAAACGTTTGGTGGCAGGTTTACCAATATCGTGCAATAAGGCTGCCCAACGTAACCAAAGGTTATTGGTTTCTTCACAAATATTATCTACTACATGTATGGTGTGGTAAAAATTATCTTTATGGGCTTTGCCATTTTTAACTTCTACACCATGCATGTTTTGCAGTTCTTTAAAAATAAGTTTTAACAAGCCACTTTCAAACAACAATTTGAGCCCAACTGATGGTTTTGGCGATAACAATATTTTGTTCAATTCCTCGCTGATGCGCTCGTATGAAATAATTTTGATACGTTCTGCATTGCGCTGTATAGCTTCAAAAGTTTCGGGTAAAATAGTAAAACCTAATTGCGAAGCAAACCTAATGGCACGTAGCATACGTAAAGGGTCATCGCTAAAGGTAATATCAGGTGCAAGTGGTGTTTTAATGAGTTGATTGTTTATATCTTCTAATCCTCCAAATGGATCTACAAATTGACCAAAAGTATTTTTATTAATACTTATGGCTAAAGCATTTATAGTAAAATCGCGCCTGTTTTGGTCATCGGCTAAAGTACCCGGACTTACAGTTGGTTTACGGCTATCGGTTCGGTAACTTTCTTTACGAGAACCCACAAATTCTACTTCCCAATCTGCTGTTTTTACCATGGCAGTACCAAAGTTTTTAAACACAGCAAAATCGCTTTGTTTGTGTAAATTAGCAAATGCTTTGGCTAAAGGTAATGCATCGCCAACCACTACTACGTCAATATCTTTTGAGTTACGCTTAAGCACTAAATCGCGCACATAGCCACCAATAACATAAGCTTCTAAGCCAAGTTTATCGGCACACTGTTGTAACTCAGTAAATATAGGTAATTGTAAGGTTGGATTCATTTGTAAAACGCCCGCAAATTATCAAAATTAAAGCAATTTTTGAGAGATAATGTAAAAAAGAAAATTGCTAAGGTTGATTAAACTATTAAGTTTCCTGCTTTAATAAGTGTATGTATATAATCGTTTACTCCTTATTTTATTAGTATTATCATATACTCTAACTTCAATAGGTAAGTTTTTTTCATTGTACAAATACACTGTTTTACTTAATAATTCCCCTGTTTTATCGTTTGATTTTATTAATACCTCTTTTGGTAGTCCGAAAGCATTGTAACTATAATGTTTTTTTATTAGTGGCTCTTCCTCAATCAAAGTCAACTTTCCGTTGGTATAAAAGTATTTTTTTTCAGGAATAAATTTTGGTTTTATTAAACCTGAAAGTTCTAATTTGGCAAGGGAGTCTTTGGCAAACATGAAGAATGCTAATAAATTGTTTTGATCGCCTTTAAAATTATCTATTAATTCTTCAAATCCCTTTTCATAGTTTAATTCACCTTCTTCGGTTAGTTGTTTAAATTTATTGTATTTATTATAATAGCTTCTTTGTTTTTCTATCAAAGTATCGGAGTTGTAATCAATATAACTAATAATTCTAAGGCTATCAGTAAAAGTTATTTTTATTTCAGAAATCCCGCGACCATATAAATGGTCAATTTCTTTAATGTAACTGACATTGTTATTGTAAGAATGGGTATTGCTTGTCACTAGTTGTAAAGTATCATTTATTACTTGCTCGGTCTTTACACTTTGCCCTAATGAATCAAACCAATGAATATAAATATCATTGGCTTTTGCTGTATCGGCTAAGTTGATAGTTGAATATATTATTTGTTTAACAATTCTTTCTTTATTATAAATTTGAACGTAGGTATGTTTATTACCTTCATTTTGAGTGATTACCTCAAGTCCTAAATCATTAAACCAACGGGTTTGTAATAAATATTGTTTTGTATTTTGAACATCAATTTCCTTAATTGATTTTACGCGTTTTTCTTTTGCTAGCCTTACTAAAAGTGTGTCTGGAAAGGTATCTTCATTTTCCTGAACATTACCATAAGCATGCGTAAAAATAACACTGACTAAAACCAATAATAGTTTCATATTAATTAATAAAATTTTATTACTCATCGTTCAATGTTAGTTTATAAATTACCACCACAAAATATCAAATTATTATTGAAAACTAAATGTTAGTCATCTTAAAAAGTATATTTAAATAAACGTTTACTAATTATTTTATTTTGGCTATTATATACTTGTACTTCTTTTGGTAGATTGTTTTCATCATACAAATATAAAGTTTTGGTATTCAGTTCTTCATCTAAATGTTTTTGTGAGACTTCTTTTGGTAAACCAAAATTATCATAAACAATTTGCATTTTATAATAATTCAATTCATCCTCTACCGAGACTAATTTATTTTCAACATAACTATAAATTACTTTAGGAAAAAATGTAGGTTTTATGATACCTGAAAGTATCATTTTGTTTAATGAATCTTGATTCATAAATACAAAATAGGCTTTAGTATTTTTATTGCCGGGGTAATTATCTATAAACTCTTTAATTCCATCATCGTAAAGTAAATCTCCATCTTCTGTAGGTTGACCAAGTTCATTGTATTTGCTGTAATAACTTGTAATTTCCTTAATTAAATTATTCTTATGGTACCTGATTTCATTAGTTATTTTGAGCTTCTTGCTTTGAACAGTTCTAGTTCCTGAAATTATTTTTTCATTTTCATAAAAATTTTCAGTAAAGTAACAAGTGTCATTTATACAATAATTAGTCGATTTAGAGTTTTCTAATTTCCCATCTATAAAATACTTTCTATTAATAATTTGTCCTAGCGAATTATACAAATTAGAAATAACATGTTTTGCATTAGAGGTATCTGCCAAACTTACAGTTGAATACGTGATTTGTTTTGTTATTTTACCGTTATTGTAATAATTTACTTGAGTTTCATAGTTTGATATTTGGGTAATTGTTTCTAAGCCAGACTCATTGAACCAGCGAGTTTTTAATACTTTTTCAGTTGAATCTTTAACTTCAATTTCTTTTACTGATTTGACATGCTTTTCTTTTATCAATTTTAATAGATATGCATCAATGAATGAACTTTCGCTATCCTGTGCAATGCTGTAAACAGGTATAAAAATAAAACTGACTAAAACGCAAAATAGTTTTTTGCTAATGGAGAAAATTTTATCGTTCATAGCGTTATTCAAAATAAAATATTAGGCAATAATAAGAAACTATCCTTTTACCATTAAAGCCATGTAAAAACCATCAAATCCAGTTGCTGATGGCAATACTATTTCTTCTTTTTCTAGAGTAAAATGGGTGTTATTGGCCAAAAATGTAGCTACTTGATTTTGGTTTTCGCTAGGCATAATGCTGCAAGTTACGTACAACATTTTTCCGCCTTTTTTTACCATTACATGGTATTTATCTAAAATTTCTTGCTGTGTTTTTTTGATATTTTCAATAAAATCAGCTTGTAGTTTCCATTTAGCATCGGGGTTACGTTTTAATACACCTAAACCGCTGCAAGGCGCATCAATCAATAACCTATCGGCAAAGTCTTTTAATTCATTCACTGTATTGGCTTCAATCAAACGTGTTTCTACATTGCTTACACCCGCTCTGCGTGCACGTTTGCGCAATTCATCTAACTTCCATTGCTCCACATCCATGCTAATCAGTTTACCTTTGTTTTGCATCAATGCAGCTACATGTAAACTTTTTCCTCCTGCACCCGCACATGCATCAATTACACGCATATTAGGTTCATTCAAATCTAAAAAAGCGGCTACTTTTTGGCTCGAAGCATCTTGCACTTCAAAATGTCCTTCTTTAAAAATTTCGGTTTTAAATAAATTAGTTTTGTTTAAAACCAACAAAGCATCTGGGTATCCTGCTATTTCTTCTGTTTCTACTTTTAAATCGGTTAGGTTTTTAACTAATTCTCTTTTGGTGGATTTTAAAGTATTTATCCTAATTACAAAAGGTGCTTTTTGGTTTAAAGCAGTCATTTCTGTTTGCCAGTTTTCACCTAACTCTGCCATACCCATATTATCTAACCAATTAGGTACCGATTGATTAATTTTAGGAATATCAAGTGCTTGTTGTCTGCGCTGCATTACCACGTGGTAATTGATGCCATCAAACTCAGGCCAAGCTGGTAAATCAACTCCTTTAATCATAAAATGAATGGCTAAAATAGCAAACATTTGATGTTGTTTTAAAGGGCGCATGTCTTCATGACCAGTTAAACAAAATTGATACAAACGTATCCAACGCACAATATCGTAGGTGTTTTCGGCAATAAAAGCCCTGTCGCGTGCACCCCAAGTATGGTTTTTGCGTAAACTTTGTTCTATTACTTTATCAGCATATTTTTTTTGATTGAATATAACATTTAAGTTAGTAACCACTTCATTAACTAAAGGGCGATGTAATTTTTGATTCATGTAATTTTTGTTTGTTGAAGATTAGCTGACCCCATAGCCAACCAAATTTATAAAGCGCCAAAGGTAAGTAAAAGCCCCATGATTTTGAAAGTTAATTAGTTTGGTGAGTTTGTGGGTTGATTATGTTTGCGAGTTGACGAGTTTACGGGTTTGTGAGTTAATAAGTTGATTGGTTAACGAGTTTATAGGTTGACGGGTTGCGTGTTTACGAGTTGATTGGTTAATAAGTTAATAGGTTTATGAGTTGATTAAGGAAACAGTCCAGCAATCCAACAATCTAACAATTCAACAATTAAACAATTCAGCAATCCAACCATCTAACAACTAAACCACCACATAAATCTGATCCAAGTTTCGGCCATAGCCATCGTAATCCAAGCCATAACCAACCACAAATTTGTTTTCAATTTCAAAGCCAACATAATCAATTTCAAAATCCTCTTTAAAAGCTTCGGGTTTAAAAAGTAAAGTTAATATTTGGATACTTGCAGGTTTATGGTCTTTTACCAATTCTAATATTTTTTTTACGGTATTGCCTGTATCTACTATGTCTTCTATAATAATTACATGGCGATTTTCAATGCTATTATTTAGCCCAATAAGGGTTTGAACTTGGCCTGTACTTTCTGTACCTTGGTAACTTGCTAATTTTATAAACGAAATTTCGCAAGGCGAAAGAAACGCTTTCATTAAATCGGACGTAAACATAAACGAACCATTCAATACCGATAAAAACAACGGATTTTTGCCATGAAAATCAACAGTTAATCTGTTTGCCAACTCAATAACGCGGGCTTCAATGCTGTGGTGGCTAATAAATGGCTCAAATTGTAGGTCTTTAACTTTGATGGTCATGTTTGGTAAAATGCTTAAAATAAAAAGTTTGCAATAATATATCAAAACAACAAAGGTTCTATGTTTTTTGAGAGAAAAAACCTTTGTTAGTTTTGATTATGGTGCCACATAAAAATTCTTTAAATGTTTCAATAGCACCATAGTTTTCCTTTAGTTGAATTAAAAGCTACTATAAATATTTAAAATAAAGTATTTTTGGCCACTATGAATGTGCTTGCCATTGTATCTTATCCTTTTTTACCCGCTACCACAGGTGGAGAAATTTGCACTTTTGGGCTGCACAATGAGTTGGCTAAAACCAATGAAGTTACCGTATTTACAGTGGAACCTTATAGCGAAAAATTTAGTAAACCTAATTTTGAACTATTGGCTAAAATGCCCTTTAAGCCAAGTAGGTATATCAATATTTTTGTTTTTTTTACCATTAAAAAGTTAATCAAAGAAAAACACATTGACTTACTTTTTTTTGAGCAAACTTGGTATGGTTGGTTACTATGGTTGTTGAAAATATTTACCGATAAAAAAATATACATCAGGGCTCATAATATTGAACATTTAAGGTTTAAAAGCATTGGTAAAACTTGGTGGAAACTATTATTTTACTACGAAAAATGGACTTATAACACAGCAGATAAAGTGTTTTTTTTAACAGAAGAAGACAGGCAAAAGGCGGTGGAGGTTTTTCAATTAGCTGTTAATAAAACACAAGTAATTCCTTATGGCATTGATTTAGCACAAATTCCTTTAAAAGAAGCAAATGCAGTTGACAATGTAAAACAACGCCATCTCATCAAACCAGAAGAAAATATATTGTTATTTTATGGCACCATGGGTTACAAACCTAATAATGATGCCGTTTTATACTTATTAGAAAAATTGCAACCTGCCTTGCAAAAACATCCGCAGTTTCATTATAAAATAGTGGTTTGTGGTAAAAATTTGCCATTAACCATTGAGCAAAAAATCAAAGCCAATCCAAGTATTATTTATGCGGGATTTGTTGAAAATTTGAATGAATACATTGATGCAGCTAAAGTGGTGTTAAATCCTGTTATAACAGGTGGTGGCGTTAAAACCAAAGCCATTGATGCTTTGGCAAGAAATGCCAATTTAGTTTCAACCGAAAGTGGGGCCATTGGAATTGAGAAAAGTGTTTGTGGCAATAAGTTAATTATAGTTCCTGATAATGATGTGAACATATTTGCGCAAGCTATTATCAAAACGTGTGATGCGCCTTTAACCAATATTCCCAATCAGTTTTACCAAACTTATAATTGGGGTAATATTATTAAGCGATTGGAGTTGTAATGGCTAAAAATTGTTTAATTATTGTATTGCTATTGATTGTATTTGTTTCATGTAACGACCAAGACATTCAAGTAAATATTCAAACCAATGGCAAAATAGTGTTGATAGATTCCACCTTATTGACCAATAATTTTGAAAACTATAATTCTGAATATATACAAAGTGGTTATTTTCCGGTCTATTATATTGGCAAAAAGGCAGATACTTTTTATTTAAAACGCGAGCCTTTTCAATATGACGATTTTTTGTATTTGGATAAAAAAATGGAAATTTATTTGGCTAACGAAAAAAATATTTCCATTAAAGTAGATACCAATTTTAAAACTAGCATTGATATACAATATAAACATTACGATTTAAATGATGATTTAGCGCAAATAGACTCGGTTTATTGCAATGCAGCTTTTCCTTTTTTTATTGAAAATTTAAGCGACTCATTAATATATGTTGGCGAAGGTAAAATGGGTATACATAACCTATACTTACAAGCTATCAATGCAAAAGGCGATTGGGTTGATATTGAAAAACCATTTAAAATATCGTGTGGTAATGGTTATCAATATATAGTTTTACCTCCTAAACATTTATTGCTTGGCAAATTAATGCGTAAAAGAGGCGATTACAAAGCAATATGCAGGCTAAAACTTAAATACAGAAACAACACCATTTACTCCAATATTTTTGAAGATTGGATTGATAAGAAGTTGTTAGATTTAAAATTTGATAGTAATTACGAAAATTAAAATCATTATCAATTGTTATTCAACACCTTTGGAGTTGTTGTTGTGGGTTTGTTTTATAACCCTGCATTTCATGCAGGGCTATTGTTATTTAACTCCTTCGGAGTTTTGATTGGTGGTCAATTGCCAATCATTTTGATTCTATTTTAAACCACAAATTTAATTTTCTGTAAAAAACCAAACTCCGAAGGAGTTTAATTTGAATAGCACCGGGTGCAACTCGGTGTAACGGATGGTTATTTAATTAACCAAACTCCAAAGGAGTTGAATAAGGCAAAAAAAAACACCAATACAAAATTTAATAAACTTTTTGTATTGGTGCTTTGGGTATTAATATACTTGAAATAATATTACGATTCCAATTCCATCATGGCTTCAAAAGCCCTTTCGTAAATGTTTTCTTGCTCCGCAATTTGTTTTTTCAAAACACTTAATTCCAATTGTTTTTTATTTAACTCGGCTGCATTACTTGCTACTTCAGGTTTTGCAAAACTTTCCTCTACCGCTGTTAACTGTTGTTTTAGTTTTTCCAACTGCTTTTCGGCTTGTTCAAAATCGGTTTTAATTTTTTGAATTTGGTTATTGCTTAACTTGGGTTTGTTATCATTAACCACAGTTTTTACTTCAACTGGCTTAGCTACTGGAGCAGGTTCAGCTTTTTTAGGTGCTTTTGCAGCATCTTTATTGGCTGCCAAATTCAATGCTTCGTTTTTTAAGCGCCATTCTTCGTATTCAGCGTAAGTTCCTGGATATTCTTTCAATTCTAAGTTTTCTATATACCAAATTTTATTAGCTATTTGGCTTATAAAATGCCTATCGTGACTTACCGTAATAAAAGTTCCTTCATAAGCTTGTAATGCTTGGCTTAATATATTAATGCTTCGCATATCCAAGTGATTGGTAGGCTCATCTAGCAATAAAAAATTAGCTTCGGTTAGTAACGTTTTAGCCAATGCCACACGTGCTTTTTCACCTCCACTCAGTACTTTTATTTTTTTAAACACATCATCACCCGCAAATAAAAAACAACCCAAAACTGTTCTTAATTCAGTTTCTGGTCTATCGGTAGCATGGTGCGCTAGTTCTTCTAAAATTTCGTTTTGTTGGCCTAAACTTTCTAATTGATGCTGCGCATAAAAAGCCTCCTTTACGTTAAAACCAATTTTAGCCTCACCTTCATATTTTTCAGCACCAGCAATAATGCGCAATAAGGTAGATTTACCTTTTCCGTTAGCACCAATCAAGGCTATTTTATCGCCACGTTCAATACGCGCATTGGCATTTTTTACAATATCAATATCGGGGAACGATTTAGAAACATTATTAATTTCGGCAACCAAACGGCTACTTTGCTGACCAATTCTAAACTGAATATTGATAGCAGAATTATCATCCTCAGGCGCTTCAATTTTATCTAATTTATCCAACATTTTAACCCTACTTTGAGCAGCAGTAGCCTTACTGGCTTTAGCCTTAAAACGCGCTATGAAACGTTCTTGCTCACGTATAAATTGTTGTTGGTTATCGAATTGGCGTTGTTGTAAATCCATTCGCTCATCTTTAGCTTCTAAGTAAAAACTATAGTTTCCGCTGTATTCGTATATTGATTGATTAGCTACTTCTACGGTTTTGTTGGTCATTTTATCTAAAAATTCCATATCGTGACTTACCACTATAACCGTGCCTGGGTAACCAATTAAATATTCCTCTAACCATTTAATGGTAGGTAAATCCAAGTGATTCGTTGGCTCATCCAGCATTAGTAAATCAGGATTTTGTAATAAAAGTTTGGCAAGCATTACACGCATACGCCATCCTCCCGAAAACTTTTTGTAAGGCTGCTGTAACTGAGCAGTAGTAAAACCAAGTCCTTCTAATACCTTTTCGCACTTATGTTTCATGTTATAACCATCTAGCCTGTCAAATTCCTCTTGGGCATCGCTCAGTTTGGTAATAATTTCCATGCTATAGTCGGTTTCCATTTTGGCCAAAATTTCTTCAATTTCTTTTTCCAAAAACAGCGCGCGACTAAAAGCCTGCATGGTTACATTTAAAATGGTATCTTCCGTTTCAAAACTTAAATTATCTTGATTTAAAAACCCAATAGTCAGGTCTTTAGGTTTGCTAATGGTACCTTCGCTTAAACCATACTCACCATTAATTACACGCAATAAAGTAGACTTTCCGGTTCCATTACGGCCCACCAAAGCTATACGTTCATTAGGTTTTATGTGCCAATTTGCATTGCGGTAAAGGTATCGTCCACCAAACTCAAAGGCTATATTAGTTAAAGCAATCATGTATTTTAATCAAAATTTTGAGGCGCAAATATAGGCGATTTTTTTAGTTTACAGTTTGTTTATTCGATGTTAGTTATTTCGAGTTGCGAGTTGGTTGCTGTTGCGGGTTACGAGTTTGTTATTCGTTGTTACGAGTTACGAGTTGGTTTTTGTTACGGGTTGCGAGTTGGTTATTCGATTTTCGTTATTCGTTGTTCGATGTTCGTTGTTCGATTTCCGATTTTCGATGTTCGAAGTTAATTCTTACAAGTTGCCTTTTGGCCCATTGCTTATTGTCAATTGCTTATTTAATAAATCAACCCAATTAACCATTCAACCATTCAACAAATCAACAATTCAATTAATCAACCAGTCAACAAATAACATGGGCGTTCGAGCGGGCTATTCGTTCCAATCTTTTTTACCCAACCCAAAGCCTAGCACAAAAAAGGATTTCCACTGCTATCCCTAACGCGAAATTGGAGGGGAGTTAAAATTTAGAAGTTAAAGGTGGCCTTTTGCCGATGGTTGGAGTTTTCGCAGACTATTTTAGTAATCTTATAAAAGCAATAATTTCAAACAAAAAAACCAAGTCATGCTGCAAGCATTTCCTTGGCTTTAAATGATTGTTTTCATGGTAGGTGTTTTCACCGACTAGTTAAGAAAAAGGTTGTTAAAAACCTCAAGCAAATAGCTATTTGTTAATTATCATGATTTTAAAATAACTTGCCTTGTAATTCTATTTTTGGATGAAAAGTTCCAATAATCATAAATGGATTATGCGAAACATGATGATGAGCTTGAGTAGTTCCAAAGAAAAAATGTAGGTCTTTTGTTTTGGCAAAGTCATCAAAGTATTTTTTGCGAACATCTGTAATTGCCTTTTGCTCGTCTCCTTCATATTTCGCAAGTTGTCTCCAGTAAAGTTGTCCTGTTTCCCAATCCTCAATCATCATGCGGCTTTCAGAGCCTTGATTGTCTTTGAAATGGAATTTGAATTTATAAGGTAGCTTTTGCACCACTTCAAATTTACCTTCTTTGTTAGTTTCAAAAAGGTTGAGTTGATTCAATCTTGCTATTTTATCTTTATCCCACTCCCTTTCCACCTTTTCAGCTGTGAAATCTAAAATTTCTGTTGGTTTGAAAACAGCTAATGAAGTACAGATTTCTTTGTTTTTAGCTTCTGAAATCAGTTCAGTTAAATTATAATATATTTTCCCTAAGCAAATTTTCTTGCGTTGTTCCCAATTGTTACTGGTATCAATATGTCCAACAACTTTTATTTCGCTTTCAAGTGTTTTTGGTCTAAAGCTATCAGGTCTGAAATCACTTGTATTTTTTACCAAATCAACTTCTATCCAATCGTATTTTTTGTATTGTTCGTTGTAAGATTTTTTACGGAAAGGAACTGGATAAAGTCTTATCCAAGAACCATCTTCTTTAAAACCTGCTGTACAAACAAGTTCATCGTACTTTGCTGAAAGTGTAGGGTATGTTTTTACAGTTATTAATACTTTGGTTAAAGCCATACTTTATATATGTTTTACTTCATAATTGAACTCGGGTAAGGTTTCAATTGCTTCAGCTAAGTGTTTTCTATGGCATTGGCAAATATTGGCTTCAAAACAAGTTAACGCTATTCGTTTGTGTTGTTTTAGTAAGTTTAAAATTTCGTTTTGAGATTTACTTGTTTGAGTTAATTTTTTTTCTCTATAGTTAACAAATAAGTTATCATAATCGCTTTGCGAGTTTAGTTCTTGACGTTGGTCAGAATGTATTCCAACATCTGGAATATGAATATATTCAATACCTAAACTTGAACAGTATTTTTTTAATTGGCTTTTGCTAAAACCATATTTCATACTCAATGGATTATAGCGAACATCTACTAAAACCTTTACATCGTTTTTTATTAAACGTACTAAATATTCTTCCAACGAAATTCCTTCATAACCAATAGTAAAAAGTACTATTTTATCTCCTTTTGGATGCGCTTTAATTACTTTTTCTAATTCTACTTTGGTTAAAATAGTTTCAGCTACTTCACTTTTAATAGCATAAAATGGAAAGTTTATATAAGTGTGTTTCATCAAAGCATTTGCACTCATATTTCCATAGTTTGTTTTTATTTCTTGCAAAAATTTAAGGTCAGCAGGTTTTAGCTGTTTAAGGTAGTCTATATTATCTTTCTTTTCAAACCACTTTTCATCTTCGGTTAAAAAACCCCTTGTAACCATTGCTGTCATATCAGCATTTGCAGAATAGGAATAGCAACCAAATTTATAAGGAATAAAATCATATTCCGATTTTGTTTGCCTTTTTGTAAACAGGAAAAGCAGTTTTTGAAGGCGTATTTTGTCCAATTTCCCTTCAAAAAGTTGCAACAAGGCAAGTATTATTTTTCTTCTATAAAACACAATGCGAAAGTAAAAAATAAAAATTAATTAATTGGTTGCTTTAGTCCACAATAAATTTATGATTCCATTTTTGAATAAAAAATACGACAATTTAATTTTTAAAGTTGCAGGCTTCAATTTCGCTACTAAATTTAAAGCTTTCAAAACACTCCAAGTATTTGTAATAAAAAGTAGTTTTTGAAGCTAAATAACAAAAAATCTAATGTGCTGCAAAAAAAATTATTTCACTTTAAAACTAATTGAATAACAATATTCAAAACTGTATGTAAAAGTATGGTTATAATAATGGCATTCTTTATTGGATAACAGATGTTTAAATTGTTTTTTAAATAATTTTAATTGTTATTCGCAATAAATAACCCGAATAAACATTAATCAATCATTTCAGATGGAATTTAAATCAATAAAATTAGTGCTTGCAGTACTGCTTGTGTTTGTGTTAAACATCAATGCTCAAAATTTGAAAGTTGAAACCAATTGGTGGCAACCAAATGGAAAAATCAATACGGTTATAAATGATTCTATTAACAACCTTTTATATGTAGGTGGCAAGTTTGATTATGTGGGTCCTAGTAGCCCATTTGGCAATGAAATTAACCACAATACGGGTTTAATAAATACTACTTTTCCAAAACCCAATGGCAAAATTAAAACAGCAGTTTCTGATGGAAAAGGAGGTTGGTTTATTGGTGGTGAATTTACAAAAGTGGGTGAGTTTAATCGCAATAGAATTGCGCATATCAATAGCCTAGGTAATGTATCCGATTTTTTTGATAAAAAAGGATTTAACCGAACTGTTAATTCCATTTCATTTTTAAATAATGTATTATATGTTGGTGGCAATTTCAATACTTTTGGCGAAACAAAAAACTATGGTTCCGTTTTTGATTTAAATGCTCAAAAATTAAAAACTACAGCACCAACGCCTAATGCTACTGTAAGAACTTCTATTCCCGATGGCAAAGGTGGTTGGTATATTGGTGGCGATTTTACCATGATAGGCGATAGTGTTAGAAATAAAATTGCGCATATTGATAGTTTAGGAAATGTAAATGCCACTTTTGGTAGTAATGGATTTAACGCTAGTGTAAATGCACTCATTTTAAAAAATAATACGCTGTATATTGGTGGTAATTTTACGGGCTATGGTGTAACTAAAAAGAATGGTGCTTTACTCAATTTATTTAACAATACAGCGGTTGATAAATTTGAAGAACCTAACGGCAAAGTTTGGGCCTCTATTTCAGATGGAAAAGGCGGTTGGTATATTGCAGGCGATTTTACTAAAATAGGCAATATTAATAGAAATTATTTGGCGCAATTGGATTCAAATGGAAAAGTTACCAATTGGAATCCAAGTCCTAATCTTCCAGCATTAAGTCTTTTGCTTGATGGCAATATATTATATGTTGGTGGGTTATTTACCAATATTGACGGACAAAACAGAAATCGTTTGGTAGCATTTAATATAACTAATGGAAGCATCACAAGCTGGAATCCTAATGTAAATTCTGTTG
The DNA here is from genome assembly GCA_027484685.1 of Bacteroidota bacterium. Taxonomy (GTDB): domain Bacteria; phylum Bacteroidota; class Bacteroidia; order UKL13-3; family UKL13-3; genus JAAFJM01. The sequence goes on from JAIXSO010000021.1 coordinate 55,936, forward strand.
GTGTAACTTGCATGGCATCAAACGCCAATACACTTTTTATAGGAGGAAAATTTACAACAGTTGGTAGCAATTTTCGTGATAATTTAGGTGCTATTGATAAGGTTACAGGTATTGCAACTGCTTTAAATATTTCAACCAATAATACCATTAACGATATGGTTTTGGATGGAAATAGCTTATATATAGCAGGAGATTTTACCGCTGTTAATAGCATTACAAGAAATTACCTAGCCGAAATAAATATCATCTCAAATCTGATGACTAGTTGGAACCCTTCAGCAAATGCTAGTATCAAATCAATAGCTGTAAAAGATAGCATAGTTTATGTGGGTGGCTCCTTTGCTTCAATTGGTTCCCTTTCGCGTAAAATATTTGCAGGCATTAATAAAATTTCAGGCTTAGCTAATAGTTTAAATATTTCCGATTTTACCTTTTTTGATGAACTTCATATTCAAAACAATGATTTGTATTTGGCAGGAAGAACAATTGCCGGTGGTACTATTTGTAAAATTAATTTAGCAAATGGAATAATTGATAAGGATAGAATTCCCTATTTAGGTTCAATCAATGTTTTGTTATCAAATAATAACCAATTGTATGTGGGTGGAAGTGCTTTAACAATTGGAGGTATTGTCAGAAATAGGCTTGCCGCTATTGATGTTTTAAGCCAAGAAATTTCTAATTGGAATCCAAATGTAAATGGCATTATCAATACCATGACACTTTTAGGAAATACCTTATACGTTGGTGGGAATTTTTCTGCAATAAACAATTTAGGAAGAGGGAGATTGGCTAGTTTTAATTTAGAGTCAGGTACTTTAAATTCATGGAATCCAATTGTAGACAATACAATTAATGCCATATCAGCTACAAATAATTCAATTATAATTGGTGGTCCATTTTTAATGGTTAACAATACTCCAAAACGATATTTAGCCAGTTTAGATACCTTAAATGGAAGTTTAACTAATTGGAGTCCCACTTATTTCTCAAATGTAAGATCATTATTGGTTCACCAGAATACGGTATTTGTTGGAGGTGTTGAAGGGTTATCTGCTTTTAATACAAGTACAGGACAGCAAACATCATGGAGCCCCAAAGCAACTACATTAAATGTTTTGTCCATGTCTATCGTTGGCAATACCATTTACGCTGGAGGTATAAATACAGATGCAGGTTCCTCAGGTACCATTGTTTTAGGTCGTGTTGAGGCATACAATTTAACTACTGGTGCTAAACTTAACTTTGCAACAGAAACCGATGCTGAAGTATTTACTGTGTCTGCGAACACAAATTCAATTTATGTAGGTGGTAATTTTTTAATTGCAGCTGGAAAATTATGTAATAAAGTAGCTTCCATTAATTTGCTAACAGGTGAATTAAATAGTTTACCTATTGCGATAAACAATGAAGTTTACACCATTGCAGTTAATGCAAATATCTTATACGTAGGAGGAAATTTTAATATAGCCAATAACGAAAATAGGCGTTATGCAGCTGCATTTTCATTGTTCGATGGCAGCTTACAGGCTTGGAATCCCGATGCAAATGATAAGGTTTTTACCATTGTTATTAGCGGAAATATAGCCTATGTTGGTGGAAGTTTTAGTAGAATTGGCACACAAGCCCGAAACAATATTGCAGCATTGAATTTAACTGATGGAAAAGCCACCACTTGGAATGCAGATGCAGATAACGTTGTTTTTTGTTTAGCAATTAACAATGGTATAATGTATGCTGGTGGGCAGTTTAATAATATTGGCGGACAAGCATCTTATAATTTGGCCGCCATTAATTTATCTACCAGTAGGGCTTTAAGTTGGAACCCAATGCCCGATGGTAAAGTTTATGCATTGGCATTAACCAATACCATGGTTTATGTTGGTGGATCATTTAATACTATTGCTGGTGTAAACCGCAAATCAATTGCTTCATTCGATTTAACCAATAATAGATCGTTAATTTACGATTATAGTGCTGATGATACCGTTTTTTGTTTAGCTGTGTCTTCAAAAGGTTTGTTTGTTGGTGGCACATTTAACAGTGTAGGTGGTAAAACAAGAGAACATTTAGCTGTTTATAATACCAATAATGGGCAATTAACCAATTGGAAATTAAATAGCATAGGCGGAACATCAAGTGCCGAAATAAAAACACTCATTTTAAAAAACGAACAACTTTTTATAGGGGGTAATTTTTCGGGCATTAATGGAACTTCGGCCGAAGATATTTGTGCTATCAACATTTTAACTAATGTAGTTACTGCATGGCCTTATAGGTTTAATAACACCATCAATACCATGGCAATTTTTAACGATACCATTTATATAGGAGGAGAATTTACACAAATTAATAGTACCACTCAAAATAGGTTGGCAGCATTTACCATTTCTACCTTAACCAAACTAGCTTGGAATCCAAATGTAAACAATTCAGTAAACGATATGGTTATTTATAATAACAATTTATATGTAGCAGGTCAGTTTACAACTATTGGTTCTCAAAGCCGGAATAACTTGGCAGCTTTCAATTTATTAACTCATAATATCAATACTTGGAACCCCGATGCAAATGGTTCAGTAAGAACAATAACTCAAAAAAATAATATATTATTTGTGGGTGGCGATTTCACCGCCATTGGTGCTTTAGATAGGTTTAAATTAGCTGCAATATCACCCATAACAAGTTTGGCAAATGGTTGGAATCCAACTGCTAATGGCAGTGTAAATAGCATTGTTTTTAACGATAGTTTGGCTTATATTGGTGGTTCATTTAATCAATTAGGCGGACAAACCAGAAATAAATTGGGTGCGGTAAATTTGTATTCTGGTCTATTAGATAATTGGAATCCTGATTTAGATATTGATGTGAATGATTTAACTTTTTCATCCAAATCGTTGTTTGTGGGTAGTGAATTTAATGATCGTAAAATGATGGTATACTCATTTAATAAAATGTGTGCTAATACCATAAATGCAACTATTACCACACTCGATTCGCTCAATATTTGTGAAGGAAAATCTGCTTTATTATTTCCAACAACTGCTAGCATTTATAATTACCAATGGTATAAAAATGGTAATTCTATACTCAATGCTACCGATTCAGTTTTAAATGTAACAAGTAGTGGAACGTATAGCTTGGTTTTAACCAATTATCCTAGTTGTAGAAATGAATCAAATGCTATAACATTTAATGCTACACCAAAGCCAGTAATACTCGATATTTTATCTAATGTATCGCCAATTAATAATACCACAGTAATTTATAGTGTGAACCCAAATAGTGGTTCAACTTACCGTTGGTTTGTAAATAATATGAATCAAGATTCGATAAGTAAAAGCAATTTATTGCCAGTTTTATGGAAAAATTTTGGTCCAAATAAAGTGGAAGTAATTGAAACAAATGTGTTAGGATGTGTAAGCGATACCACTAGTAAAATAATTCAAGTATTGCCCGAAACCCTTCAATTTTCGGTTGATACACTTAGATTTAACTTAACCACTTTTTCAAGAACTATATTTGTAAATACCAATACCAGTTGGGTTGGCAGCCCTGCCGATTCTTGGTTATCGTTAAGTCCAAATTCTGGTAAAGGTAATAGTGCTACAGTAATTTCGGTTCTAGCCAATAATTCAGGGCCTAAAAGGCTGTCTTATATAAATGTTACTGCTGGTTCAATTACAAAATCTTTAGTAGTAATACAAGATGGTACAGTGGGTTTATTAGAACAAAATGTATTGGATGCGGTTACTCTTTCGCCTAATCCAACCAATGGTTTGATACAAATAAATAACCAATCGAAACAAAATTTAGATATGGAAATAACAAATATTTCGGGACAAACTGTGTTTAAAAATCAAATATTGTTTTCACAAAATATAGTTGACATAAACTTAGCACTAGAACAAGGAATTTATTTTGTAAAGATTAATTCGCAACAAGCTCAAAAAGTAATAAAGTTAGTGGTTAATTAGAGGTTCATTAGTTTTGATTTTTTAACCTTTACTATCTTTAAAGTTAGCGAAGCGCTCTATGTATTTGTAATGAAATGTAGTGTCCGATAGCTATCGCAACCCCACTGCCTTGCTCACAGGACTACGAATAGTGGGTACAAACTTCTTTTGATGATTTGGATTGATAAGAAAAAATTATATTTGAAAAGTAACCAAAAAGGCAATCATATTAACAAGTAGCAAAGATAAAATGAGTAGAAATATTCTTACATTTATTTTATTCTTCGGAATAAGCACAATTGTTTTTTCGTTAGATACGCTAATAAACAACACTAATCATTTGCCTATAAGCAGTATTGCATTCTTTCGTTCGGACACAGTTTTTTATGCAGATAATAAAATTAATTATATAATTTTATATTATAAACCTGTGAGTATAAATGAAAATAGACTGAAGTCGAGTTTTGAATTGCAAAAATAAGTGTTTCAATATGATAAATGTGGGAATATTAGAAATATTACAAAAATAAGCAGATATATAGGACAAATTACCTCATGTAATGACTATTATTTTAAGCATCCTTATCTAGTAAAAGACAGTTTTATTTCAAATATAGAATGCATAGAACCATGGTCAAAACCTATAATATATTAAAGTTTACGTTTGTTAACGCGACTTTTGCTTCTTGTGAGGTGAGGTGCTACCATCTTTAAATTTAGTGAAGCGCTCTATGGATTTGTAATGAAATGTAGTGTCAGATAGCTATCGAACTCTGACATGGGCTAATTCGAACGAGTTACAAACTCTTTTTCATTTATTAATTCGTAGTCAGCAACGCTAATGCCTTGCTAATAAGACTACGAACAGTGGGGGCGTTCGAGCGGGCTATTCGTTCCAATCTTTTTTACCCAACCCAAAGCCTAACACAAAAAAAGGATTTCCACTGCTATCCCTAACGCGAATGGGAGGGGAGTTAAAATTTGGAAGTTAAAGGAGGTTTTTTCCCGATTGTCGGAATTTTCACAAACTATTTTAGTAATCTAATTGAAAGCAATAATTTAAAACAAAAAAACAAGTCATGCTGCAAGCATCTCCTTGGCTTTAACTGATTGTTTTTCATTAGCGATAACAATAGTCCTCGGATAGTGTCACATTTAGTCTATTCCTAACCTTTCATGCATAGCTTGCAACCCTTTTCCAAATTCAATTTTTTCTCGTGCAGCATTCTGCTTCTCTTCAGGCAAACACTGAATGCAGGTTGCATATTGAATACCTTTATAATTTTCTTTGCATTTTGGACATAGTTCCATGTTTTTTATATCAAAGTTAAATGCACATTTTTTACAAGCAGTTATTGTGTCCTCAAAGGAAAGATATTTAATGTTATCATTTAAATAAAGCAAAAACGACTCTTTAGTAATCGTTTCAACGTTTTTATGCTTTACCTGTTCTCTCTGCAGCCAATACCTAATATTTGATAAGTTATTTTTATTTCTCCATTTATCATTTGATACAAAGCATTTATCTCGAACTTCTGTTGCTTCTTCATTTTCATAAAAAGTTGAAATAAGCTCATCAACGGATTTGTAAACTGGGTTATCAAATTCGTGCCGACATGCTGTGCAAAGATATTGAGGGACTTTTCTCATTCTTTTGTTAGGGTTTCTACTCTTACAATTGGGACACAAAGGAATGGGGTTATAATCATAATTTTTTAGAATGTGATTACTAAACTCACTTCTATCAATGTCAGGATTAGTTTGGATATAATCTTTAGTGTATGCGCTAGTTATGTCTTTTGAATATTCGAAGAGTTTTCTAGGGTGAGAAAAATGCTGAAGTGTTAACATATCTTTGCTGCTACATATTTCACATTTGTCTTTAATGAATTTAGCCCTTCTTTCTTTCCAGTCTTTTGTATGCCAAGATCGTTGCCCTTCTTCAAAACTATTCCAATATGCTGCTTTAGCTAATTCTAATTCAATTTCGCCATTTGCCAATTTATCCCTTAGCTGTATAAGTTCGTTATATGTCAACATATCAATTTAAGTTTTATTTGTTTTTACCTAGAATGTTTTTTTTATCTTAGTTTTCACCGACCAGTTTAGTTAAGGTTGGTGAAAACATAAACCTCGGGTAAATGAACTCTGAAAGTAAACCCTAATTTAGTCAATAAAAATTTTGGCTTATTATTCTTATTCCATACTAAACTCTAAAAACAAATGGTAGATATGAATTACCTCTTTATTTTCACGATTATGTGAGGTAATAAAAGAAGTTTCGGAAGTATTAACTTTTGAACGAACAAATTCACTTTCACAATAATTTACTTGCTTACATTTCTCCAATAAAGACGAACAAATGCTTTTAATATTGCCACCAACAACAAATCCCATCATTCCTGAATAGGTTTCATTCTCGGAGTATTCTTTATTGATAAAACGATATAATCCTTCATCAATGTATTGAGAACTAACATTTTTTAACCTCTTACATTCCATTACAAATTCAAACCCGGAAATGGCAAAAGATAAATCTGTTCTACCTTGTTCATTATTATTCTTAAAGACCCATCTTTCTTTATTGACAAAAACAATATTACTTTGGATTAAACCTTTCAGCAAGTTGCTTTCAAAGTAGAAATCTCTTATGAATCGATCTCGAATTTCATTCTCAGAGCCTTGCACTTTATCGATTCTTAGATATGAATCGTAAATTGATTTAATGAAAAGGTTTTCGATCAAATCGAGTTTTGATTGATACCTTAAAAGTCCTAATCCAAACTGTACAAATTGATTTTTCTTACTCATTTGTATCAGGTAGGTTTGAGAGTAATAAATCAATTTCTTCTTTAGCATCTTTATATGCTTGGCGTTTGGTCCAGTCTTTAAACTGGTTACTTTTTATAAGATAAAAATGAGTTGGTTCATATAATTTTATTTTTTCTTCCTTCAATAGTTTTTCTGTCTCACTAATCTGTTTGGTTTTTACAAATTGCAATACTTGCATAGTATTATCCTGCTCAATCTCTTTCTCTGAATTCTCTTCAACTATTGAAATTTTTATTATTGCTCCAATATTAGGCGATATACTATAAGAAGCATTTAGCTTATGATTGGAAGATAAAATGAGCTCAAACATATCTTTGAAGGCTTCAAAATAAACCTGTATATCTCTTGGCTGAACAAATTTTAATTTTTCGTTTGCTCTTTCAACTTTTATCTGGTAGAACTCGTTGATGATTTCTTTTTCATAATCGGTTAAGTAGTAAGCGTTAAATAAAACCTCATTTAATTCCTGTTCCAATTCTTTTGAACTGTCTTTATTTTCAAGTGTAGAAACAATTTTTTTTATTTTTTCTAGCAGTTCACTATTAATTTCCTTGAAAGGTAATTTTTGTGTATCAACATTACGAATTGATTCCCTTTTTCCATCGCCTACTCCCCATTGTGAGGAAATTTGAAATAGAAAATAACTAAATAATTTAGAATTCAACAAGCCTAAATATGCTTTTTCCATTTGGATTTCTTCTCTTTCTGCTTTTTTAAGTTTGATGGAGATAATGTTGTCTTTATGAAGTATCTCATTTTCTAATAAAATACCTTTTATTAGAAAATTATCTTTCTTTAATGGACGAACAGGAAATATCAATCTATTTCCTTGAAATACACTAAATTCAGTTCTCCTTCGAACTTTCTGATTCCAATTGAATAGAGATAATGTTTTGGTTATTAATCTATAGCGAATAAAATCATTTGGTTCAATTAATTCTATAAAATGGGGATTCTCATAAATTTCTTCAATTTTACTTGGTTGAAAGCCGACCCTAGAGTCAACAGTAAGATTTTTTTGATTAGAAAGCTTATTTACCAATTGAAATGTTTCTGTATCCCCCTTAACTAATACTCTCCAAAGTAAATCATCCTTTAAAAACTCAGATTTATCAACAAAAAACGATTCATTGCTTGTATATTGAATAATTTCAAAATGTTCAGCAAGTGTTGTCAGCTTTGGAGCAATGTAATTGATTTTGTAATCTGAGTTATCTGCATTCGGTTTAAAAATAACAATAGCACAAGGTTCACTTGCTCCTATTTCAATATTTACTTTTGGTGAGTTGAATACCTTTTTCTTAAAAAGAATTTTATTGTAATCAGATAGTTCATAGAAAGTTTCAAGTCTGTTTTTTGAAATAAATTGTTTTCTAAAATCAACAGCTTTATCGTTTAAAAATATAGAATTCTTAACTACCATTACTATAGTAGTTTCAGGTTTTTGCCATCTTTCAATTCTTCTTAGGAATGCTTGTGAACGCTCGTAGTCCCTTACTTCATTATATTCAGGATAGGCTCCCGATTTATTATCAATTGCTGCTCGTTCTGCAATATTCTCTTCTATATCTTCTGTAGGAACTGAGCCCCAAGGTGGATTTGAAACTATAAAATCAAATTTCCGTCCTTCAAAAATAAAATCAATGAGTGTATTTGCTTTTATTAAATTACTCCCAATAAGACTAGGAAGTATTGGATGAGATTTCTTTATTCTTTCACGAATAAACTCAGCAGATTCTTCTTCAAGCAATACTAAATACAAACTAAATGCTGAAATTTGTAAAGCGTCTCTGTCAACATCAATCCCCCATAATTGGTTTTGCAATATGAGCATCTTTTCATCGTATGATAAATTACTTTTTCCTAACCTATTTGCTTGAGCATCTCTAATTATTTTAAAACTTTCAACAAGAAATGCAGCCGAACCTACTGCTGGATCAAAAACTGTTAGATAAGGGTTTTCTCTTATTTTTTGTTTTAAAGTTTGAGAAAGCATAAAGTTTACCATAAATGAAGGAGTATAATAAACCCCCTTACCCTTTTTGGTATTATTGGTTAAGAATGCTTCGTATACATGGCTAATTAGCTGAATAGGAATATTATTGAATTGGTAAGGAAATAAGGTGTTTTGTCCGCTTTGATAATCTGCAGTAAAGAATAAATGCAATTTATCTAAGTAATCTAAACGGATATTATCAACTGTTAATCTATTTCCTCCAAAAACATCTCCATTAATTTTGCATACTTCTTCAAATGCTTCTGTCAGCTTATTAGGTGATTTACTTGCCAATATTTCGGATAAGTAATTTGATGCAAAAATCCCTCTATCTTCTAAATATTTTACGAATAAACACCTTAAAATAATTAAATGAACTACCTGTTCGTTCCCTTTGTCAAGCATATCATTCCTCAAAGCTATAAGATTTAAAAGTAAATCTTTATCAACTTCTTTTTTTATACGTTGTTTTTGTTGAACAAACTGGTAAAAGTAAGAAGAATCAATATAGCTTTTTGAAATTAAGTCAATGTTTATGTTTTCAAATCCTTTACTATTAACTCCATAATTGAAGGATTCAATCTTTGGAATTACATCACTTTGAGGTTTTTTCTTGCAATCAACAATGTAGGTTTTCTCTTTTCCAACTGCTATAAAAACATTATCAATATTTTTATTCCATAATTTAAGTTGAAGTTGAATAATTTCTTTCTCATTTTCAACAAGAAAATAATTTATTGCTGGGATTGAACTATTTGGTGAGTAACTAAAGCTATTTTCACTCAAAAAACCAGCAAATTCAGCTTCAGTGAATCCCAAGTTAATCAAGTATTTATGAAATAAATCTTTAGCCATTTCTTTTACTTCAAATATATTGGTATATTCTTTTAATTTAAATTTATTTTCAGCAATAAATTAGTGGTTTGTCTATTATATTGTATATTAGCTTTTTATTAGAATGAAATTTAATACATTTTTTTAACAGTGGAATTCTTTTATACAACACCCCTCACAAAAAAAATCCCGAAGCCTTCGCATCAGGATTTTCTTTTAAAAACTTAGAAATAAATCACGTAAGGTGTGAATCGTCCATTGTCTAATATCTATCAACTGACAACGATTACGCTTCGACAAGCTCAGCGTCCGACAACTCCGATGATTTGGATTTGTAATCCGCTTTTTACTTTGCCTAACATAAGGTAAGTTTATTAAAAGTATTGCTGTTTTTTTGCATTGCAAATGCTAATAGTAATGAAGTGCGGTTTGGAAAACACGGTTGTACGAAACAATACAATTTAACAACATTGATGTTTATAACGAAAGATTTAGAATCTAGAATTAATCTTTGAATTTTGAAACTTGCGACAACTAAAATTATATGCCGC
>JAIXSO010000072.1 GCA_027484685.1 Bacteroidota bacterium
ATTACCACTTTGAAAATTTGTGCAACAGGAGAAAAACGAAGGTGGCTGGATGCTCTTTTTGATACGGTACCTAAAACAACTGCTCCTTATATCTTTTCTAATGCATAATTTGGGTTTATTGGTAATCAAAAGCAAAGAAGGATTGGTTTATAACGAAAAATTGATTTTGAATTGATGGAATTATTTTAGTCATTTCGATCATGACTAATTGAGTAATTAAAAATTACTTTTCCAACAATTAGTAGACTGTCTGATTGCATTTTTATGGTGTTGTTTTTTATAACAAGTGAGTATTTTCTCAAATAAAAGGATGCTTCATTTTTACGAATATTGGGCACAACATTTAGATTTTTATCGAAAGAAATGTTTTTTGAGATTTCCTTTTCGGTAATAAATATACTATCATCTTTTATTTCCCAAATTGCTTCATAACTTGGTGTATTAAAGCCTGGAAATGAAACTAATCCATTATTATAAAATTTGAATGTTTCTTTGCAATCAGAGCCTCTCATTGTCATTTTTAAGCCAGTGGTATTTGGAGTGAGTTCTATTTTATTGTAGTATATTTTAGTTAAACACCAATTACTTTGAGTCAATAAAGTTATAGTTGAGGTTTCAGTAAAATAAGCAATTGACCATACAATTGGACTTATTATCATAACACTAACAAAAATGATTTTAGTAACAAGTGTAACGTCACTGAATTTGGATTTGTTATTTATATAACTCAACTGTCTGATCTTAATGTATTACTACTGTTTAACAAAAAAGCCCCAAATTTCTTTGAGGCTTTTTTAGTTTTTATACCAATAATTTAATTGGATTTTCAAGTAATTCTTTCAATGTTTTTAAGAACGAAGCTCCAACAGCTCCATCTACCACTCTGTGGTCGCAGCTTAAAGTTACTTTCATAACGGTAGCTACTTTCATTTGGCCCTTTTCAACAATTACAGTTTCCTTACTTCCGCCTACTGCTAAAATACAAGCATCAGGTGGATTAATAATAGCCGTAAATTGGTCTATTCCAAACATTCCTAAATTTGAAATAGTAAAGGTATTTCCTTCAAATTCATTAGGTTGTAATTTTTTGTTTTTAGCTTTATCTGCCAATTGTTTTACTTCAGCGCTAATGTGAGAAAGCGATTTATTATCAGCAAATTTTACAACTGGAACTATCAAACCATCTTCAATTGCTACCGCAATTCCAACATGAATATGGTGGTTGTATCTAACTTTATCGCCTAACCAACTAGAGTTAACTTGAGGGTTTTTGCGTAAAGCGCCAGCTACTGCTTTTACTATAAAATCGTTAACCGATATTTTTACATTTCCGTCAGCATTAATGGTTTTGCGTGCTTCATTTACTTTATCCATGTTTATTTCCATAGTTAGGAAAAAATGTGGAGCAGTAAATAAACTATCGCTTAATCTACGAGCAATTACTTTGCGCATTTGCGAAACTGGAACTTCATCGTAGCTTTCGGTTCCTACCACAGCAGGAATATTAATAGCAGGAGCGCTACTAGTAGTTGCAGCAGTTTTAGCAGGAGTAAATGTTTCTACATCGCGTTTAACAATACGTCCACCATCGCCACTGCCAGCAATTTGGTTTAACGAAATACCTTTTTCTTCTGCTATTTTTTTAGCCAATGGCGATGCTTTTACACGACCATCTTCATTATTTGAACTATGAACTGCGCTTGTTTCAACATTCGCAGTAATGTTTTGAGTAGTTGTTTCAGGCTTAGCTTCTTCAGCTTTTGCCGGAGCAGCAGCACTAGCACCGCTTAGTAAAGCCGAAATATCTTCGCCTTTTTGACCAACAATAGCAATTAAAGCATCAACAGGAACACTGCCACCGGCAGGAATACCAATATGAAGCAAAGTGCCTTTAACAAAATTTTCTAATTCCATGGTGGCTTTATCGGTTTCTACCTCAGCCAAAATATCTCCCGGTTTTATGTCATCGCCCACATTTTTAAGCCAAGAAACAATAAATCCTTCTGTCATTGTATCGCTCATCTTGGGCATGCGTATAACTTCTGCCATTTATTTATATGTTTTTATTTATTTGTTGCGAAAATAACATTTGCTACGATATAAGTTCAACAATTTTTATAAAATTTAAACTGTTAACAAACTACATCTTTTAATCTGACTAAATTTCCCGCAGATAACGCAGAAAAACGCAGAGCTATCAATATAATTCAGTGCAATCTGTGGCTACTAAATCAAAATTTAAACTGTTAACAAACTGCATCCTCTTACATCGCTAAAATCAAGTCTGCCAAGTACTTCAAACTGGTTTTTACTATTCATTCTTCCAATATCTTGTGTTTGAATAAAACAGCACGAGTTAATATTAGCTAAATCAATTACATTTAAAACACCACTTTTGTTTTCATTCACAAAACAAAAAGGGTCGGTATTATCCGAAATTTTTATTTGCATCCAATTGGGGCATTCAAAAAGCCCATTTCCATAACTGTATGCTTGGCTTAACAGTTCAGTCATACCATATTCTGAATGAATTTTATTTACCCCAAAACCATTTTGTAAAATGCTATGTATTTCATAACGAGTTATTTCCTTTTTGCGGCCTTTCATGCCTCCGGTTTCCATTACTATTAATTCTGGAAAATCTATTTTAAAATTTTCAGCAAAATCAAGTAATCCAAAAGTTGCCCCTAATAGTATGGTTTTCTGATTTTGGCGTTTTAGTTCAGTTAAAACCTCAAAAAGCTGCTGATGATTATGTAAATAAAAATTACTTAGTGGATGTTTACTTGCTTTTATTAATTCATCGCACATTAATATAAGCGAAGAACCTTTGCGCTCCAGGTAGGAGGGGAGTAATGCTAAAAAACAGTAATCTTTTATGTTGCCATAAAATTGTTCAAAGCCTTTAGTAAAAGCTTGGTTATAAACTTGTAAATTGGTTACATAATGGCTGCTTTCGCCCGTTCCCGAGGTGCTGCTACTAGTAAAAACTATTTCGGCTGGTATTTTATTACTTACAATTTGTTTGTTTTTAAAAAATTGTATTGGTAAAAAAGGTATTTGTGCAACTTCTGTAACGCTTTGTTTGTCGAGTATTTTATTAAGTTTGCAATATTGTTGGTAAACAATATTATTTTCGAATTGGTAGGCAAATGCTTGTAAAGCTAGTTTATCAAAATTATTTAAATTTGATTTAAAAATGGATTCTATAAAATCGGTAGTATTAAACATTAAAAATAAACTTGCTTTTGCAGCCATTGTTTTTTTATTGCTGCTTAATAGCTGCAAAGAAAAAGAAATATATTCTAACATTCCTCGATTAGATTATAATTCAGTTTATTTCTTGCAAAGTGGTGGAAAAGATTCGCTTATGAAATTGGTTTTTAACTTTAAAGATGGCGATGGCGATATTGGTTTAGGTAGTGCCGATACATTTGCGCCATTTAATCCAGTTTTTGATTCGGTAACAGAAGCTTCGCTTAATAAGTATTATTTTAATTGCTACGTAGGTTATAAAGAAAAAGTGGATGGTGTTTATATTCCTTATATTCCACCTGGAAAAACCGATACTTTCTCGTATGCTTTTAGGGTTCAAAATCTTACTCCAGAAGGCCGCCATAAAGCAATTAGAGGAGAGCTAGAGTTAGATATACCCGTTTCGCCTAGTCAGCGCCAATCGTTGTTTGATACAGACACGGTTATTTATTCAATTTATATTTACGATAGGAGTTTAAACCAAAGTAATTTAATAGAAACGCCCCCAATAATTTGGAGGCGTTAATTAAATAATTATTGATTAAAAATCATCATCATCGTCATCATCATCATCAAAGTCTTCAAAAGTAGCAGGCTCTTTTAAATCAACTTCTAAATCATCGTCATCGTCAAAGCTTAAGTCTTCGTCAATTTCCAAGTCATCATCTTCATCGAAGTCGTCATCATCATCTACTGATTTTTTTGCAGCGCGAGGTGCAGTACTAAAACTGTCGGCTCTTCTTGCCGAAGGTTTTGCAATCGATTTGGCAGTTACTGAATTTAATTTCATGAGTAAAATTTATATATAATTTGTTTTTTTTATTTTTTAGAAAAGTTAGCCGCTGTTGTGGCTTTTTCGTTTGGCAAATAAATTATGTGTTTGCTTAAATTCAAACATAAAAATTAATTTTTTTGAAATTTTTTTTATTGCATTTATTGAAAATATAGCAGTAGTCAAAAAAAAGGCTGTTTTTCCCATATTTTTAGTTAAAAACTGACCTTAATCAAAAAAATTAATTGCTGCTTTAAAAGTGTTACTATGGGCGTTTACTATATCGGCTATTTTAGGCGAATAGCCACCTCCCATAGCACAAGCCACTGGTATTTTATTTGCTTTACATTGCTCAAAAACAAAAATATCGCGCTGTTTGCAGCCTTCAGTTGTTACGTTCAGCTTCCCAAATTTATCAGTAGCCAAAATATCTACTCCACATAAGTAAAAAATAAAGTCGGGCTGGTGCTTTTTTATAACAGCAGGTAAATTATTAAACAATAAAGCCAAATAATCTTCATCATTTATGCCATCAGGTAGTTCAATATCAAGGTCTGAAATTTCTTTATGAAATGGATAATTGTTTTTACCGTGCATGCTTAGTGTAAATACATTTTTATTGTTTTGAAAAATTTGGGCTGTTCCATTTCCTTGATGCACATCTAAATCAACAATTAAAATACGTTCAGCCAATTTATTTTTGAGTAAATAATTGGCTGCAATAGCCATATCGTTTAACAAGCAAAAACCTTCGCCTTTGTTGGTAAAAGCGTGGTGTGTTCCTCCGGCCACGTTCATGGCACAACCATATTGCAAAGCAAACAAAGCACAATCAATAGTGCCTTGCATAATGGTTATTTCCCTTTCTACCAATTGGGCTGAAAGCGGGAAACCAACTTTGCGCATTTCTCTTTCAGTTAGTTCCAAGTTTTTCATTCTTTGCCAATATTCAGCATCGTGAGTGAGTAAAATATTTTCTTCACTGCACAATGTTGGCTCAAATAAATTTTCAGCTGTTATAATGCCTTCGTACAATAATTGTTTTGGAATAAGTTCGTATTTAAGCATGGGAAACCTATGCCCTTCGGGCAACGAATGTTGGTATATTTCTGTATATGCTATTTTAAGCATTTGATTTTTTGAGGGTTTTAAAATGATTTTACAATACTAAATAAATAAAAAGCGTTCTAGTTTTGAAAAAAAAATATATTTTGCCATAAATAAATTTAACTTACAAGTGAAAATAGCAGTTTTAAAAGAAACCCGAGAAGGCGAAAATAGAGTGGCGCTAACGCCAACTGTTTGTGGCCAATTAATAAAACAAGGATACGAATGTTTGGTAGAAAACAATGCTGGCTACAATTCAAACTTTAATGATGAAGCCTATTTGAATGCAGGTTGTAAAGTAATGGCCAAGCACGATGCCTTAACACAAGCTAATATTTTAGCTAAGGTTAATGCTCCAAACGATGAAGAAATAAGTATGATGCAAGCTGGCTCGGCTTGCATTTCGTTTTTATATGCAGCCAATAATCCAGAATTGATTCAAAAATTAGCAGCTAAAAATATTACTGCCATTAGTATGGACGCTATTCCGCGTATTAGTCGTGCACAAAACATGGATGCATTAAGTTCTCAAGCTAATTTAGGTGGATATAAAGCAGTAATTTTAGGTGCTTCGCAATTAGGAAAAATATTCCCATTGCTTATGACTTCGGCAGGAACCATTACACCTTCTAGGGTTTTGATATACGGAGCAGGTGTTGCAGGTTTACAAGCTATTGCTACCGCTAAACGTTTGGGTGCTGTTGTTGAATGTACCGATGTAAGGCCCGAAACCAAGGAACAAATTGAAAGTTTAGGAGGCAAATTCATTGAAGTAAAAGATGCTGAAGCTGCTAAAGTAGAAGGCGGTTACGCTAAAGAGGTAAGCACTGATTATTTACAAAAACAAAAAGAAGCCGTAAACAAAAGTTTATTCCAAGCCGATCTGGTGATTACAACTGCTTTGGTAATGGGTAAAAAAGCACCTGTTTTAATTACCGAAGAGCAAGTAAAACAAATGAAATTAGGCGCAGTAATAGTTGATATGGCTGTGGAACAAGGCGGTAATTGCGAGTTAAGCGAGTTGAATAAAACTGTTACCAAACATGGCGTAACCATTGTTGGTCAAAGTAATTTGCCTAGTACTTTACCTCAAAATGCAAGTGAATTGTATGCCAAAAATATTCAAAATTTATTAACCCATTTAGCTACCAAAGATGGTTTTAAATATGAAATGGAAGAAGAAATAACCAAAGGAACATTTATAACGCATGAAGGGAAGATTTTGAAGTAATTTTCGATTTTTGACTTGTTGATTTAATGATTTTCTATATTGATTTATGGATGCAGAAATACTTAAACATAGAACAAAGCAGTTTGCGTTGCGAAATATTAAATTATTTAAAGCACTACCAAATAATGATGAATCAAGAATAATCGGAAAGCAATTATTAAGATCCGCAACTAGTGTTGCAGCAAATTATAGAGCTGCATGCAGAGCTAGATCTGATGCTGAATTTTATTCAAAATTAAGCATTGTGGTTGAGGAAATAGATGAATGTTGTTTTTGGATGGAATTACTAATTGAAGCAGAAATTGTTAACAAAAGTAAATTACAATCGCTTAACGATGAAGCAAATGAAATCTTATTAATAATGTCAAAGTCACGAAATACAATAAAAAATAAAATTACTTTAAATAAGTCAAAATAATCAATAAATCAAAAATCAACAAGTCTCCTAATCAGCAAATTAAATAATCAACAAGTCAAAAATCATAAATAAAAATATGTTAACATTCATCACCCAACACATCGAAATGTTTTACCTCATTATCTTAATGATATTTGTAGGTATTGAATTAATTGGCCATGTGCCATCAGTTTTACATACACCCTTAATGAGTGGCGCTAATGCCATACATGGCGTAGTAATCATAGGTTCCATCATTGTAATGGGACAAGCAGAACACGTTGCTTCATTAATACTCGGTTTTTTAGCTGTAGTACTTGGAACCCTTAACGTGGTAGGCGGCTTTGTTGTAACTGATAGGATGCTGGAAATGTTTAAGAAAAAGAAATAGTTGTTGGTTGTTAGTTGTCAGTTGATAGAAATTTAGATGGAATACAAGGATTTGGAAGTTTGGAAAAAGTCAAGAATTTTAGCTAAATCAATAATAGAATTAGCTGAATTATTGCCGATAAAAGAAAACTTTGCTATGGGCTTTCAAATAAGGAAATCAGCCATTTCAATTCCATCAAACATTGCTGAAGGATGCGGACGAAACACAACTAAAGACACATTACAATTTTTATACATTGCACGAGGTTCATTATATGAAGTAGAAACTCAATTAATATTGTGTTTTGATTTCAATTACATTAATCAATTGCAACTAGATGAATTAATTAATCAAATAACTGAATGCAAAAAACTACTAAATGGTTTTATTAATTACTATACATCAAAACTCATTACAAAAAACTAAAATATTATAAAATAGGGTTCATAAAGTTGTTTAATTATCACTAACAACTATCAACCATCAACAATCAACTACAATGGAAAATCAAATTTTACAAATAATCTACCTTATTGCCTCAGTAACTTTTATTGCAGGTTTAAAATTTTTAGGAAATCCTGCCACTGCGCGCAAGGGTAATTTAATGGCTGCCTTTGGTATGGTCATTGCCATTTTTGGAACTATATTTTTATATACCACCGAAACAGGGGCGCATTTGCATAACCTTGGGTTTATTTTTGCAGCTTTGGCTGTTGGAACCATTGTTGGTTGGATAGTGGCCAAAAAAGTTCAAATGACTGCCATGCCCGAAATGGTGAGTTTGTTCAATGGAATGGGTGGCGCTTGCGCCATGCTTATTTCAATTATTGAGTTTAAACATTTAGCCGAAATTGATTTATCAACTGTAGCTGCTGGCCATTTATTAACCATTGTTTTGGGTTTAATCATTGGTTCGGTTTCGTTTGCTGGAAGTATCATAGCTTGGGGTAAATTAAGCGGTAATGTAAAAGACAAATCATTAGGTATGCAGCAGTTAATCAATATTGGTTTATTGCTAGTAATATTGGTACTTTCAGGTGTGATGATTTTAGGAAATACTGCTTACACAGTTGAGTTATTCTATGCTGTTTTCGCCTTATCATTAATTTACGGAGTATTGTTTGTATTGCCAATTGGCGGTGCTGATATGCCAGTGGTAATTTCATTGCTAAACTCATTTACTGGTGTGGCTGCGGCTTGTGGCGGATTTTTATACGATAATAAAGTAATGCTTGTTGGAGGTATTTTAGTTGGCTCTGCCGGAACATTATTAACTATTGTAATGTGTAAAGCCATGAACCGTTCTTTGGTAAATGTATTGATTGGAAACTTTGGTGGTGGTGCCACTGGCGAAGCTATGGGTTCAGCTAATTTTGATGGAACTATTAAAGAAGTTACGGCAAGCGATGCAGCCATTTTAATGAAATATGCTAAAAAAGTAATCATAGTTCCTGGTTATGGTTTGGCAGTAGCACAAGCGCAACATATTGTTCACGATTTAGAATTGCTACTAGAAGCCGAAGGCATTGATGTAAAATATGCCATTCATCCTGTTGCAGGGCGTATGCCAGGCCACATGAATGTTTTACTTGCAGAAAGTAATGTAAGTTACGATAAATTAATTGAAATGGAAGAAGTAAACCCTGAGTTTGCTACTACCGATGTAGTATTGGTTGTTGGAGCAAACGATGTGGTAAATCCTGCGGCTAAAACCGACCCTAATTCGCCTATTTACGGAATGCCAATATTAGATGTAGAAAATGCTGCCAATGTTATTGTAAACAAACGAAGTATGAAAGCGGGTTATGCAGGTATTGAAAACGAATTGTTTTATAAACCAAAAACCAGCATGTTATTTGGCGATGCAAAAAAAGCACTTACTCAATTAGTGAGTGAAATTAAGGCTTTGGGGTAAGGAAATTAATAATTAATTTTGACAAAAATATTTAATGAAAATAACTAAAATTCATATCGAAGAATTTCATCAGTTTAAAAATCTTGAAATAGATTTAACATATCCATTGGGTCATGCCAAAGCTGGCCAGCCGTTGGATAAAGTTTGTATTATTGGTCAAAGCGGAACAGGTAAAACAACATTATTAAAAATAATTGGCGGATATACATATACAATAAATGATTTATTTAATGAATACCCTCATCATGAATTTGAAAAAGTCAAAGTGTTTAGAAAACTAAATGATCTTGAAAATAGTATAAGAGTCATTCATGATAATATAAAAAAAGAAAATATTTATGGGTGGGAAAATTATAAAATAGGTAATTTAAAAGTAGAATTTGAAGAAGCGGTTAATAAACATCATGAATACTTAGAGAAAATAAAGACACAGTTTATATTTTTTCCAGCAGATTTAAGATATGATTTTGTAGATTCGTCTGGAAAAAGCTTATCGGACAATAAAATTATTGATTTTAGAAAAGAGAAGCTAGGTGATATATGGAATATTGTATTATCAGATATTCAAAAATCACAAGAAGAAGAGTTGAAATTAAGAAATCAAATTTCGAAAATTGCAGAGAAGGAAAAGGATATTAATAAAATAAATATAGCCGTAAAAAAGTTAGAGCGGTTTAAGAATAAAAAGAATAATCCTATTTCAGATATTGCGGATAATTGTCTTGATCCTTTACTTAAAAACTTTAATCTGAGAGTTAAGCGTGAATTGGATTTCCAAACAAAAGAAGATATTGGTTTTATAAAGATTGAAGATTTAGAAGGTAATGAAATTCCACATGGATTATTAAGTACTGGAACAAAACAAGTATTGTTAACTGCGCTTCCTTTGTATTTGTTAAAACCAGAAGATGCCCTAATTCTTTACGATGAGCCAGAACGTTCTTTGTATCCTAGTATTCAAAAATTAATTATAGATTTTTATACTAGTTTAACCAAAAATTCTCAATTCTTTTTTGCTACACATTCTCCAATAATTGCTTCTTGCTTTGAGCCTTGGGAAATTGTGGAATTAAAGTTTAACTCAAAAGGAAATGTTGTACAAGAATTATATTATGAAAATGAAAGGCATGTGGATAATTACAAAATAATACCGTCTTATTTAACTTATGACTTAATATTAAGCAAAGTATTTGATATAGATCAAACACATTCTAACGAACGTTCTGATAAAATAGCAGAAGTACTTATGTTGAGAAATCAGTTGAAAGATTTCAAGTTAAATAATAAGTTGGGGACTGTAAAAGCGAAAAAAATTTATGCTGCATATAAGGATTTGTCTTCAAAGCTTTTTTGGGATTTTGATATTAACTAAATGAGAAAAATTGATAAAAAACTTGAACTAGCTACAGCGTATAAAAAATGGATTGATAAACTTACTGCTGAAAATAAAAATCATCCAGTTTATAGTTCTTCTAAAAATAAATATTATTACGATATAGTCGCAAATCTTTTATGGGTGCAATCTGGATTATGCGCTTACACTGAAATGTTCTTGATGAATCCAGCAGATGTTAGACCTGAAAATTGGAAGAATGGTGCTTTTACTAAGTTTGATTTTATGGGACAACTTGATCATTATGATAGTAAACTAAAAACTTCAAAAGGTTGGGATTGGAATAATTTTTTTGTTGTTCACACGGATGTAAATACCAAAGTGAAAAGAGACAAGAAGTTCAATGGTATCTTGAAACCTGATAAAGTTGATTACGACCCTTTTTATTTTTTACAATATGATTTTAAAACTCATTTTTTTATACCTAATAAAACTAGAACTATTCAAGAACAAGTTTTAATTTTAGAGGATATTGGGGTATTGGGTTTGAATTATAAACCTATAATTGATTATAGAAAAGAATATCTTAAACCTTTGGTTGATGAAGTTGATTTGGGTTTCTCTTCTATTGAAGAAATTAGAAATAAATTGATAAAATTCTATACTGCATTCGAAATGAGCATAATTGATCTGAAAGATAATACATGATTTGGTCAAATATATTTAATACCTGCTTGTAATTGTTATATATTAAAAGTTTGGTAAACTACCTACCGATTATATCAACAGTAAACAAAATTAACCAATAAATCATTAATTTGTTTTACCAATAGAGTTTATACTAAACGATGATTGAAACCAAATTCTATGCTTGACTTTTTAGGTGATTTGCTAGCAGAATTTTTTTCTGGATTGGTTTGGGTAGCCATAAAATCAATTGGTGCTTTTATTAGATGGATTTTTCTTAGAAGAAAATATTCATTTGATGAGGTGTATGAACAAGATTGGAATGGTAGAATTGGTTTGTTGGTGGTTTTAATTTTGGTTATTTTTTTATTGCTGTAAACAAAGTTGTTTTTTGATTACCCTTTTGACGTGATGTTTTTAAGCCTAATCAACCAACCAACTCACTTCCCATTTAGCAAAGTAATGGCTCTTTCCAATACCCTAAACAAACTTAGATAGTTTGTTATTGAAAGTTTCTAGATTTACCCACTTGCTCAAGGCTATTCTCCTTGGCCAATATATGTTTCGGTTTCAGTGTTTTTAGGTTTTAAACACGCATTTTATTGAAAATAATATATTGATTATAAGTAAATTGTATTTTATTCTATTGTAAACTAGTTTATATTATAAACCAAATTACTAATGTTGCATTGAAATAATTTTACCTTATACATATGAAAAAATTAATGATGATGTTATCAGTTGTGCTGTTAGCGGGAGTTACTAAAGCACAACAAGTGGAACCATTGCAAAATGGTGGTTTTGAACAATGGGATACCATTGATGGTTATCAGCAACCACGAGATTGGTACACTTTAAATGCACTTACTACTTTTGGTTTTGACCCAACCACCGAAATGACAGACGATGTGCACTCAGGCAAATATGCAGTGAAGCTTATTTCAAAGCAAGGTTCGCTTGCTAACTTATCGGGAGTATTGGCTTCTGGTCCTATTTTAGATGAAACATTACAACCTAATTTTGATAACTTAAAATTTGCATTTAGTAAATTACCAACTGCATTTAGGTTTTATTACAAATCAAATTTTTTAGAAGCAGATACAGCAGTTGGAACTTTTGTTTTAACCAAATGGAATACGACTAAAAAACAAACGGATACCATTGCTATTGCAGAATTTGCAATCAATAAAAATTTCAATACTTATCAAGAGGCTAATATTGCTTTTAATTATCAATCGTCATTAGTTCCTGATTCTGCTTTTTTTATTATTTCATCAAGTATTAATGGTTTTGAGCCTACAATTGGTTCGACCATTTATTTAGATGATTTGGCTTTAGTTTACGGAACAATTGGAGTGAAAAATGCAAGTTTAGAAAATACAGTTTTGGTTTATCCAAATCCTGCACAAACAGTTATAAATTTAAGTAATTCAGGTGAACTAGGTTCAGTAAAAGTGTTTAACAATTTGGGTCAAATTGTTTTTAATACTGTAGAAGCCAAACCGCTGTTAAGCATTGATATGACTGCGTTTTCAAAAGGTTTATACTTCGTTGAAATAGAAAACAATGAAGGTAAGTTGGTAAAAAAAGTGGTACTTAATTAATCAGAAGTTCTATGAACGAAAAAGATGCCATTTTGCTAATTGAAGAAATGATTAGCAAAACAAAAAACGATATCAAAGAGAATGGTTTTTACTACTATTTTTGGGGTTGGTTGGTTTTTATAAGTGCTGTTTCAAATTTTCTTATTTTGCATTTTAACTGGTTTGAGTTTCACTCTTTGCCTTGGGTGGTATTAATGCCTTTGGGAGGAATAGCAACCGCTTATTTTTCTAAACGAGAAAAGAAGGAGGAAGCTCTAGTTAAAACTTATGTATCTGAAAGTATGAAATATGCTTTGAAAGCATACGCTGTCTCGCTTTTTATAGTTTGTTTTACTATGTCGTATGGCGAACAATGGAAAGCATTTTATCCAACCATCATGATGATTTATGCCATTTGGTTATATGTTTCTGGTGGATTATTGAATTTTAAACCTTTAATTTGGGGAGCATATAGCAATTGGTTATTAGCAGCAATTGGGTATATGTGGCCTAATACAGAATTGCATTTGGTGTTAATAGCAACTGGAGTTTTAGCCGGTTTTATTATACCAGGTCATTGGTTAAAATACAGAGAAAGTAAACGTGTTTAAAGATTTAGATCCTATATTACATTCACAACTGAGGTTGGCTATTATGTCGATTTTAATGAGCGTAGAAAGCGCTGAATTTACTTACATTAAAGCTCAAACTAAGGCCACCGCAGGTAATTTAAGTGTGCAAATAGATAAACTAAAAAAAGCTGAGTATATTACTGTTGAAAAAACCTTTAAAGATAATTATCCTTTAACTATTTGTAAAAAAACCGAAAAAGGTAAAAAGGCTTTTGTCAAATATGTAGAAGATTTAAAATCGTATATTCAATAAATAAAAGGTGTATGAAAAGGTGGCTTATGCTTTTATTTTTGGCTGTTAGTGTATTGGTAACGCAAGCCCAGGTTTTAGATACCCTTTCGCTTGAAGAGTTCAAGACATTAAAGTACAAACAAATAAAAGCATTGTATCAAAACGATGAAGAGGGATTGGGGTTAATTAAGAAAAGCCATAGTAGGAAAATTAACTCTTATGTATTCTTAGGTTTATCAGTTCCATTTGCTGCATTCAATAACCCGGTTTTTATGCCTTTAATAGCTACAAGTATTATAAAATATAACAATAATACTAAGTTGAAATTGTACCATAAATTGATAAATTATGGAAAAGCTAACACTTTTTTAGATACTATATTACAAGTACAGATTATTGACTCAAATTCTAGTAAATTTAGGTTTGATAATTATATTTTCAATATGAGTTACAACGATTTTGATAAATTATCGAGGGCCGAAATGATTAGTTACTTTAATGTAAATGATACTACACTAACTATTTTAGAAATTTATCGAAATAAGATTGTTACTAAAAGAATCAACAATACAGTAGGAATATTTTCGTTAGGTTTTGGTCTTTTAAATCTGGGTCTTTCAGTTGGTTCAGTTGTTATTGATGGTTATAAAAATGAATATTTTATTCCAATTATTGCCACATCATTCATAGGTGTTTCATTCACTTCTTTATCCTATTATTTATTTAGGCAAAGCATGAAATTAACTAATAATGATATAAAATTAGATACTTATAATGCACTCATGAAATATTATACTACACATCAATTTAATTCTAAATTTTATTTGAAGAATAAGAATTAAATTTGGCATGTACTTATTAGGAAAATGTATTATGAAAAAGTTATTTGTACTATTATTTTTATGTGCAGGTGTATCTATTTCTCAAGCCCAAGTTTTAGATACACTTTCGCTTGAAGAGTTCAAGGCATTAAAGTACAAACAGGTAAAAGCATTGTATCAAAACGATGAAGCGGGATTGGAGTTAATTAAAAAAAGCCATACCAGAAAAATTAACTCATATGTGTTTTTTGGATTATCAGTTCCATTTGCTGTTACTTTAAATCCTGCTTTTCAGGTCCCACTTGGAATTGGGTTATATAAGTATACGAACAACACAAAATACAAATTGTATAAAAGGCTAAAATACCACGAAAGAGTTAAGTACAATTTAGATACCATTTCAAGTAAATATTCTAATGACTCCAATTCTGGCAGTTACAAATTTTATAACTATTCATTTAATTTAAGTTTTGACTACTTTAATAAATTAAGTAAAAAAGAAATGGTTGACTTATATGGCTTTAATGATACCGCAAAATGGATAATTGAATATTCTAAAGGAAAAGTTCATTCTAAAGCTTTAATACTAACTACTGGAGCAGCTTCATTAATGTTTGGTGGTCTTATTTATCTATTTGCAACAATCCCCGATGGAATACCCTTTCAAATGGCATTTGTTATGGGAACACCATTAGTTATTTCTGGTGTTTGGTTAGGAGTTAATGGAATAAAAATGAAGAATCCTAAAATTGAAGTTTATAATAATTTAAAACTATACTATACTACTCATGCTGTTTCAAGTTCAATGGCAAAATACATTAACTATAAAAGAGAGCAGTACAAACCAAAACCATTATTAAACTAAAATCTAATCATGAAAAAACAAGTCGTTTTCTTATTCGTAATGTTACTTTTTGCTTTTAATAACAAAGCAAAAGCATATACCGAACCTGTTGTTCCTGATACAGTAAAGGTGGGTGTTTATTTTATTAGTTTACACGATATTGATTTTAGACAAAAGGAATATACTGTTAGGTTTTGGTTATGGTTTAGGTGTAAAAAAAAGGAATATGATTTTGCTAAAAATGTAGAAGTGCCCAATGCCAAATCAATTGAAAATACCGATAATTATAGCGATACCAGCAATGGCGAAATATTTACCCTCATGAAAATGAAATGCGTAATGAAAGAATCGTGGCGTGTGCATAATTATCCTTTCGATAAACAGCAATTGGAAGTAAATATCGAAAATTCTCAGTTTGATTCACGTAGCTTGGTTTTTGTAGCCGATACTGTTGGTAAACATTTTGATCCAGAGCTTACTGTAGCAGGTTGGAATATAAGCAAAATTGATGTTAAAACAGGCTTCCAAACTTATGAAAGTACCTTTGGCGATATTTCATTAAAAGAACCACGCTCCAGTTATGCATCATTTAAAATAGATATTTTTATGGAGCGCAGTGCTTGGGGTTTATTCTTTAAACTATTTTTGTGTATGTATGTATCGTTTTTTATTTCATACATGTGTTTTTTTATTCATGCCGATAGCATGGAGTCGCGTTTTGGATTAAGCGTAGGTTCTTTATTTGCAGCAGTTGGTAATAAATATATCATAGATTCTATTTTGCCCGAATCTTCTACTTTTACTCTTGTAGATTCGTTGCATGCTTTAACTTTTATTGGTATTTTACTCACCATTATTTTAAGTGTGTATTCACTTACCTTAGCTAATAATAGCCATTTGGATAAAGCCAATAAATTAGATAAAAAAGCAGCACGTGTTTTACTAATAAGTTATATAGCTCTTAACTTATTTTTTATTATCAAAGCCATTATTGGATAAACAAATGAAATCATTTTTAACCATTATCATCAGCATAGTTTTACTAAGTAATACCATTGCGCAGCAAAATAAACTTTCGCCTTTAACGCGCATTTATTTAGCTAAAAATAAATCGTTAGCCAAGGATGCTATTACCATGCGTGCCCTTATACAAGTTGATAATTATTTTCACCAATCGTTGTTAACCAATTTAGGCATTACTGTTCAAACCAAAGCGGGTAATATATGGAGCATTACAGCACCTATTTATTCTATAGAAAAGCTAAATGATTTAGATGGTTTACAATATGTAGAAGCTTCGTTTTCGGCAATGCCATTAATGCAAGATACTGATTGGATTGCCACCAAAACTAATTTAGTGCATCAAGGTGTTGATTTACCAATGGCTTATAAAGGCGATGGAATAATAGTTGGCGCTATTGATATTGGTTTTGATTATAATAATCCGGCCTTTTTTGATGCAAATGGCAATTGCCGCATTAAACGTGTTTGGGAACAAAACAAAACAGGAAAAGCGCCTACTGGGTATAATTATGGAAACGAATTAACTACCGTTGCCGATTACAAAACTGCACAAACCGATAGGCCAACTGATGGACATGGAACCATGGTAGCAGGTATAGCTGCTGGCGCAGGAATTTATGGTAAAGGCAATGCCAATAGGGGCATGGCGCCTAATGCCGATTTGGTTTTGGTAGCTTTAAATTATGGAACCGAAACTTTTTTAGACGATAAAAATACTGCTGGTCCGGCCTTTGTTGATGCCATTGATTATATTTTTAAATATGCTGCTTCGCAAAATAAACCTGCTGTAATTAATATCAGTTGGGGACATCATGCTGGTCCGCACGATGGTACTTCATTGCTCGATAAAGCAATTGAAAACTTAACAGGTGCAGGTAAAATATTGGTAAATGCCGCAGGTAACGAAGGCAAACAACTATTGCATTTGCAACAAAATTTACAAAACGATACTTTTTATACAATAAGTAATTTTACTAGAAAACCTAAGCCCAAAGAAACCAATACCGTTAACTTTTGGGGTGCTGAAAATACTGATTTTGCCATACAAATCAGGATGCTTGATACGTTGCAAAACCAAGTAGCACAAAGTGTTTTTTATAGTGCCTCTGGCAATGTAAACGCAAGTAATTACTTGTATTTTGGCAATGATACTTTAAGTTATACCATTACATCATCGGCCAAAAATGTAAATAACAACAAGCCTGAAATTTTTATTATTTATGAAAACACCAATTGCAATAAATACTATGTTTCGTTTGCCATTACATCGGCTAACACAGTTTTACATGCTTGGAATTGCGGTTATGAATGGAACAAAGGTTATCCGCAGTTTTTGACCAATTTAAAAAACCAACCAGTAAAAGCCAATTATGTAATAGGAAATAACCAATACACCATTGGCGAATCGGGTTCTAATAGCAAAGCAAGCATTGCAGTTGGTTCGTATAATTCAAACCTTAATTGGACAAACTTTTGGGGCGGAACCAAAAGCATTGATGCTATTTCGCAAAAAGATACCATTACTGGTTTTTCAAGCCGCGGGCCAAGCACCGATAATAGAATTAAACCGGATATTACTGCTCCAGGTTATTTTGTGGGTGGGCCTATGAGTAGTTTTACACCACTTGATATTACCGATATAACAGATACCATTTACTTAAATGGAACTAGGTATGATTGGGTAATGTCGGCAGGAACATCTTTTGCTGCACCTTGCGTTGCCGGAGCCATTGCTTTAATGCTGCAAGCCGATAGAATGTTAACACCAGCGAAAGCATTAGCCATGATTAAAAACTCAGCTAGAGTAGATGCTAAAACAGGCACAGTGCCAACTAATAATTGGGGTTGGGGTAAAATAAATGTATACGAAGCTTTTAAATTGGCTTATGCCACAGGTATAAAACCAATTGAAAAACCTCATGTTTTGGTTTATCCAAATCCTTTTACCCATCAATTGCAATTAGATATGGCCGAAGAGCCTTTAGTAATTGAAATAATGAATATGGCAGGTCAATTGGTTTACCATCAAAATAACGCGAGCAAAACACTTTACTTATCACATTTGCCTTTAGGCATATATATTCTAAAAATTACACTTGCTAATAATCAAATTATTCAGCAAAAAATTGTTAAGGTTAATTATGAATGATAATCACGCAATGCGTGAATGAATGTCATTTAGTAAAAAGTATTACATTTCGACTCCGCCCAATGTCCGCGGTCGTTGAGCGAAGTCGAAACGAATATCAATAAGAATAAAAATGCTCAACTAAATGACATAGAATTATGAAGTATAAATTTATGAGTGTAGATGAGTATTTGCAATAGCTATTGGACGAAGCATCATTAATCTCAACTCCCATTTCCTCACTTCCAAAACAATTTCATACTTCATACTTAATAAAAAAAAGCTGCCTTTTTAAAAAGCAGCTTTTTTAGTTTTAGTGGTGAGCGTGTCCATCAGCTCCATGAGCGTGCCCATGAGCCAATTCATCGGCTGTAGCTTCTCTAATGCCAACTATTTCTCCTTCAAATTTTAAGTCAGTTCCAGCTAAAGGATGGTTAAAATCCATTTCTACATAAGTATTAGTAATTGCTAAAACAGTACCTGTAAGTTGGTTTCCTTCTTCATCGTTCATAGGAACAACAGCACCAACATATACATACTCAGTTTCCATGTTTCCATCTTCATCTAAAAATGCATCAACCGGAATTTGAACTATTTCGTTTGGATTTGGATTGCCGTAAGCATTTGCCGATTCAATGGAGAATTCAAAAGTATCGCCAATGTTTTTACCATGTAAGTTTATTTCAAACTCAGGAATTACAGCTCCTGTGCCAAATAAAAATACCATTGGATGTTCTGGAGAAGTTTCTTCAATTTTTTCTCCTGTTTTGTGGTTCGATAACTTGTAATTTAAAGTAACAACCTTATTTGCTTCTATTGCCATTTTATTTAAAATAAGGGCTGAAAGGTAGTTATAAAATAATACTTTCCTAAAATTAATTAGGAAGTTGGTTTATTGGTGATTTTATTTATCTCAGCTATTCCATTTTACCAAGTTTAATTTATTGTAAGTCAATTACTATACAATTCACAATTTGATTATGTAAAGTTTCCTTTTTTTATACAATTATTTTTATACTTTGCTTGTATTATTTACTACTCCGTTATGAAAAAATTATTGGTAGCTAACCGAGGCGAAATAGCCATTCGCGTATTGCGTGCAGCAAATGAGTTACATATCAAAACTGTAGCTGTTTATACTTACGAAGACAGGTATTCATTGCATAGGTATAAAGCTGATGAAAGCTACCAAATTGGTGATGAAAGCGAACCTTTAAAGCCATATTTAGATATTGAAGAAATTATTAGAATAGCCAAATTGTACGAAGTAGATGGCATACATCCTGGTTATGGTTTTTTAAGTGAAAATGCTCAGTTTGCACAACGTTGTAAAGAGGAAGGCATTGTATTTGTTGGTCCTGAGCCACAAGTAATGCTAAACCTTGGCGATAAAGTAATGGCAAAAAAAGTAGCCATTGAAGCACAAGTTCCCATTATTGAAGATAGTAAAGTTGATTTAACAAATGTTGCCATTGCGCAGCAAGAAGCTACCCGAATAGGTTTGCCAATTATGATAAAAGCGGCTGCTGGTGGTGGCGGACGAGGTATGCGTGTATTGCGCAATATGGCCGATTTAGAACAGCAGTTTAATGAAGCAAAAAACGAAGCCCAAGTAGCTTTTGGCGATGGTACTATTTTCTTCGAAAAATTTATTGACCAACCCAAGCACATTGAAGTGCAAATTATGGGCGATAACTATGGTAATTTAATCCATTTGTTTGAACGTGATTGTTCAGTGCAACGCAGGTTTCAAAAAGTAGTGGAAATGGCGCCAAGTCCAAGTTTAAAAACTGAAACCAAACAGAAATTATACAATTATGCTGTGGCCATTTGCAAAAAAGTAAATTACAATAATGTAGGTACAGTTGAGTTTTTAGTTGATAAAGATGAAAATGTATTTTTTATTGAAGTAAATCCACGCATACAAGTGGAGCATACCGTAACCGAGGAAATTACAGGTGTTGATATTGTAAAAAATCAATTGTTAATAGCCAAAGGATGCAGGTTAGATTCACCCGAAATAAATATTAAAAGCCAAGCTGATGTTACGTATGAAGGTTTTGCCATTCAATGCCGCATAACTACAGAAGATGCAGCCAATAATTTTCAACCTGATTATGGAACCATTATAGCCTACAGAAATGCGGGAGGACATGGCATTAGGTTAGATGAAGGAAGTAGTTATCCTGGGGTAAAAATATCGCCCTTTTTCGATTCGCTTTTGGTTAAAGTAACTGCCAAAGGTCGTTCATTGCCCGAAACTTGTGAGCGTTTAATTAGGGTATTATCTGAGTTTAGAATTAGAGGTGTTAAAACCAATATTGCATTTTTAGAAAATGTATTGCGCCATCCTACTTTTATTGCAGGGCAATGCACCGTTAATTTTATTCAAGATAACCCCAATTTATTTGTTTTTAGTAAGCGTAAAGACAGCGGAACAAAAACCTTAAAATACCTTGCTAACATTGTAGTTAACGGAAATGAGGATGTAAAATACATCAATCCAAATGCACAGTTTCGTCATCCTAATGTACCAAGTTTTGATAAGTATGCGCCTTATCCAAAAGGAACCAAAGATTTATTAAACGAATTAGGCCGACCTAAGTTTATTGAAAGCATTAAAAACAATCCGCAAATACTTTATACCGACACTACTTTTAGAGATGCACATCAAAGTTTATTAGCTACCAGAGTGCGTACCATCGATATGCTGAAAGTAGCGGAAAGTTTTGCTAAGAATCATCCTGAATTATTTAGTTTAGAAATGTGGGGAGGAGCAACTTTTGATGTAGCTTTACGTTTTTTACATGAAGACCCATGGCAACGTTTGCAACTATTGCGCGAAGCCATTCCAAATACACTTTTCCAAATGTTAATTCGAGGAGCAAACGCAGTTGGTTACACAGCTTATCCTGATAATTTGGTAGAAAAATTTATTGAGAAAAGTTGGGAGTATGGCATTGATGTATTCCGTGTATTTGATTCATTGAATTGGCTTGATGGCATGAAGGTTTCTATCAATGCTATTAACGAACGCACCAATGGAATTGCAGAAGCTTGTATTTGCTATAGTGGCGATTTTTTAAATAATGAAAAAAATAAAAAATTTAACCTCAATTATTACCTTGATTTAGCTAAACGATTAGAAGATGCTGGGGCACATGTTTTAGGAATAAAAGATATGGCAGGTTTGCTTAAACCATACCAAGCACAAATATTAATTACAGAACTTAAAAAGAGCATTGACATTCCAATTCATTTACATACGCACGATACCAGCAGTATTCAACCTGCTACTTATTTAAAAGCCATTGAAGCTGGAGTTGATATAGTAGATGTATGTTTGGCTAGTATGAGTGGTTTAACATCGCAACCTAATTTTAACTCTATAGTTGCTATGATGGAAGGGCAGGAGAGAGAATGCAAAATAAACTTACCTAAACTCAATGAATTTAGTAATTATTGGGAAGATGTTCGTGAATGGTATTATCCTTTTGAAAGTGAGCTAAAAGCCGGCACAGCCGAAGTTTATGACCATGAAATTCCGGGTGGACAATATTCAAACTTGCGTCCGCAAGCTCGTGGATTAGGATTGGAAGATCAATTTGAAACCATTAAGAAAAATTATGTAGTAGCAAACGAATTATTTGGCGATATCATTAAAGTTACCCCATCAAGCAAAGTGGTTGGCGATATGGCTTTGTTTATGACTGCTAATGGTTATAATAAAGTAGATATTTTTGCCAATGGCGATAGTATTTCGTTTCCCGATAGTGTAATTGGATTGTTAAAAGGCGATTTAGGTCAGCCCGAAGGTGGTTTTCCAAAACCTTTGCAAAAATTGGTTTTGAAAGATGTAGTTCCTTATACTTCTAGACCAAATGAACATATGCAGCCCATTGATTTTGATAAAGCATTTGATGATTTTAGAGCTAAATTTGGCAATGAATATACTTTCCTGGATTTATTGAGTTATTTGTTTTATCCAAAGGTTTTTGAAGAATATGCAGCACACAGAGAGCAATATGGCGATGTGTATTATTTGCCTACAACCGCTTTCTTTTATGGCTTAAACGATAAAGAAGAGTCGTTAATAGAATTAGCTCCAGGTAAAAGTATTTTGGTTAAATTATTATACATAACTGATGCTGATGAACATGGTGTAAGGGGTGTCTTTTTTAAATTAAATGGGCAAACGCGAGGCATTGAGGTGAAAGATAAAAACTTTAAGGCTACTGCTGTTAGTAATAGAAAGGTAAGTAATGAAAACGAAATTGGTGCACCATTGCAAGGCAAACTATCAAAAGTTTTAGTAAATATTGGCGATGAAATTGAAAAGAACACCCCATTATTTGCCATAGAAGCCATGAAAATGGAAAGTACTGTAGTGGCTCCATTTGCTGGTAAGGTAAAATCAATTTTATTAAAACCAGGCAGCTTAGTTGCTCAAGATGATGTGGTGATTGAGTTTTGATAATAAGTAAATTGGTTTGAAACTATTTAAAAATAGTTTCAAACCAATATTTCATTAATTGCCTATTTCTCTAAAAACACAGTTCTGGTAGGGTACGCAAATTGACATTCATTTCTTTCAACGATTTCCATAATTTGAATATTTATGTCTTCTTTTACCTGAGTCATAGTGTCGTAAATGTTTGATTTTACAAAATAAATCACAACTATATTCAATGAGCTAGAGTCGAAATCTGTAAAGTTTACTGTTATTTCTTCACTAGTTTCGTTGTGGTTTCCAATCACTGCTTTTATTTCATCAATTATTTTTAAAATGTTTTGCGACTTGCTTCCATAAGTTAATTGTAAAATAAATTTTACCCTTCTTTCGTAACTTAAACTTATGTTATTAAGGGTTGAATCAACCATTTTTTTGTTAGGAACAGTTACCAACGTCCTATCCAAAGTTCTTACGCGAGTAGTTCTAAATCCTACACGTTCCACCACTCCTTTTACATCCGAAACTTCAATTTGATCGCCAACTTTAAAAGGTTTGTCGAGGTAAATAATAAATGAACCAAATAGGTTGGCTATGGTATCTTGAGCAGCTAAAGCTATAGCTAAACCACCAATTCCTAAACTGGCTATTAGCGCAGTAATATTTACTTCAAATGCCAAACCTAAAGTGATAAAGAAAGCAAAAATGACTACAATTATTTTTGTTAGTTCTTTTAAAAATCTAATCAAATCAACATTTACGTGTTCTAAGTCTCCTTCGGTTAAAACGTAAGCTATAAAATCTATTGCCTTTAAAACTAGCTTAGTAATAACAGTAATTAAGGCAATTTCAAAAACAGCTTCAAGTACCCAACGTACTCCAAATTTTTCTATTTTATCAAAGTTCCATGCTTCAGGAAAATTTAACCTATTAAAAGCTGCAAAAATGATAATTAATGAAATTAATTGCTCAAAAGGTGTTCTTATTAATTCTAAGAATTTATCGTAAAATTCATTATTGGTAATACCTTTAAATATGCGGAAAGTTTGCTTACTTATAATATTTGCAAACAAACGTTTTAGCAAAAAGCCAAATAGTAAAATGGCTGCGCAAATAAGGTATTCGCGCAGCGGATTTTCTAGGAATTTTATTTCTAATGTTTCTTGCATTTTTTGATGGGTTAATAGAGTTATAAGTTGATAAGTTAATATAGTTGATTGGTTGAAAGTGAAAATTAAAAGATTACAAAATCACAAAATTATCATATAAATAGAATCGAACAACTAAAGAATCTAACAATTCACTTAATCAACTTTATCAACCAATCTCCTTATCAACCTTACTTCACCAAATTCACCAAAGCCATTTCTAAGCCTTTTTTCAAAAAGCCAGTATGTTTAGGATTAAATTGATGTAAGCGCATCATGGCTTCCCAAATAATTTTTGATGAATCTTTAAAAATAGCTTCATCGGTAGTATCTACTTCATCATTGCTTTGGCAATAAGCAAATACGCGAGCCATACCACAATTAGCAATAAAATCAGGGATTACAGCCACTCTATCATCAGTATAGTTAGCTATTGGTCCCATAAATATTTCTTGGTCGGCAAAAGGTACATTAGCACCGCAGCTTATTACCTCTAATTCGTTTTCTACCATTCTGTCTACTTGCTCTTGCGTTAATAAACGCGATGCAGCAGCAGGTACAAATATTTCAGCTCCAATATCCCAAATTTTTGAATTTACTTCTTCAAAACTCAACATATCAGGATGTACCAAAGTATTGCCTTGTTTGTTTAAGAAAAGGTCTTTTATTTCTTCTTTCGAAAAGCCGTTATTGTTAATTAAACCACCGTTTCTATCAATAATACCAACTATCATTACACCATATAAACTCAGGTAATAAGCTGCAGCAGCTCCTACATTACCCCAACCTTGAATAATGGCACGTTTCATATTTACATTTCCACCCCAAATACCGTAATAATGACGAACCGCTTCTGCAACACCAAAACCTGTAATCATATCGGCTGTAACTAAGTTTTTGTCATCAGCAGGAATAAAACGTAAGTCAGTTAATTTTTTTGAAACTCCTTCAGTTAAATTAGCTATGCGTTTTTTTGTCGACTCTGCATTCACTTTAAAATGTCCATTTACCACACCTTCTTGCGGATGTAACAAACCTAGTTTTTCAGTAATTGGAATTACTTCATGAATTTCATCCACATTTAAATCTCCACCTGTCCCGTAGTAAGTCTTAAGCAATGGCATAACTGCTTTATACCAACGCTCTAAAACACCTTTTTTACGAGGATCGGCAGGATCAAAGTTAATACCACTTTTAGCACCACCAATAGCAGGTCCTGCAATGGTAAATTTAATTTCCATTGTTTTGGCTAAGGAGGTAACTTCATGTTTGTTCAAACCTTTGCGCATACGAGTTCCTCCGCCTGCAGCACCTCCGCGTAATGAGTTAATAACTACCCAGCCTTCAGCTTCGGTTTCACTGTCTTTCCATTCAAAAACAATCTCAGGTTGCTTGTCTTCGTATTTTTTTATTAATTTATCTAATTGCATAATAGTTTATAGTTGTTAGTACTTAGTACTTTGTTGTTTGTTTTTGATAATTTTCTAATCTTTTAATTTCCCAATCAACCTGCTAAAATTTCCGTGTAAAGCACCGCCAATACTATTACTTACTGCTCCGGTTACCGATTTTAGAATATTGATTTCGTTCCTTATTCGTAACACACCTAGAAAAGCAAATATCAATGCTTCTTTGTAATTGATAGTTAAATTATCTAGAATTATAATTTGTGTTTTAGTTAAAGCTTTTAAGTTTTTAATCAATAATT
The DNA here is from genome assembly GCA_027484685.1 of Bacteroidota bacterium. Taxonomy (GTDB): domain Bacteria; phylum Bacteroidota; class Bacteroidia; order UKL13-3; family UKL13-3; genus JAAFJM01. The sequence continues at coordinate 25,637 of JAIXSO010000072.1, forward strand.
TATTGTAAGTGCCTCCTCCTGTAACCAATACATTATCAATATTTTCCGAGTTTATTACTTTGGCTATTTGTTGAGCAATGTGTAAGTTAATAGTAGCCATTTTATTAGCTATTGTTTCGTTATTAAATTGATTTAATACTGGCAGAAATGATTGGTTAAACCATTCAATTCCTAACGATTTGGCGTTATTTTTTTTGTAAAAATCAATATCGTTTAATGCATTTAAAAATACATCATTAATACTTCCGCTAGCAGCAATATTCCCGTCTTCATCAAAAGGTAAATTCAGCTCATTTGCCAATAAATTAAAAGCCATATTACATGGAGAAATATCAAATGCTTTTTGGCTATTTTTAAAACTAATATTTGAAAAACCACCTAAATTTAGGCAGGCATCGTAATCGTTAAATAAAAATTGGTCACCAATTGGAACCAATGGAGCTCCTTGTCCGCCTAGTACTACATCCATAACCCTAAAATTATTTATTACTGGTAAACCACACTCCGCACTTATACCTGCCCCGCAACCAATTTGGGCTGTGAAGCCATTTTCTGGTTGATGAAAAATGGTATGTCCATGAGATGAAACAAAATCAACTTTAAGGTTATGCTCGTCAATAAATTGACGTGTTATTTTTCCTAAATACCTGCCATAAAATGCATCTGTTTTAGGAAATAAATGAATGGGTTGTTGGTGTAATTGCGATAAGCGTACCATCCAATTTTGGTCGTAAGGAATGGTTTTGGCTACCTTAATTGCATAGTGCCATTTTTCATTTTCAAACAAAAATTCGCAATAGGCTATATCCACTCCATCCATAGAAGTGCCACTCATTAAGCCAATTACGTTGTATTTTGTCACTTTTTTAGTTAAAAATAGGGTGTGCGAATATATTACATAAAAGCCTTTGAGAGGCTATTTTTTGTCATTGATTTAGCTGTTGTAATTTTTAGAAGGTATGAGTTACATTAATGTTAAGTATTTTATTTTAAAAATTAATTGATTCCTTGATTTAATACTTTACTTTTGATTAATTACATTTATATAATATATTTTTATAGGTTAAATTATTGTAAATAATACGTTTTAAGTTAATTGAGTAAATTTTTAAATTAATGTCAATCTCTTAATTTATAAGGATTTGAATATCTTATTTTAATTTTATATAGTTTTTTGACTAATTTTTGACAGTATTTATAAATAAAAGATTAAATTTTAAAAAAAATTAATTATGATTGCATATTAATATAAATAATGTAATTAATCAATATTATTAAAATGAAAGCTAATGTCAATTCATACAAACTATCGAATGTGTTTTCCTTTTGGAAAACAACTGTTTGGAATATTTAGCCTAGTTTAACTTCTACAACTTTTTTCTAAACAATTTTTGTTTTACCTGCTTTTTCAAAACTTAAATTTTGAAAAATGGTAATTTCTTATCTCAATTAATTATTTGATTATATGTCGAATAGTTAAGTTATTGTATTTAAATCAATTCTAAATTAATATGACAAGTAAAATTAGACAATTAAAACAAAAGGTTTTGTCAATTCTGGCAATTTCTTTACTTATTAGTAGTTCTGTTTATGCCCAATTAACGGGTGGAACCACTGTGGGTATCAATGGGGTTCAAAGTCCACCATTTTCTTTTTCAACGGTATCCAATGCATTTTCTTACTTAAATGCAAGCGGTGTATCTGGCACAGGAACTATTGTTCTCGAAATCCAATCAGGCTACATTGGAGAAAGCACTACTATTCCTGCACTAAATGCCTACACTGGCATGAATGCAGGAACTCCTATAATTTTAAAACCGGGATTTGGAATAACTCCAACAATTTCTACTACTTTGGCTACTAATAATGCTGTTATCAGGTTTAATGGTGCTAGATTTTTTACCATTGATGGCTCAAATAGCGGAACAGACTCGCGCGATTTAACCATCACTACTTCTTCTACTACAGCATCAAATGCTATAGTTGGATTGACACCTACCGCTGCAAGCAGCTCTAAATTTATAACAGTAAAAAACTGCAATTTGATAGGAAACTCAAGTACAACTGCTATTAACACAGCATATGGTATTTATTTGGGTAATCCTACTATTCCTGGTGCTGCATTAGCTGCCAATAACGATAGTAATCGTTTTGAAAATAACTTTATTGGAGCGGTAAGAACTGGTGTTTATCTAAGAGGAATTGGAACAGGAAATAGAGATAACTTTAATGTGGTTTACAAAAATAATATAGGAGGAGACATAGCTAATGGAGGTACTTTACCAACTAATTTTATAGGTGGTGCCAATAATCAAGCGGGTATTTACCTTGCCTCACAAAATTTAGCTATTGTCGATAGTAATGTTGTAAAAAACTCATTGACAGCATTTTATGGATTCAGGGGGATTGATATGACCCTTACTACACAAGTATCTACAAATATTACTATTAGTCGAAATTCAATTTCTAATATTAGATATGCAGGCTCCGGTATTTGGGGATCTTTTGGAATGAGAATTAACCTTGGTACAAGCATTAATAATTTAGGTTACAATATTTTTAACAATGCCATCTGGAATATTACCACCGATGGTTCAACAAGTAACACATCAGAATATAATCCTTATGGAATTTATTTTGAAGGAACAGCAACCAATGCAGGTGTAAATTTATACCATAACTCAATTAATTTATATGGAAGTCCATCAAACTTTAATGGTTCTGGGGCTTGCGTATTATTTGGAAGCAGTATTAGCGGAGGTGTTCGTATGGTAAATAATATGCTAAAAAATACTATGACTGGCACTTCTAATAGTAGTTTGGCATATGCGGTAATAGCTGCAAATTCTACCACTAGTCCGTTTTTAGTTATAAATAATAACTTATATTTTTCCAACGCTGCAGCTCCAACCGTTAACAGAGTTGGTTTTATAAGAAACACTCAAGCAGTAACTTTGGCTAATTGGCAAACAAATACAGCGCAAGATGTTAACTCTCTTTCGGCTAATCCTGCTTTACCAAACGATACTAACTTATATGTTACATTAGGTATTTTAGGAGGTTCAGGACGACCAATAGCAATACCAACTTTTAATATAAATGTTACAAGCGACATTGCTGGAAGCATAAGAGATGTTGCTTTCCCTGGAATCGGTGCAAGTGAAGCTGTAGGTGCTAATATGGTGTACGATTCGAGTTCGGTAGAACAAGTCATTGTTTCTGTGCCAATGGGTTCTAATAACCAACCAATTGTTCGTATTAGAATTCATACCAGCAATTTTGTAAATCCACTTACATTAACTCAATTAAAGTTAAACACTTTAGGTACTACCTCAGTGCTTGATATAGATAGTGCTAAAGTTTTTTTTACAGGCACCAATCCAAACTTTGCTACCACTAATCAATTTGGGACAACAACAATTAATCCAAACGGAAGTTATTATGCAAATGGCTCGCGCACACTTCAAAGTGGTGTTAACTATTTTTGGGTAACTTACTCAATTAAAAGTACAGCTACGGCCAACAATTTGGTAGATGCGGCATTAGATAGTTTAACAATTACGGGCACACAATACGCGCCTATCGTTTCTGAGCCTATTGGGGCAAGAGCTATAGCACCTCCTCTTAATGGAGTTTACACCATTGGTAATGGAGCAACTTATCCAACGTTAAATGCTGCTCTTAACGATTTAAACCAATTAGGTGCATCTGGAAATGTTACTTTTAGAGTTGTTAGCAATATTACCGAACCTGGAAACGTTTTAATTCAACAATGGCAAGAAACAGGTGCCGGCAATTACCGTTTGCGAATAGTACCAACCAACAATGATACCGTTTTTGTAAACTCGGCTAACTCGGGGGCTATAACTTTGGTAAATGCCGACAGAGTAACTATAGATGGAAGAATTGGTGGGTCAGGTAATAATTTAACAGTTATCAATACCAATACAGCTGCCACCTCTGTAGGTATATTATTAGCTAGTACTGGCACTAGCCAAGGTTGTGAAAACGATTCAATAGTAAATGTAAATATTTTAACTGGTGCAAATACAGCTACTTCATTTGGAATTCAAGCCCAAGGCGATAACAATAACAATTTGGTTATTGCAAATAATAATATTAAAAGAGCTTGGGGAGCTATTAATGTATTTACCACTAATTTTCCTGCAGGAGCAAATTTTGGTTTAAAAATTACAGGCAATACCATTGGCGATGTCTCAAATTCAATGAATGTAAACAGAACTGGTATTACTATAACCAATTCTCCTAATGCACTTATTGATAATAACAAATTGTATAATATAAATGATATTTTAAGCACACTAAATTATGGTATTCAGATTGGGGCAAATTGTGATAGTGCTATAATTACTCGTAATAAAATAGATACTGTTTTTAATGGTAACACTGGAGGTTGGAGCGCATATGGTATTAATATTAATGGTTCAAATAATTTGTTAATAGCAAATAACATCATTACACGAATTGCATTAATGAATTATAGCGCTTCTAGTACCTTGTATAATCCATTTGGTATCAGAATTACTGCTGGAATAGGACATAAAATTTACTATAACTCAGTTAACCTTTATGGTTCATCATTATCTGGTGGTACAGCAGGAACTTTATCTGCAGCATTTCTTATTACAGGTGGTTCAGGTTTAGATGTTCGAAACAATATTTTTGTTAATAGTTATAATGGATTAAGTGGTTCGCAAAGTTTTGCTATTTACAGTTCAGTAACTTCACCATTTACTATTATTAATAATAATAATTATTTTACCTCTGGCACTTTTGGTGTTTTAGGATTCTCAACATCAAACAGAACTACATTGCCTGCATGGAGATCCGCAACTGGACAAGATTTGTTTTCAGTTTCTGGTAATCCGTTTTTTACTGCAAACGATAATTTAGTTATTAATTCAGGATCAACAGGAAACCAAATGGAATCAGCAGGAACACTCGTTAGCGTTAATACAGATTACAATGGAGATTCAAGACCAAAAACAGTTCCAACCACATACGGAGGAAACACTGCTCCTGATTTGGGTGCTGTAGAGTTTGACGGACAAAAAATAGATTTAGAACAGCCAATAATAAACCATACACCATTATCAAACACAGCTTCAACTGTCAACAGAAACATAACAGCTAACATAACAGATTTATTATCAGGAATAGATAGCACTATTAATGCACCAAGAGTGTATTTCAAAAAGTCGACAGATGCAAATGCATTTGTAGGTAACACAGCGAGCGATAATGGCTGGAAATATACATCGGCTACCAAAAGTGGTAATAACTTTACAGCTACTATTGATTACAATATAATTAATGGAGGATCTGTGATATTGAACGATACAGTTGAATATTTTGTTGTAGCTCAAGATTTAGCGCTAACTCCTAATACAGCCGCATTGCCTTCTGTAGGTTTTGTTGGAAGTAGCGTATCTACTATTACCAATGCGCCAACCACAAGAAACCGTTATATAATTACAAGCCCACCATTGGCAGGTACATATACTGTTGGTAGTACAGGAACTTTCCCTACTTTAACTGCCGCTGTTAACACATTAAATGTTGTTGGAGTTTCAGCCCCTGTAATTTTTGAATTAACAGATCCAACTTATAATTCAAGTACAGAAACTTTTCCCATTGTAATTAGTCAGTTTGGAGGAGGAAACAATACTAACAGATTAACAATTAAACCTGCCGCATCAAATACAGTAAATATAACAGGATCAAGTGCTTCCAGTATTTTTAGGCTAAATGGTGCCGATTTTGTAACAATTGATGGTTCAAATAATGGCACTAACTCTCGTGATTTAACCATTACTAATAATAGTAATGCTGCAAATTCTGCCACTGTTTGGTTAAGTAGCTTAGGTGCAAATGCTGGTGCTACCAATAATCGAATTGTAAATTGTAATATTGAAGGAAATACCACCAGTACAGTAAATGTATTTGGAGTTATTTCTACTGGTAATACGATTGGTAATACCTCAAATGGAGAAGATAACGATTCATTGTTGATTGAAAATAACAATTTTACCAAATTAGGTGTAGGTATCTATTTATCGGGAACTAGTTCTAATAATCATAAGGGTGTAATTATTTCGAAAAACACTATAGGAAACTCAATAACATCAAATACTGTTAACAGTATTGCAATTTATGTTATGAGAACAAATGGAATTACCATTAACGCTAACAACATTAAAAACATTACAGGTAATAATACTGGAAGCCCAGTTTCGTTTGATGGACCAGAAGGTATTTTACTTGAAGCTGGAGTTGTAAATGCCGTTATCAGTAAAAATATAATTGATAGTGTAGTATATACAGGTAGTGGCGGATATGCTGGAAAAGGTATTGATGTTAATACCAATATTTCAAATAGCAATATAGAAGTAAGTAATAACATGGTTTCTAATATATTAGGCGATGGATGGAGCGCTTCAAGCACTGACGGTATTGTAGGATTACGTGTAATTGGTGCTACTGGAAATATCCGTTTTTATCACAATACCGTTCATTTAAATGGTATCGTAAATAGGTCGTCTGCTACAGTTTCGGCTGCAATTTATGCTGGTGCTAATGTTACAAACTTAATAGTACGTAACAATATTTTTATGAATGGTTTGGTTAACAATACCACCGCTTCAAAATCTTACGCTGTTTCTACCGATATAACCAATCCAGCTAATGTAACAATTAACTTTAACAATTATTTGGGTTATGGCACACAAGGTGTTCTTGGCTTTTTAGGTGCCGATGTAGTAAGTTTAGCAGCATGGAGAACTGCAATAGGACAAGATGCTAATTCTATATCAGATTCTACAAGGTTTATTTCCTTAAACGATTTACACTTAACTAGCTCATCAATAGGAAATTTTGCGATGAAAGCGGCACCAATAGTTGGTTTGAATACCGACATTGATAATGATATCCGTTCTGCTGCCTTTTATTATATGGGAGCCGATGAAGTTACAAGTTCACCGCTTCCAGTAAAATTAATACAATTTACTGGCTTGGCAATGAGCGATGATGTTAAATTAACTTGGGTAACCGCCAGTGAAACTAACAATAAAGGTTTTGAAGTTGAGCGCTCAATAGATGGCAGAAAATTTGAATTTGTAAACTTTGTTAAGGGAGCTGGCAATAGCAATAAAACAATAAACTATTCAATAACAGATGCAGGTGTTTTAATTAAACAAGCTATTATTTACTATAGATTGAAACAAGTTGATTTTGATGGTAAAACTTCTTATTCAGAAGTTATTAGAATAAATAAAAATGGTAAAGTGGTGGAGCCTATTTCAGTATATCCAAATCCATTTGACAATGAATTTAATATTTCGTATGTATCTGATAAAGAAGAGTTGGCTTTGGTAGAAATAACTGATATTCAGGGTAAAATTGTTTATAACAATGATGTCAATTTAGTAAAAGGAGTGAACATAATTAATGTTACAGAATTGGCTAAATTTACTAATGGTATTTATATCGTTCGATTGAAAGTCACAAACGACTTAAAAACGCTTCGATTACTAAAGAATTAATAAATTATTTTATGTTTTATAAAAAAAGTAGCCCTATGGGCTACTTTTTTTTGTAAAATTTTTGGAAATGAAATTTTTTTTTGAAATTTTTTTTTGAAAAAGTTAAAAATTCAAAAACAAAATTTTTTTTTGTGTGTTATGCATTTTTATTTTTGTAGAGTTCTTATTTTCAGTTTATTGTAAATGGCTTTAAATTAAAATAACATATGGATTTATAAATTTATATTATAGGAAACTGCCATTTTTGGGCATATTTTTATTGTATAGTAAAAAAGAATTAATAGCTCTAGTTTTAAATCAGTTTTTTTGTTTTGTTTTTTACATATCCTTGTGTTCAGATTTTTAAAATTTAAACCCAAAATTTATGATTAAACATTACAACAAAATTTTTTTTAACAAACATCTATGGCTCTTAGCTATAGTAGTTAATTTAATTTCGTGGAGTAGTTTAAAGGCACAAACTTGTACAACCCTTTATGCTACTAGTTTTGACACCACGAGCATTTCGCCTGTTGGAGCAACAGGTTGGACTGGCGGTACAATTTCTCTTACAGGATCAATGGGCGCTACAGCATCTACCACTTATCCTACAGGTTTTACACCTTACTCTGGCGCTGGTATGGCGTTTTCTGATGCTTACAATTGGAGTAGTGGAGCAGTAGCTTACATGGCTACACCTGCTTTTGATTTAGCAACAAGTACGGGAGCTTCAGGAATTGGTATGAGCTTTTATTTTTTAAGACATTCTTACTCTACAGGCTATGCTGGAACTATTATGCAAGTTTATGCAAATACTTCACCTAACTTAAGTGGTTCTCCTGTTTTAATTGGAACTTATAATTGTTTAGCAACAGTTGCTACTGCAAATCAACCTACAGTTTCAACTAATGGTTGGTATAAATACAGTGCACCAATTCCCAATTCAATGAGAACTTCTTCTACTTACATTATTTTTAAAGTTACTGGTGATTGGTGGAACAACTTATATGTGGATAATTTTGAGTTAACACAATATGCTGCTCAAACTTACCAAGGCTTAACAGTTACACAACCTACAACCGCTGTTATGTCGGCTGGTTTGTCAAATCAAGTAATGTTAAGAATCCCTGTTGCTACTAAAGGTTTAGATACTTCTTGCTTAGAGGTAACCAACTTCTCATTTAATACATCTGGTACTGCTTTAGCTTCAAACATTAGTTCTGCTAAAGTTTTTTATACAGGTAGTTCAAACACTTTTGCCGCAGTTAATCAATTTGGTTCAACTATAGTTAGCCCTAGTGGTTCATTTACCGTTTCAGGTTCTAAAAGTTTATTAGAAGTTGGTGGTGCTTGTTCAGGCAACGATACTGTTAATTTCTGGTTAGCTTACGATATATCTGCAACTGCAACTAATTCGGTTGTAAATGGCTTATGTACTGACGTTACTATTGGTGGTATCACTCGTATTCCTGCAGTTATTACAAATCCTGGTGCTGGTAGAAATATAGCTAGTCCATTATCTGGAGTTTATACTATTGATGCAACAGGTTCTGGTGCTAGGAATTACACCACTTTTGCGGCCGCATTAACTGATTTGAATAACGTTGGTGTTTTAGGACCTGTAACTTTCAATGTTGCTGCGGGTACTTACACAGGTGCAATAACAATTAGTGGCACTATACCAGGTGCTTCTGCAACAAATAGAGTTGTTTTTGATGGAGGTAATGGAAATGCATCTACTAGAATAATTACTGCTTCTTTAAGTTCTTTACCTACATTAGTTATTAATACTAGTTATTTAACATTTAGAAATATTTCAATTACCAATACTTTTTCTGGTAGCTGTCAAGCTGTAGGATTAAGAGCTGCAACTGCAGGAACTAATATTGGTAATACTTTTAGCAATTGTATTATTAATACTCCAAATTCAGGAACAAGCACAGCTTATGGTTTAGCTAGTACAAATGCTGCTAATGGTTATGGAGCTGCTGCCAATTTTGTTGATTCGTTAACAATTGATAGTTGTACATTAAGCACTGCTTATTACACTTTATATTTATACGGTGCTAGTACTACAGCTGGTTCAGGTTTTGGAGCAAATCGTAATTTCAAAATTACAAATAACACAATTAGTAATTCTGGTTATTACAGCTGTTATTTATACTATATTCAAAACCCTATTGATTTTATTAACAATAAAATTATTGGTAATGCAAACACATTTGTAGGATTATATATGTACTATTGCTATAACCACAATACAGGCGCAGCGCCTCATAGAATAAACAATAATCAGTTTAGTGCAATAGCTTATAACTACATTTATTATACTACAAGTACTACTTCAAATCCAACTCAGATTATTAATAACATGTATTATAATTCAAGAGCTACTACTAATTATGGATTTTATATTTATAATGGTACTGGTTTGAGTGGTGATTATTGGGTTTATCATAATACCATCAATATGAGTGGTGCAAGTGGAACTGCTTATGGTATTTATTATTATAACTCAGTTGGTGGAACGAATACATATTTCAAGAATAATATTTTTGCAATTACATCTTCAGCTGGGTCTGGTGGTTATCCAGCATATTTCTCAACCAATCCAAGTGGTAATGTTGCTAATTACAATGTTTATTATAATCAATTTGGCACTAACTTAGTTTATAGAGGTACTGCTTTAACAGCAGCTACTTACTTAGGTGCAACAGCAGGTGGTGATACCTCTTGGAATGTAAACCCTGGTTTTATCTCTAACTTAAATCCACGTTTACCAGATGCTTGTACTGCTAAAATTGGAGCTTCATATATTTTACCAGTTGTTCCATTCGATATTGACGGAACTACACGTACAATGCCATTAGTAGGAGCACACGAGGCATCATCGTTGGCAAATGATATGTCAGTAACAGCAATTTTATCACCAGTACCACCAGTAACAGCTTCTACTTATCCAGTAAAAGTGTTATTGAAAAATACTGGAAGTAATACTGTTTCTACATTTGATGTAAACTATGTATTGAATGGAGGTACAGTCGTAACCGAAGCATACACAGGTTCAGCTTTAAATGCGTGCGATACTGTTTCATTTACTTTTAGTGTTCCTATTACTTTATTAAGTACAAATACATTCAAAGTATATACTAGTAATCCAAACCTTACTATTGATGCAAATAGAAACAACGATACTGTATCAACTACCATGAATGCAGCATTGGCAGCAGGAAATTATACCATAGATCCTTCTGGTTCTGGATCAACAAATTATACATCTTTTGCAGCTGCTGCAAGTGCGTTAAATTTTGGTATAACAGGTCCAATTGTATTTACAGTTGCACCAGGTACTTACACCTCACGTGTAATTATTTCAGGTCCAATTGTTGGTGCATCTACAGCTAATGATGTAGTTTTTGACGGTGTTAGTGCTGCAACTCGCATTATTGCTTCTAGTCAAGCCGCTCAATCGGTAGTTCAGTTTAATGGAAGTAAATATGTAACTTTTAAAAACTTTACAGTAACTAATACTGGAACAGGAACTGCAACTGCAATAGGTGTTAACAGTAGTAATATCACTATCAAAAATTGTATTATAAATTTAAGTGCCACATCAACTACCACTACAAGTTATGGTGTTAATGTTTCAGCATCAACTACAGGTTATGGATCAACAGGAAGTTCATTCGATTCAATCTATGTAGATAGTAATACTTTTAATGGCGGTTTTTATGGTATTTATACTTATGGTATAACATCAGGATCTTCAAACAGCTTTGGCGATAAATATAGATGGAATACATTTAATGGTATTTACAATTCTGGAATTTATCATTATTATGCAAATGGTGGAGTAGAAATTTTAAATAATAAAATCAATATGAGTACGGTTAATACTGGAACTCAATACGGTATTTATTTTTATGGTTACAATTCTTCGTCAACCACTCCTCCAACACCTAACAGATTTGTAGGCAATATTATAAATAATACATCTTACATGGGTATGTATATTTATTTACCATATGGAACTACTGCCGCACCATCATTAATAGCCAACAACTTGGTTTTAGGTGGGTTTAGATATAATACATTGGCTTATGGTATCTATTTGTATAACACATCAAATACCAATGTTTATCATAATACAGTTAATATGGATCATCCTAGTTTATCAGGTAACACTTATAGCGCATTATATTCAAGTGGTTCATCGTTAGTAAATGTAAAAAATAACATATTCTTAGTATCATCTACAGGTGGAACTAATAATTGTGCTTATTTTGGAGTTTCACCAAGTGGAAATGCAGTAAACTATAATATTTACTTCAATAATTCATCAGCTTCTAATGTTATTTATCGTGGTGCTCAATACTCTAACACTACCTACAAAACAGCAACAGCAGGAGGTGATTCATCTTTCTACTTAAATCCATCATTTGTAAATTTTGCAACAAGAGATTTTCATTTAACGAATGGTTGTACAAGAGGTGTTGATTTAACTTCAGTAATATCAAATGATATTGATGGTCAAGTAAGAAGTACATCACCAAATGTAGGAGCAGATGAAGTAATGATGCCAGCAGATAATATGGCAGTATTAGCATTAACCGCCCCAGGTTATCCGGTTGCGTTAGGTACTCAAAATGTAACAGCCAGAGTTCAAAACTTAGGTTCAACAATTGTATCTAATTTTAACATTAGCTATACTTTAAATGGAGGCACTCCTGTGACTGAATACTATGCAACAAGTTCATTAGCAACATGTGATACCTTATCAATTACATTTGCAACACAAGTATCATTATTGTTACAAAACAATACGATGAGAGTTTATACAAACTCTCCAAATGGATTAACTGATGGTGATGCAACTAACGATACAATAACAGTTAGTGTAGCAACTCCAATGAATGGTACTTATACTATTGGCGGAGCAAGTCCAGACTTTACAAACTTTACATCAGCAACTAATGCTCTAAGAGTTCGTGGAGTTGATGGTCCAGTTGTATTTAATGTTAGAAATGGAACTTATAACGAAGCAATATCATTATTAGGTTCAGCTATTCAAGGTGTAAACGCAACAAATACAGTAATATTCCAATCACAATCAGGATTACGCGATTCAGTGACTTTATCAAATAGTGGTACACCATTATCGTTAGCAGGGTTATCATATTTCACATTTAGGAATATGAGTATAAAATCTACATTAGCTGGTATCAATGTGGTAAACATAAGCGGTATAAACGAAAGTATTTCGTTATACAATTGTGTGTTAAGTGCACCATTAACAAGTGCAACTTCATCAACAATTAATGCTAATGGAGCTACTTTAAGAAACAGTACAATTAGTAGAAACTTAATTTATGGAAGTTATTATGGTGTATATATCAACTCACCTGCAGCCAATAGAACATTTGGTACAGTAGTAGATAGTAATACCATTTCAGGTCAATATTACCACCCACTTTATATTTATTATACCTATAACTTTAAATTAAGAGGAAATACCATTGATTTAAATTCAGGTACTTACACCTACAACTACTTGTATTTATACTATTGTGATTCAGCATTTGAGGTAACTAATAATTCATTCTTGAATAATAAAGCCTCTTCATATGCATATATCTATACACAATATTGTACAGGATTTGATGGAGCAAGAGGAAACATATCAAGAAATGTGTTTAATACCAATTCAACTTCATATACCTATCCAGCTTTTGCATACTATTTTGATGTAAAACAAGATATTTATAATAATGTGATGAATTTAGGATTAGGCTATTTCTACTATTTATTCTACTATACAACAGATGTAAAAGTATATCATAACACAATAAACTCAGCATCATCGTCATATTCGGTTTATATGTATAACATATCAAATACTGGTTCTAAGTTTATAAACAATGTAGTAAATAATTCAAGTACAGGTTATGCCATGTATTGGGGTTATGCAGCACCATCATCAATAGCTACAGAAGAAATGGAAGATTACAATGTTTATTTCACAGCAGGCACAAATAAGTTCTACGGTGGAAGTGCTTACACAAGTTTCACTGCATGGAGAGCAGCAGCTAATAACGTAAGTGCAAAACGAGATGTTAATTCATTATTTTATCGTATACCATTTACAAGTACAGCTTATGCAACTATGAATTTAGAACCTTTAGCATCAGATACAGCTAGCTGGGCAATTCAAGGACATGCAGTTCATAACACTGTATCTCCAGTATCATATAATGGAATAACTCGTGCAGCAACAATTGCAGATGGAACTCCTGACGTAGGTGCGTATGAATTTACTCCAACATCAGTACCACCAATGGCAATTGCAACACCAAGTGCACCAACTGCGGGTACTACACAAGTATTTACATTTGGAAATGATACAGTTTGTTCAATTGTTTGGGATGCATTTACTACTCCACCTACTTCTATTGCGGTGCGCCAATATGCTGGTGTTCCACCAACACAAACTGGTTCAGTAACTTATGCACCTAATTTCTATGTAAATGCAACTGCTCCAACTGGAACTTACTTATACAACATGAATTTATATTATAAAAACATTTGGTTAGGTAACAATCCAAACAAAGTAGATTTAATTATGGCTAAAAAAGATGTAAGTTCGGCTTGGGCAGCAATTTTTGGAAGTACAATTGATACTACAAGAGGAATTAGCAGTGCACAATTATTAACTTCTTTCTCTAACTTTACATTAACTGATGTAAACAGTCCATTGCCAGTTAAGTTAACATCATTTGCAGGTAAAAAATCATCAGATAATGCATTATTATCATGGAATACAGCAAGTGAAATTAACAGCAGCTACTTTGAAATTCAATCATCGATTGATGGTAAAACTTTCAAAGCAATTGGAAAAGTTAAAGCTAGTGGTAATAGCAACAAATCAGTAAATTACCAATTTACAGATATGTATGCATTTAAATCTGCTAAAACAGTTTACTATCGTTTACGTATGGTTGATGCAGATGGAACATTTGAGTATTCAAGCAAAATAGCTATCTCATCAAGCAATGCAGCTAATGGAACTATCTCAGTGTATCCAAATCCATTTGCAAAAGATTTAACTATTAACTTAGCGTCTTCGTCAGCTACAGCAAAAGTTGTAATAAGCGATGTACAAGGTAAAGTAGTATTTAGCCAAACAATGGATGCAACAACTGGTAAATTACAGTTAAGCCAAATAGCAAATATGGAACAAGGTATTTACTTTGTAACAGTTGAGCAAAATGGTGTTAGCTTTGTAGAAAAAGTTGTAAAATACTAGTTGTTAATAATCAGCTATTTATAGCTGAGTTTTTAAAAGAGTCGTTCTCCAAAAGAGGACGACTCTTTTTTTTTTGCCTTTCTGCTGATTTTTGTCATATTTTCATCTTGTGGTTAAAAACACTTTCAAGTCTTTTAATTGTTAAAAATAGTAGTTTTATATTAATGTAATTGTCTTTTGTTTAGGAAATTTAAGGAAAGACTAAACAAACAATATTTTTACGTTATACTCATTGTAAACTGCTTTAAATATTCGATTTTATATTTGAATTATAATTGGATTAATCCTGTGACTACCAATTTCTTTTTTTGCTGATTTCAATTTTTTTTATTGCCATACAAATTTTAAAAAATCTACTGTATGGTAAAAATCTACAACAAACAAAATTGGAAGCCTCAGACTATCATAAGTCTTTTGCTTTGCTTAATGCTAGGAGTATTCTGCTCCTATCTTCGAGCTCAAAATGTAATAACTTCACGAACAGTTATTTTACAAAAATCCAAAATATTCGATAATCCTTTTTGTTTTAATAAAATAAGGGAGGTTTCTGTTATCGACTTTGGTTTAATCAATGATAATCCAATGAAGAATAATTTTTTAACAAACTAAATATTATAATCTAATTGTAAATTTTGGTAACTAATTCTTCAATTATCAAATTGTTATAAAAATAACATTTTTAGGTATTTTAAATTACGTTGTATCAATTAAAAAGTAGTCAAAATTTTCGTAAAAACAATAAATTAAAACATATGATAAAAAGTAAATTTAAATCAAAAAATCTAAGTATAATACTGATGTTTATACTTACATTTATTTGGAGTACAAGTGCATATTCTCAAATAATGTATGCAAACAATTTTGATACAGTTGCTGCTCCAACTGGTACTGGTACAAGTTATATTGCAACAGTTGGAACTCTTAATTTTTCAAGGGTTACAACAAGTACTTTTACTACGCCAATTACCACTCCTTATGCTGGCTCTGGTATGGCCATGTGGGATGCTTACAGTGGAAGTAATCCATCAGCGGGTGTAATGACAAGTAGAAGTATTGATATTTCAACTGTTTCTCCTGGTAATGGACTTCGATTATCTTTTTGGTTCTTCCGTCATACAAATTCAACTCAATCAACTGAGTCAAGAATAGCTGTAAGATTTGGAAGTACTAATGTTTTCGGTTCTTCAATTTCTGTTGATAGTGTTTATGCTCACATTACTCGTTATCCTGTTGTAAGTACTTCTGGTTGGTATCAATATAGTTACGATGTACCAACTTCATTGCTTACAAATCCTAACTTATTTATTTTCTTAAGTGTAACTGGCGATTGGTGGAATAATATTTGTTTAGATGAAATGGTATTATTTCAAACTCCTCCAATGGTTTATAGTTCTAATACTGTTACTCAACCAACCACAAATGGAATTGGTGTTGGAAGTGTGAATCAACAAATGTTATGCGTTAAAATTGCAACTTCGGGAATTTCTAATCCAATAAGTGTTGGGGGTTTAAACTTTTCAACAACTGGTACAACACCTTCTGCTTTATCTCAAATAATAAATGCTAAATTATATTTTACTGGTGTAAGTCCAGTTTTTAACACTTCTAATCAAGTTGGCTCTACAATTAATAATCCTTCTGGAAGCTTTTTGTTCAATGGTTCAAGAACTTTAACAAGTACTTTAAATCCATCCGATACCAATTATTTTTGGTTAACCTATGACATTGCACCAACGGCAACTGGCTCTCCAATTTTTAATGCAGCACTTACTAGTTTAACCGTTGGTGGAAGCGCTACAACCCCGTCTCCTAACACACCTCCTGGCCCTGGTAGGCAATTAAATCCACCAATGAATGGCTTATACACCGTTGGTTTAGGTGGTAATTATACTACTATAACCGAAGCATTTAATTCAATTGCAAGTAGAGGAGTTAATGGCCCAGTAACTTTTGAATTAATCAATTCATTATATTCTACATCAACTGGTGAGTTATTTCCTATCACTTTGGGTTCATATATCGGTATGAGTGCTCAAAATAGAATAACGTTAAAACCATCGGCTTCGAATACAGCAACTATAACTGGAAGCAGTGCAAGTTCTTTATTTATATTTGATGGTGCTAAATACGTTAATATTGATGGAAGATGGGATGCATCTAATAATACTAGAAATTTAACTATTGAAAATTCAAGCACTTCAAACAATGCATGTGCTGTGCAGTTTATCAATGATGCTATTGGTGGTAACTTACGCAATACAATAGTTAGAACAGCTAATAATGGTACTAATACTGCTGCGCCTGTATTTGGCGCTGTTTATATTGGAAGAACTACACAATTAGTTCCATTTGGAAACGATAGTATTACAGTAAGAAATAACTATTTTGCTCGTTCAGGAAATTTACCATACAGTAAAGCTATAGTTTCTGATGGTCAATCTGCTATTTTTCAAAATGATGCAGGTACCATTGATTCAAATGAGTTTAATGGTTTTACACAAAATGGAATTTTTGTAACTCCAAATTCATCAGGTAACGGTAGTAATTGGAGAATAAACAATAATCATTTTTATGATACAGCTACCACCACTTCTACCAATGCTATAGTTTGTATTAACTTTAATCCATCAACAACGTCTAACTCTAATGGAAATATTATTAGTAATAACTTTATTGGTGGTAATGCTGCATTTGCACCAACTGCTGCTGGTCAACATTGGAATATAACTAGTGCAATTGCATTTACTGGTATAATTAGTTCAGGAGGTTCAGGTACTGGTACTCAAATTACCAATAACACAATAAGAAGTTTAAGAATTAACAATACTGGTAGTTTTTCGCAAGTGATTGGAATTAATCCTATCAATCCGGGGCTATCAATAGTAACAGGTAATACCATTGGACATGTAACAGATACCAATAGTGTCTTAACCAATATTACTGCTGCACTAATTGGTATAAGCGCTAGTACTACAAACGATTTAACCATTGCAAATAATAATATTTATAACTTAAATGCAGCAGGTAATAATACTTCATCAGCTGTAAGAGGTATTGTTGTTACCACAGCATCTAATAATGTGTTATCAATAACTAATAACGTAATTAGAGCATTACATACACGTTCAACTAATACTGGTTCAACTACTTTTGCTGCATGGAATGGAATCGCTGTATCAAGTTCAAGTCCTAACCAAACTATTAGCAATAATATAATTGGAGGTTCAAATCTGTCAGATTCATGTTCTGTTTATTATGGCCCTGTTCCTGCATTTGGTTTAGCTGCTGGTATTGCTGGTGGAGCAAAAATGGTGGGAATTGCAACTACGATAGGAACAAATATTATTACTAATAATAGCATTCGTAGCTTATTTAGTCAATCAAATGTGGCTAATACAACCAATACTTTGGCAAATATTGCTGGTATTATTGTTTCAACTGGTAATAGCGGAAATATTATTCAAAACAATGTATTAGATAGTTTTATTTTAAGAACAACTGGTATTGGTCATTCAATTGTTGGTATCGTTTTATCATCTGGTGGTGCCAATACATCTAACAATACCATCGCTGATTTTTATTCACCAAGTACAAGTGCCACTACTTCTACTGGTTGTGCTATTTCAGGTATCAATAGTAGCTCTAGTGTTCCTCAGGTTATTTCTAATAATACAATTAATAATTTTGATTGCTGGGGTAATGCAGCTACACAAGTAAATGGTATAGTATTTTCTACAGGGTCTGGACATACCATTCAAGGAAATACAATTACTAATTTACGTTCGTTCACTACTTCTGCAACTGGTATTGCTGGTATCAATAACCAAAGTTTTGGTTTAAACAACTTAATTTCAGCAAATACCATTCATTCACTAACAGCTTATAATATTGGTACTACTACTCCAGGTATTTTTGGAATTATCTATGGTGGCTCGGCCACGGTTGTTGGAAATACCAATAATTTAATTACACGTAATGCCATACACAGTTTTGGTGCTGATAACACTGGCTCTGGTTCGTTAACAATGACTGGAATTCAAATTACTGGCGGTAACTCAACTATAGCAAATAATTTTGTAAGAATTGGAAGAGATTCTTCAGGAACACCAATTTCAAGATTAGGTGTATTTAGAGGAATTCATATCAATACTTTAGGTGCAATTCAAAATAGAATTTTACATAATACTGTTTATGTAGAAACACAACCTGCCTTAGCTGGAACAGGAACTAGTGCAGTGGTTGATTTAGCTGGTGCTATTACAGGTGTTGGGTTTACAGATATACGTAATAATATTTTTGTAAATAAAACTGCAAATGTTTTAGCAACAGGAAATCATTACATCATACGCACATCTGCTGCTAATTTGTTACAACATACCATAAACAATAATATTTATGATATGAATGCAGGTGCAAATAATTTTATTGGTCGTGTTGGAACTATTGATTATGCAACCATTTCTAGCTGGAAAGCAGGAGCATTGGTTGATGGTGCAACAGGTTTTGGAGCAATTTCATTCATTAATTCAACTGGTAATTTTGTAAATTTAAATTTAAGATTATCAGGTGCTAACATGGCTGAGTCGGCTGGAGATCCTGCGGTTGCTTCAATCATTACCAATGATTTTGATGGTTTGTTAAGAAGTAATTTAACACCAACTGATATTGGTGCTTCTGCTTCATCAAATGGTATTTCTTTTGATATTAACCCACCACTTATTTCGTTTACTAACTTAACAAATACTAGTTCAGGATTAGATAGAACTTTTACTGCAACGATTGCTGATGGAGGAGGTTTACCTTTAGATATCGCTAAAAGTCCAAGAGTGAGATTTAAAAAATATATTGGCGGAACTTGGAACAGTGCTAGTGGTACTTTAGTTTCGGGTGATAGATTCAATGGTACTTGGTCGTTTACAATTAACTCTGTTGCTATGGGTGGTATTTCTACTGGTGATTCAGTATTCTATTACATCATTGCTGAAGATAGTTTAAGTGCTAATGTTAGCTCAAATGCATTATTTGCTACAGCAACTGGTGTGGCTTCTATTTCGGTGGATCCTGCAAATCCGGCATACTATAAAATAACTGATCCATTTCCAACTACTGTTACTGTTGGTGCAAGTGGAACTTATACCAGTTTAACAGGTACTGATGGTTTATTTAATGCAATTAACAACGGTATTTTACAAGCAAACACCGAGGCATTAATTATTTCAGATATTGTTGAAACAGGTGCTGTAACTTTAAATCGTTGGTTGGAAACAGGTGCTGGTGGATATACATTAACCATTAGACCAGATGCACTTACTCAAAGAATTATTTCATCTACTGTTTTAAATACAAATGGTTTGATAAGATTAAATGATGTAAATGGCTTCAGAATGTTGGGTTATTCATCGTTTGGTTCAATTACCGATACCAACTTAATCGTACGTAGTTCAAATATAAGCACTCCAGCTTTATCATTACTAAATGGTGGTAACGGTGATACACTAAATGGAGTAATTTTTGAAAGCAGAGTATCGAGCACAGTTTCAGGTACTTTATTTATTCAAGCTACTGCTTTACCTGCTACAAGGGGTGTTTCAAATATGTTAATTCAAGGCTGTCACTTCCGTCAGGATTATACTTCGTTTGCCGCTAGTTTCCCTGCAAATGGAATTTATGCCATAGGAACTGCGCCTCGCTTAAATAGTAATATTAGAATAACAGGCTCTCAGTTTTATAATAATGCCAATCAAGGTATTAATATTCAAACAGGAAGTGGTAATAATTGGACTATTACTAATAACCATTTCTTCTACACTGCTTTACCAACTCAAACTACTTCGTTTCAAGCTATTAATTTCAATGCTGGTCAAACTTCTGATAATAATGTGATTTCAGGCAACTTTATTGGAGGAACAGCTCCTTTTGTTGGCGGTTCACCTTATGTTATCAGTAACCAATTTGTTGGTATGGCAGTTTTATCTGGTATAGTTTCTGGAACTACTATTAACAATAATGTGATTAGTAACATAAATGTAACTAGTACATCTGGTATGACTGGTATATTTATTCAAGGTACTTCGGCTATTTATACCGTTAATGGTAACAGAATAGGAGATTTTAACAATATAGCCTCTTCGATTATTTTTACATCTACTTCAAATAGTCGCTTACAAGGTATTAACTCATTTGCAACTGGTAATGTAACTATAACGAATGATACAGTTGTAAATATTTTGAATCAAGGTGCTGGGGCATCTGCTGGTATTACTGGTATTAATGTTGGAAGTGGAGGTTCAAATACTACTATTATTAGTAACAATTTAGTTAGAAACCTAGTATTAACAGCAACTACCAATGCTGGAACTACTACAGCTGCTACTTTACAAGGAATTACTTGTACTTCATTTGGATTAAATCAAACAATTTCTAATAATACAGTGAGGTCTTTGGTAGTTTCTAATGCTGCAAATCATCAAGTGATTGGTATTCAGAACACAAGCGGTTCTACTACGATTAGTGGAAATAGTGTATATGGAATTTTATCAAATACTAACAGTATTACTCAGGCATTCCCAACTAATTGGAGTACTTCAACAGGTATGGGTATTATAGGTATCTCTAACTCATCAACAAGTACAGGTACTCAAAATATTATTAATAATATCGTAGATAGTGTCTCTGCATTTAACTCAACGGCTGCACACGTTACTTTTGGTATCTCAGTTGGAGGTGGTTTTGGAACAACTTCGCAGGGATTAGTTCAAAACAACACCGTAAGAAATATGTACAGTGCAAGTAATCTTGCTGCTGCTTCAGTATTTACTTCATCAACTGTTACTGCCGCATTGGTTGGTATTTGGAACAGTAATCCATCTCCAAATCAAGATGTGTCTCGTAATATGGTGTTTAACTTAAACCATACTAATAACTCATCTACAGCTGTTATTGGTATTGCAAATTCAGCTTCAAATAGTTTTAACGGTAATAACTCAACAGTTACTAGAAATTTTGTACATAGTATTCGTTCAGCGGCTGTTAGTCCTAATGTGCCAGTATTGGTAGGTATTTGGAATACTTTTGGAATTGCTACTTATGCTAATAATATGGTAAGAATGGGTATTGACTCATCAGCTACTATTGATACTTCGAATAGAATAACAAGAGGTATTTATCAAGACCCTTTAAACACCAATGCTAATAGATATTATCATAATAGTATCTTAGTAATGGGAGCACCTGCTTCGGGTTCAGCTAACACAGCTGCAATAGAAATTGGAGCATCTATTCCAAGTGTTGTGGGTTTTGTAAATGTGGTTGATATCAGAAACAATATATTAGCTAACAGAGTGAGCAGTGTTTTACCTGCTACAGGTTCAAACTTTGGTTTAAGATTGGTAAACACTAACAATATCATTAGTAATTATAATATCTTTAATATAACTGGAATAAATGGCTTTGTTGTTGGAACTAACGTATTAAATTATCCAACATTGGCTGGAAGTTTAATAAGCTGGGCTGCTACAGGTTTAGATGTTACAAGTGCTTCTGTTGATCCTAACTTTAGCCCAAATTCATTAGGTACTGCCGATTTAGCAACACTTGCTTTACAAGGAACTAATCCTGCTGAAAGAAGTGGTGATCCTACTTTAACAAGCGTAACAACTGATTATTTTGGAACCGTTCGTGCTTCAAATACTCCTTCAGATATTGGTGCTCATGCAGGTAACTTTAACTTAGTTCCTGATGCATTCCCTCCAGTTATTACATTTACTCCCTTAGTTAATACTGGTACTTTGTCAGGTAGTAGAGCATTTAGCAATGTAACTATTATAGATAATAACGGTATTCCAACTTCAGGAGTGAATCGTCCTAGAGTTTATTATTCAAAAGATGGATCAACATGGTTTAGTGCTGGTTCAACCACTATTACTGGAACTCCAACAAATGCAAATGTTTCATTTAACATTGATTATGCACCGTTAGCACCTTTAACAGTTAACGATACTATTAGATACTACGTAATAGCGCAAGATAATGCAGGTAATGTAATTTCTAATTCGCCTTATGCAGTTGCAAGTGATGTAAATACTGTAACAACTCACCCAGTTAATCCTAATAGATTTACTTTCTTACCTATCATTGCTGCTAACAGTGTTTTCCAAGTAGGTTCAGGTTCAACTTATACCAGTTTAACTGGCGCTGGTGGATTCTTTGAATTCATTAATAGCAGAACTTTAGGTGGAAATATTTTTGCTGATATTACTTCAGATTTATTAAATGAATCAGGAGCAGTTTCGTTAAATCAATTTGCAGAGGATGGAGCAGGAGCAGGTACTTATACCTTAACTATTCGTCCTGTGTCGGGTACAACCACACCTTTATTAGTAGAAGGAAATGTGACTAATACCTTAATTAACTTAAATGGTGCTAGCAGAGTAAAAATTACTGGTGTTCCAAATAATGGGGTATCAACAGCACGTTTATTGACATTTAGAAACAATAATTTATCTGCTGCTACAATTCAAATAGCTAATGGTGCGCAAGGTGTTAGATTAAATAACTTAAACATTGAAGGTGGAAATACAAGCAATGCCTCAGGTGTTGTTGCAATTAGAGTTTTAAGTGGTTTAGTGCCTTGTTCAAATGATACTATCTCAGGTTGTATTATTAGAAACAATGCTACAGTAGCATTACCTAATGGAGTACCTAATTTTGGTATTTATACTGATGGTACAGTAGGTGTTTTAAATGCTGCTAATGTGTTTATCAATAATGAAATTGCTAATTATTTAAATACTGGTATTGCAGTTGCTAATAATAACGGAAATGGTTATGTAATAACTGGCAATAGCATGTATAACAATATTCCGGTAACCTTAGCTGCCGCTACTCAGTTTGTGGGTATTAATTTCTTTACCAATAATAACTCAAGTGGAAATACCATAACAGGTAATTTTATTGGTGGATCATCGGCTAATGCTAATGGTACTTGGAATAGTTCAAGCTTAACTACTGCCTTTCTTGGAATCAGAGCCGCAGTTGGAACTGGTGCAAATACTTTGTTAGATAATAATACCATTAGAAATATTAACTTTAGCAATACTGGAAGTGCAGGATTTACAGGAATTGTATCTGACAATGGAAATATTATCATTACCAATAATACAATTGGAAGCACTACCACTAATAACAGTATTGTGTTTGCAAACGCTGGAACACATTCAGGTATTATTTATCAAGGTTTGAATAATGCGGTGATTAACAATAATACCATTGCTGGATTAAATGTTGGAACATTAGGACAAACAGCAACTCTTAACTTGATAAATGTTGCTAATAATACAACTACTTTCACTTCTGGTGCAGTAAGTGCTATTAATGGAAATACTATTGGTAGTGCATTGGCAAACAGTATAGTAAATAATGGAACAGGTATTACAACTGGAATTACTTGTACTCAACCGGTTAACTTATTACCTAGTTTTACAGTAAATAATAATACCATAAGAAATATTTTTATGCCTGGAACTCAGTCATCTTTAAGTATCCGTGGTATTTTAACAAATTTCCAAACTGCTGCTCCAATTATTAGTGGAAACGTGATTAATAATTTATCATCTAATTCAACTAATTTAACAAGTACTGGAACTGGTATGGCTATTGTAGGTATTGCATTAGCTTCAAGTTCAAATGTTGTTGCAAACGTTACTAATAATACTATTTCGGCTTTAAGAGCATTGAATACATCAAATACTGCTACGCCTAACGTAACAGGTATTTCATTATCATCTGGTCAAAATACCATTATTAATGCAAATAGAATTTTTGATTTAACCAATGCTTCTACTTCTACTAGTTTATTACCAACACCAAGTGTAGCGGGTATAAGTGTAAGTGGTGGTTCGGTAAATGCATTTGCTACCAATAACCAAATTACTTTGGGTAGTAGTGCAAATCAAAATACCCAATTCAATGGTATCTGGTTAATTTTAAACACTACTGGATTCACTTTAAATGCAATCAATAACTCAGTATTAATTACTGGTGCTTCAGCAGGCGGTAATCAAAACAGTTATGCATTCTTAAGAGGAAATAACACTGCTACTGAAATTGGTACATATATTAATTTACAAAATAATATATTAGCAAATAATAGAACTGGTGGAACTGGAACTCATTATGCAATTGCTAATCAAACTCCTGCTCCAACTAATAATACTTGGGTAAATACTTCAAGCCAATACAATTTATTGGTAACTAATAATGCCAATGCTGTAGGACAGTGGGGAACTAATGCAGTTAATTATTCAAATTGGATAGCTAGCTCAACTTCTGATAACAGAAGTTACTACATGACAGCTGGAACTACCACTGGTTTATTAAACTTAAGTAATCTATTCACTAATATTACCAATGGTGATCTAGGAATTAATGCAAGCAACATTGAGTCATGGTATGTTTATGGCAAGGCTGTTGCTGGAACATCGGTTAATAACTTAGCAACTGATTACACAGGTGCTGCAAGAGGAACTTTATTTGGATTTGCTAATACTATTGGTTCAATACAATTGAATAGTGTTCCAACAGTGTTGCCTCCGGCTGCTGTTGCATCAGTTTCTTCTGCTGCTAATACTACTGTAAATTATACGTTTGCAAGTAGAGCGGTAGCTTCTATTAATTGGGGTGCTTCGGCTCCAACTTCAGCTAGTTTGTTAAACTTTACAGGTATTACTCCTGCAAATCAACCTTCAGGTAATAATGCAAATCAATACTTAAGAGTTGATTTGGCCGGTGGAACTACTCCATACAATTACAGTGTTGTATATAATTATGATCCTGCATTAATGGGTGCTATTTCAAGTGCAAATAATTTGAAAGTTTCAACTCAAACTGCCGGTTCTACTATTACATCTCCTGTTTGGTTAACTCAACCTATTGCTACAGTAAATGCAACTGCTAATACAGTTACTACAGGCGCTTTAACTACTTCATTAGCAAATATGTACTTAACAGTAACTGAAAATAATGCTCCACCAGTTATTACAGGAATTGTTCCTGCTTCTGGTCCTGTGGGTGCTACAATTAGCATTAGAGGTAGAAACTTTACGGGTACTACTTCATTAGGATTTGCTAATGGTATTACTCAACCTACTTTTACTGTTGTAAATGATACTACTATTACTACAACAATTCCAACTGGAGCTGTTACAGGTGTAATTAGTGCAACAAATGCTAATGGAACTGGTATTAGTGTATTACAATTAAATGTAATTCAATTGCCAACTGTAAGTTCGTTTAGCCCACAAGCTGGAACATTTGGAACTTTGGTAACTATTAATGGTACTAATTTTAATTCTGCTACTCAGGTTCAGTTTAATGGTATTAATGCAACAAGTTTTACTGTTGTAAATGCTACAACTATAACTGCTACGGTGCCAAGTAATGCTTTAGCTACAGGATTGGTTAGTGTAATTAATCCTGCTGGTTCAGGTGCTAGCACATCTAACTTTACTGTTTATGGTGTTCCTACTATTAGTTCGTTTACACCATCGTCTGCTGCAGTAGGTACTACTGTTTTAATTAATGGAACTAACTTTGAGGCTATTACCAATGTAAGGTTTAATGGAGTTAATTCATCATACACTGTTAATAGTAATACTTCTATATCGGCAATTGTACCTGCGGGCGCAACTACTGGTATAATTACTGTTGTAAATGGAAGTGGAACAGGAACAAGTGCTACTAACTTTACAGTACAACAATTACCAACAATTACAACTTTCTCTCCTTCTTCAGGTGGAGTTGGAACAAGTGTAGTAATTAATGGAACTAATTTTACAGGAGCTACTGCTGTTACATTTAATGGAACTCCAGCCGCTTCGTTTGTAGTAAATAGCTCAACTCAAATAACAGCGGTAGTTGCAACTGGAACTTCTACTGGTATTGTAGCAGTAACTACTCCTTCTGGAAGTGCTAATACAACAGGTAGTAATTTTACAGTTATTTCCGATTTAGTAGTTAGTACAAATACTTTTGTAAACGGTACTTATAATAATATCACTGTAACTTCAACTGGTGTTGCTAATTTGAATGGCACATTAACTGCATTAGGAAATGTATTGATTCAAACTGGTGGAACCATGAATTTCTCTGACCAAATATTGACTGGTAATGGAAACTTTACTACTCAAAGCGGAACAAGATTAATTGTAGGCTCACCAGCTGGTATATCTGCTACTGGAGGTATTAGTGGTAATATTCAAGTTGCTGGTACGCGCACTTTTGCTTCGGCTGCATCTATTACTTACAATGGTATTACTGCTCAAGTGGCAGGTGAAGGTTTAACTAATATTGATACTTTAGTAATTAATAATTCAAATGGAGTTACTTTAAATTTTGCTGCAACTGTAAATAATAGCTTAACATTAACATCTGGAATGTTAATTCTTGGCAATAACAATTTAACATTAGGTGCTAATGCTACTGTGGTTGGAGCTTCTGCAAGCGCCTATGTTGTTACAAGTGGTACTGGTTTATTGCGCAGAACAATTCAGAATAACGCTACCAACGTATTGTTTCCTATTGGTTCTGCATCATACACTCCTGCTAATATTCAGTTATCCGCTGCATCAACTACCGATGTGTTTGGAGTAAGAGTGTTTAATGGAGTATTTAGTACTGGTAATAATACAGGAGGTTTGATAAGTAATAATGTAGTAAACAGAACTTGGTTTATTACAGAAGCTGTTACTGGTGGATCAATTGCTTCAATTCAACTTGCTTGGGATGATTCAATTGAAACAATTGGATTTAACAGAACCAATTGTGCAATAGCAAGACACAATGGCTCGAGCTATGTTACTTTTGGTACTACTCCGTTTGGTGCATCAACTTTAGTAAGTGGTCAAAGAACGCGTTCATTAACTAACTTAACTAGCTTTGGTAACTTTGCAATTGGTGATAATATTTCAACTTTACCTGTTAAATTAATTTCATTCAATGGTATTGCTTCTGATAATGATGCATTATTAAATTGGAGTACTTCGGTAGAAATTAATAACAAAGGCTTTGAAATTGAAAGATCAATAGATGGTGAACTATTTGAAACTATTGGCTTTATTAAAGGTAAAGGTAATTCAAATGCTATTGTTAATTATAGCTTTACTGATGCTAATGTATTTGTTGATTCTAAATTTGCTTACTACAGATTGAAGCAAGTTGATTTTGATGGTAAATTTGAATATTCAAAAACCATTAAAGTCACTAACAGCAATGTATCATTCGATGATGTGAAAGCTTATCCAAATCCATTTGCTAATGAGTTAAATATTTCATTTAATTCTGCTAAAAACACTAGTGGATTGGTTGAAATTACTAATATTCAAGGAAAAGTAATAACTGTAAAAAATACTGATGTTCAAAAAGGTTTAAATACAATTACTTTAACAGAACTAAATGATTTAAGTGCAGGAATTTACTTTGTAAGATTATCAGTAAATGGCGAAACGCAAGTTATGAAATTAGTTAAAAACTAATTCTCACAATACTTTAATAAATAAAGAGGCAACCTAAAAACTTAGGTTGCCTCTTTGTTTTTATACCATTACTGTTCTATATAATATATGACTTGGGTTTATGAATTTAAATTTTAAAATAGAAATTAAGTTTAAGTTCATACTCATAAACTTTTTTTGCCTTTCTCAAATTATAAACTAAAGCGGAAGAAATATCATTTTGCTCGACATCTTGGTTTTGTTAATTACAGTCTTGAAAGAAAAGTATTTTACATTTTTGGTATTAAAATTGACTCGGAATTTGTAAAATTGTTAGAATCAATTTATTTTTTTTACTAAAAATCTACAAAGCGAATTAAATTAAATTTGGATAATTATTTTTTTTAATTATTAACTACTAATAAACTAGTAATTCAAATTTAGTGATATTATGAATGATGTTAGCTCGATTGTATATACATATAAAGTTATACAAATCTCATTTGCTGACTAACTTTTATTAATGTAGCATGAAGTTGATATTTTTCATTTTACAAATTGTTCATAAAATTAAACTAAACTTGTGTCCAACAAGAATAAATTTTATGAAAAAAACATTTACAAATTTAGGTAGATATCATTTATTGATGTTCCTCTTATTGATGATTGGTGTTGAATTTACCTATGCGGTTGAAAATGGCGCTCCATGGGAGAAGAAATTTAACCAAGACGCAGAAGTAAAATCAATGCGATCGCAAAACATGAAGCATTTTAGAAATGCAAACGGAACCTTCACAGCTTTCACCGCTTCGGGTTCAATCCACTACAAAGTTGGTAACGAATGGTATGATATCAATAACAAAATTATTGAAAATAATACTGGAATTCATACCAATAAAATATTTACTAATTCAACTAATAACTTTAAAACATTCTATCCAAACAATCCATTTACTCAAAGTGTTTTGGTAGATTACAATGGTTATAGCTTTGAAGAAAGAGTTACTTCTATTAGTTTTCTTGATGCAAATAATAAAGTTGTTTTAACTTTACCAATAGTTGGTAATATTTCACCAAGAATAATTGGAAATCAAATTATTTATAAAAATGTTTATAAAAATGTAGATTTACAATACACACAAAATAATGATGGAAAAAAATTAGAATTGGTAATTAATTCAAAATCTTTTTTAAATATTATACCTGCTAAAGCTGTGAAAATAGCTATTAATGAAATTGTAAATTTGCCAAATGGTTTTAAAGCAAAAAAAACAATTAATGGAATAGAACTTTCAAAAAACGGGGTAGTTGAAGTTTCGTACCCAAATCCTGTTGCAATTGAAACTATGAATTCTTCAAAAAGTTATACCAACGAAAATGAATTGGCTTCAAATGGAGAAATTTCTTACAGCCAAACTTCAACTGGTTTAATTGTTTCTTCTGCCTTTGATATTAATTGGATAAAAGACAATAATAGAAATTTTCCTGTTAAACTAGATCCTACTTCTAATTATGGTCCCTTTGCAGTAGCCATGGCTACCGGTAGAATGAATACAGCCACTGGCGCAAAAGCTGATGGATTTTTACGTTTAGCAGGTGCAAATAGCTTTACTTGGACTAAATTTAATATTGCAGGGTTAGCTTCTACTGGGATTACATCAGTAGATACTGTTAAATATTGGGGTTACCATTATACCACCACAGGTTTGGATAAAATTGTAAAAATTGCAGGATTAGGAAATGTAGATCCAGTGTCAGCTCTTAATACAGCTATTGTTTCTCAAATTAACACTGGTCCTAATTATAATAATAGTTATATTTTTGGAGGTGCTTCATTTCAATGGAGAACAGATACATTAAATAAATCTTTATCTGATACGGCTGTATTTAATAGTATTTCTAGAGGTTGGTTTGGAATAGGAATGGTGTATTTGTCTGGAAATGCTACATTTATGTATCACCATGGTTGGAATGGTACTATAGGTCTTATTAATTACTTGGAGGTTGTTTACCAAACTGCTCCTTGTACTAATCCGGTTGTGGCTGGAACAGTTACTGGTAATAATTTAGTTTGTGGCGGTCAAACTACTAATTTAAGCTTGGTTGGTGCTTCTGTTGGTACTGGTGTTACTTATCAATGGTTTTCATCATTAGATAGTATTACATGGACTAGCGTAGTTTCTGCAACATCTCCAGCATTCTCTCCAGTTATTTCACTCGATTCAATTTATTACCGTTGTGAGGTTATTTGTAGTTCAGGTACTCCTGCATATACTCCAGGGTACAAAGTTAGGGCTGATATAGTTAGAATTACCCCTTCAAGCCCATACATAGAAGGATTTGAATCAATTGTTGCAAATAATGAATTGCCTAATTGTATGGCTGCTACTGGTTTAGGTACTACCACCCTTACCTACACTGCCGCAGCAGGTACTTATAATCGTGCAGCAAGAACTGGTTCTAAGTACGGTTCGTTTAGATATGGATGTAATGATTTCTTTTTTACTAAAGGCATTTATTTAAATGCAAGTTCTACTTATTCATTCTCTACTTGGTTTGTTACTGACGGATTTACTGGAAGTTGGGATTCAGTGGCTCTTTACGTTGCTACTGCTCCAAATGCTGCTTCGGCAACCTTATTACCAGGCACAACAATTATTCAACCATCAAATACCACGTATCAACAATTAGTTGGTTCATTTACTCCAACCACTTCTGGTGTATACCGCTTTGCTGTTAAAGTAAGAGATGCTGGTATTCCTTGGTATTTATCAATTGATGATATTAGGGTAGAATTGGCGTTACCTCCAACTGTTCAAACAGGTACAAAAGCAAATGTTACAACATCAAGCGCAACATTAGGTGGCAATATTTCTTCTAATGGCGGTGCTTTAGTAACCGCAAGTGGAATAGTTATAGGAACAAGTCCAGCCCCAACAAGAGGTGCTTTTGGTGTAGTTGATTCTGCTACTAATCCATTAGTAGGAAATGGTACTTTTAATGTAAACGTAGCTGGCTTATTAACTGCAACTACTTATTACTATAGAGCTTATGCTGAAAATCCTTTAGGTATTTCTTATGGACCTGATAGTACATTTACCACTAATTCATCGGCTGTAGTACCTACGGTTTTAAGAATTCCTGCAACCAATGTACAAGGTTTAAGCGCCACAGTTGGAGGTAATATTACTTCTGATGGTGGATCTACAGTTACTGCCAGTGGAATAGTTTATGCAACTACAAATAA
>JAIXSO010000057.1 GCA_027484685.1 Bacteroidota bacterium
GGAAATGGTACTTTTAATGTAAACGTAACTGGTTTATTAACTGCAACTACTTACTACTACAGAGCTTATGCAGTAAATGGAATAGGTACATCTTATGGTCCTGATAGTACATTTACCACCAATGCTTCAGCAGTAGTGCCTACGGTTTTAAGAATTCCTGCAACCAATGTGCTAGGATTTAGCGCCACAGTTGGAGGTAATATTACTTCTGATGGTGGATCTACAGTTACTGCCAGTGGAATTGTTTATGGAACTTCACCTAATCCTTCGCTAACTACAGGAGTTGATTCAACAACATCTCCAGTGGTAACAACTGGTATTTATTCAGTAAGTCCTGCTGGTTTGTTAAGTGGAACTAAGTACTATTTTAGAGCATACGCTACTAACTCAGTAGGAACAGGGTACAGTGCTCAAGATAGTTTTACAACGGCTCCAGTAATTAGTACATTCCCTTATAATGAAAATTTTGATGGAACTACTACAGCATGGACAACATCTGCAATTAATGCAGGAACCAATGCTTGGGTAAGAGGAACACCTGCTAAAACAGTGTTAAGTGGTGCTTACTCAAGTCCAAATGCAATGGTAACATTCTTAACAGGAAGTTATTTAGGAACAGAAGATTGCGTTATTTTATCTCCACAGTTTAATTTTGCTTCATTTACATCTGATCCAGTTTTAAGATTTAGACATAATTTAAAAACTGACTTAGACATTGACTATGACGGTGGTGTAGTTGAAATTTCAATAAACGGTGGCGCTTGGACAAGATTAGATGCAACTACTGGAACAGGAACAAACTACAACACAACTGGAAGTTATGCTTGGTACAATAATTCATCAACTTTAGGTACTTTAGGTGCAAATAAATATAATGGAGTAACATCATCTTATGCAAGCAATACCAGTGGTTGGGTGGAAGCAGCAACTAGATTAACAGGCGCAGCAGGACAAAGCAATGTAAAAATACGCTTCCGCTTCTGGGCCGATGTATTTACAGATGAAGGTTGGGCAATTGATGATATCACTGTAGTAAATGTGGTAACACCAACATTGGCTGCAAGTTCAGCCACCGCAGTATCAACAACAGGTACAACAGCTAATGTAAGTTGGACAAATGGAAATGGAAATGGTCGTATAGTAGTAGCTAGATTATCAGCTACAACAGCAGTAGCTCCAACAAATAATACTTTATACAATGCAAATGCAGCATTTGGATTAGGAGATATTACAGGAACTGGTAACTTTATAGTTTACAGTGGAACTGGTACTTCAACCACTGTAACTGGTTTAGCTAATTTAACTAATTATGCATTTGATGTGTATGAGTTTAATGGTAAATATATGCATAATTTATTTACTACGGCTACTACAAGTAGTACTTCAACTTTACCAGTTAAATTAATATCGTTTAACGGTGTTTCTAAAAACAATGATGCTTTATTAACTTGGGTTACAGCAAGCGAAACCAACAATAAAGGTTTTGAAGTGGAGCGCTCAATTGATGGAAGAACATTTGAATTTGTAAACTTTGTTAAAGGTGCTGGCAATAGCAATAAATCAATAAACTACGCATTAACTGATGAAGGCGTTTTAACTAAACAAGCTATTGTTTACTACAGATTGAAACAAGTTGATTTTGATGGTAAAGTTAGTTACTCGCAAGTTGTAAGAGTTACCAAAAATGCAGAATCAATAAATTCAGTAATTGTATTCCCTAATCCATTTAACAACGAATACAATGTATCATTTAACGCTGTAAAAGGTGGAATGGCTACGTTAGAAACTGTTAATATTGAAGGTAAAGTTATTGTTACTAAAACTACTGCTGTGACACAAGGAGCTAATACAGTTTCTATTGTTGAAGCAGCTAATTTAAGTTCAGGAGTTTACTTTGTTAGATTAACGGTAGATGGTGAAACTCAAATAATGAAATTAGTAAAAAACTAATCTCAAATAACTTAATAAATAAAAAAGGCAACCTAACGTTTAGGTTGCCTTTTTTATTTATTATTAGGTAGTGTTTACATAATTTAATACTTGCCATAATACAAATCAGTATATTTGCATTAATTATGAAAATTATTTTTTACTCAATTATTATTCTATTATGTTTAATTACTGCTTGTAAGCACGAGCCTGAATTGGTTCAATTAGGAGGAAACTCAACAGATACCACTCATACTGTGGTTCCTGTTCAAAACGATTCTGTTTGTTTTAACACCCAAATATTGCCTTTAATTACTGCTAGTTGTGCGCAATCTGGTTGTCATGATGCAATTACTAAGGAAGAAGGCTTGACACTAAATTCTTATAATGGAATTATGAATATGGGCACATCAGATTTAGTAAAATATATTACTACATCATCAAGTAAAAGAATGCCTCCACCTCCACAACCTAAAATGGATACTGCAAGTATTAATTTAATTAAACGTTGGATAGCAGAAGGTGCTAAAAACAGAAATTGTAACCCTTCTAATTGCGATACCACCAATGTGGCTTATACTACGCATATAGCACCAGTTATGAATACTTATTGTAAAGGTTGCCATAATACTAGTAATTTAGGTGGAGGAGTAAATTTAGATAACTATTTAAGTACTAAAACCAATACCTTAACCGGTAAAATGATTTGTGCTATTACAGCAAATGGATGTGCTATTATGCCAAAAGGTGGGCCATCGTTAAGTAGTTGTAATATTCGCAAAATACAAATTTGGGCAGCTAATAATTGTCCTCAATAAATAAAAGGAGCTGCCCAATGAGCAGCTTTTTTTATGTTAAACAACCGTTTTTTGAAAATATAGAGGCCCAAATGTTTGAACTTTTTGAGCAGCAATTTCTATGGCATATTGAACAGAAACTTCTATATCATGAGTGTTTAAATATTGGGTTAAGAATGCAGCCCAAAATGCATCACCTGCACCTGTGGTATCTTTTACCTCATTAACTTTTAAAGCAGGTTTAAAATGCCATTCATTTTTATATTTATACCATACCCCCTTTGAGCCACAAGTTAAGCAAATAAAGGTGGTGTTCAGTTGGTCTAAAAACGATTTTGCGTCTTCTTCACTCGGGTTTTCCATATTGGTAAACCTCTGAAAATCGTCCATACTCATTTTTAGTAATGGGTTCAGCGACATGATAAAGTTAAAGGTACTTCTCCCGTTATCATTTCCCCAAATGGGTTGTGCAAAGTTCCAATCAACTGAAAGTTGGCTGCCTAAACTAACTGCATGTTTTATGGCTTGTAAAATATTTATTCGAGCAGGGTTTTTACTCAATGCAAATGCACTGGTATGAATTATATTTACATTCAAAAGTAAATGATCGTCAATTGCTGGAAGTTGTGCATCGGCCATTCTATAAGCAATAAAATCAGGTGTTCCCATACTTTTACCAACCAATACTATAGAGGTTGGGTATTCATCATTTTGAGCAATATGATTGGTATTGATACCAATTTTTTCAATTTCATTGGTCAAAAATTTTCCAATATTATCGTTACCAACACAAGCTACCAATTCCGCTCTTTTGCCTAACCATTTTACATTTGCGCATAAATTAGCAGGGCTTCCGCCTTGAAACATTTGGAAGTTTCTAGCTTCAGAAAGTGTATTCACATGTTCATGGCTTATCAAATCGGCCAATAACTCGCCTATGGCAAGTACATCAATTTTCATGTAAGTTTATTGTTTTATTTGTTTGATTATAACTATGGGCTAAAACTGCTCCGGCTGCACTCCATGTGCAAAATGGAACTCCAATTGCTTGAAAGGTTAGTCCATGTAAACATTCGTTAAATTGCCAACTTTCTCCATTTATAGAAGATACAGCATTGGCTTGATGTATTGATTCTTCTAACTTTAACGCTAGTTGAGCATTATATGGTTGAACAGCCGCAGCTGCTATTCCGTTCCAAACTGGCCAAAGACCTCCATTATGAAACTCGTAAGGTTTGTTCCTAAACTCATAAGCATAATTATTTTTTAAAATAGTATAATCATCATCTTTACTTTGAATAGGTGGACTAAATGAGGCTAGAATTTGCTCTTTTTCGTTTAGTTTTTTCTCAATATTATTTACTACAGTTTCTTTTATTTCTTCATTTCCTAAGCCAAGTATCAAAGCCAAACTTTGGCTTTGTAAATCAAATTGTGTAAAAACTTGACTTGGAGTAAAACCCATGCACCATTGGTTTTTGGGCATATGGTGGTACATGCGTTCCATTGAAACTGAATATAAATTATTGGCATTTGAGTGGTGCCAATAATTTTGTTCAATTACTTGTTGAATAGTTTTAGCTTTATTTAAATAGTGTTCGCTGTTAAATAACTTAGCTGCTAATCGCAGTGCATATAATCGCAATAATTGATCAAAAAGTACATAACCTTGTTGTATGTATTCATCGGCCCAATTCGCGCTAATTGGCGAATACATTAAGTGTTTGCCATTAAACTCCCAAGCCGACATAACTGAAAATGCTTTTTCTACTTGTGTTTTATATTGCCATGCAAAATCCATATTTTGAGTTTGCTGTGCATATAAACAAAGTCCAATAATTGCCCAACTTGGATTATCTACTCTGCCAACTATTCCGCCATAACTTACATTTCCATTGCTTGCCACATTAGAAGGCATAAAACCATCTTCATGTTGATTGCTAAAAATGGTAACAAGTGTTTGTTTAAAAGTATTAATTAAATCTAGCTCACCGCTAGCTAATGCCGCAATGCCACAAATAACTCCATCTCTTGTCCAAACCCTTGCATAGTTATCCGTTTGAATGGTACTTGCTAAAAAACCATTAGCCGATGATGCATTGCGCATGACGGCTAAAGCCTTTTTGTAAGCTATGTTTTTATCTAAATCCATTATCTAAATAAATAAACTACAATGCCTGTTAAAACAATTAAAATAATACTGTAAACTCTATAGTTTTGATGCCATTTTAAAGATTTCATCGCGATAGTTTCGCTGGTATAAAGTTCTTTGTTCCAAACTATATTATCAATTTTTTCAGCTGCTGGTTTTTCTGTTAATAATGAAGTTATTACTGTAATTGCAAAGCAAATAGCAAAAATAATTGGAGCTTTAAACAAGAACGGAATATCAATTACCCATTGTGTATTTAAAGTTTCGGCTATTACCACAAACAAACCCAACAACATGCCTGTAATTAAACCAGTAAACGCGCCTGCTGAAGTGGTTCGTTTGTTAAATAATCCTAATAACCTTAGTTCGGGATAAGAATATGTTGATATTTTTGTTTATAAAAATCTGTAAATCAATTAAATAGTAGCATTGAAATTGTTAAATTTGTAGTGCAAACAATAAACAAAACA
>JAIXSO010000054.1 GCA_027484685.1 Bacteroidota bacterium
ACATTTTTAATAATACTATCACTACAACCATTGGCTGCTAAAGCTACTAGTTTGATGGCATAATTTCCAGCATTGGTGTAAACCTTGCTATTATTTACATTGTTATTGGTTGTATTATCGCCAAAATTCCAATTATAAATACTACCACCTGTAGTGGTATTCAATAACGTAAACCGATTTCCAGTTACACATTGCAAGGTATCGTTAATCGTAAAATTAGCTTTTGGTGCACTATTGATGGTAATTATTTTTGTTATTGAATCTTTACAATTAAAGTTTGAAGTAACTAACAAAGTGACGTTAATTGAACCTGCATTGGCAAAAACTTTGCTAGGCGATTGGGCAATAGAGGTGGTATTATCACTAAAAGTCCAGTTATAACTCATGGTTCCGCTTGCTATTGTAGATGAATTGCCAATATTAACAGCATTGGGCGAAGGACAAAAATTACTTAAAATGATACCTGCAACTGGTTTTGGTAAAATAGCAATTTTCTTAACTAAAGAAGTATCTGTACAGCCAGAATTAGAAACTATTACTCTGTAATTACTATCATTGTTTATAACCAAGTTAGCGTTGGTAGCATTATTAATTATTTGATTATTATTTAACCATTTAAAACTGTAATTACTACCGGTAAAAGATGATTGCAATACAGTAGTTAAACCGTTACAAATTGAATCTTTGCCACTGGTAATAGTTGGCTTTCCAAATCCATCTACAAAATTAATTGTTGTTTCAATTCCCCTATAACTTGTATCTGAACTGTAATTAACACGAATTTTATAATTTTTATTTATAGGTAAATTGGCTGGAATAGTAACTGCAATTAAACCTATTGTATCAGTACTAGTTTTGGTTCCAATGGTAGTAGCATTAACAAATGAACCTAGTGAGTCTGAAAGTTGAACAATAAATATATTGTTATTAGGTAAAGTTAAGCTATTAGCTTGGTATTTTACATTTGTATTGGTTATTCTATCATTACAAAATATTCTTTTTGTTGCCACACTATCAATGCTAATTTGCGTTGGTGGATTAACAAATATATTTATAGCATTAATTACAATGCTATTAACAGGGCAAAATCTATCGTAACCTTTAACTGTAAAAGAATAAGGAGTGTTTCTAATGGCAGATATAGGTGGAGTCCAACAAAATTTAAAACTATCAGCCTTTGGTCCAGTAAATCTTCTTTGTGATAAAATGTAATTGCGCGTAAATGTGGCATTACTCATGGTTGAATAATACATACCAGGATTATTCCATCTTAAATCTGAAGTATCTGCAAGAATTCCGAAATCTGGTTGATCTTCACAAACAAAGTCTAAACAAAAAGGAACTCCAGAAACGCTCGTAAAATTCTTTGTAGTTTGAATCAATCCTTCTTTATAAATTTTTATAATGGGTGCTCTATTACCGGCACAAACAATACTTTGTAGTTGTATATCGCGTCTAGTGTACCCCACATTTATCCATACATTACCTGCTTTTCTCCATTGGGTTACTCCTATAACTAAAGGAGCTAAAAAAGTTCCCAAAGGTCTAAATCTCAGATCACCAGTTATAGGGTCAATTCTTAATCCCGCAGGGAAAGCAGCACTTGAATCGGGTGCGCCTAAATATGGAAAAGGATAGGAGGCTCGGTAAGGTGCAATGTAAGAAACATTGGTATTTGCTGCTTGTAAAGAAGGAGCAAATTCGTAACTTAACGAATCACCATCAGGGTCAATGGCTCCTAAATTATAGGTAATATCAACACCAGTGCAAACCAAAGCAATCGCATCATTCGTAAAAACAGGTGCTGAATTACAAGTAGTTTGGCATCTATCTAAAATGGCTTCGGTATAAAAATTACCAGAAACCATGCTTGTTAAAGCGCCAGTTCGGCAGCAAGAGCTTACTCCTAATGCCACCTTGCAACATGCCGAAGGTATGGTTGATAAATTTATATTGCCTTCATAAGTAAAAGCCTCTATACCTGGGCTGTAAGAGCCAGCACTTCGAGTATTACAATTGGTGCAAATGCTTTTCACACTTGCGCAAGTTTGAACTATATCATAACCGCTAGTGGCATTTACTGCATTTAAAGTAAATGAACCAAAATTTGTACCTATACAAGCTCCTGCTGCCCCAGTAATTGAGGTGCTTAAACTAGCTGAGGAAGTTGTACATCCTGAAGTTGAACCATTTGGAAGTGGGTTGGAGCATCCTGGGCAAATGGCAATTCCTGCACAATCCCTATATAATCTCATGGTTATTTTGTAAACATTTGGGGTACTAGTGCAAGCATAAATAATATCGCATCCAACTATATGACTTGCAAACGTATTTTTAGTAAGAA
Source organism: Bacteroidota bacterium (assembly GCA_027484685.1). Lineage (GTDB taxonomy): Bacteria > Bacteroidota > Bacteroidia > UKL13-3 > UKL13-3 > JAAFJM01. The sequence continues at coordinate 2,345 of JAIXSO010000054.1, forward strand.
ATAAAAGGCTAGTAAAAGCAAATAGGTAAAAGAGTTTTTTCATTGAATTTTTTAAGGTTCACAATTATAATGGTTAGTGTTTTAAATTAATAATTAATTCCAAATGTTAATGATTAAATAAATTTTTCTAAAACAAAAAAGACCCAATTGCTTGGGTCTTTAAGTGAAAATTAGTTAAAATGATTACTCTTTGATAATTTTAATAGCTTGTTTGTTCATACCATCAATGCTTAATAAATAAACACCATTGGTTAATGCTTCCGTATTGATTATGGTTTCATCCAAATTGAGTTTACCAGAAAGAACGGTTTGTCCAATTAAGTTGGTAATAACATATTTTTTGCCTAATAAATTGGTTTTATTGGTTATGGTAAGTGTTGAT
>JAIXSO010000063.1 GCA_027484685.1 Bacteroidota bacterium
ACCAAACATTAGGCTTGAAAATACCAGAAAAATAGAAAGTAAAAGTAGTTTTTTCATAGTTGGTTAGTGTTTAAAAGAAGTTAAACAAAACTAATTTAAAATTGCAAAATTTTTAACTAATCAATAAAATTTTATGAATGAATAAAAGCAATCAAATTATTCGGCATACTAATTTTAAAAAACTAATTATAAACTAAAAAGCTGCTTTTTAAGCAGCTTTTTTTATGTTTGTCATTTATTAAATAAAACCATGAAACAAATAGCAATTATAATGGGCAGCGATAGCGACTTAGAGGTTATGAAAGAAGCTGCCAATGTATTAGACGAATTTAAAATTGAATACGAAATTACAGTAGTATCGGCACATAGAACACCTGAACGTATGTATAACTTTGCTAAAGAAGCCAAAGGCAGAGGTATTAAAGTAATTATTGCAGGTGCAGGTGGTGCAGCTCATTTACCTGGCATGGTTGCAAGTATTACCACTTTGCCTGTTATTGGCGTGCCTGTTAAGTTAAAAACCATGGATGGACTAGATTCATTGCTTTCCATAGTTCAAATGCCTGCAGGCGTTCCTGTAGCCACAGTAGCTATTAACAATGCTAAAAATGCTGGTATTTTAGCTGCACAAATATTAGGAACACATAACGAAGAAATTGCAGAGAGTATTCAAGCATTTAAAGATAAAATGAAAACCGAAGTAGAAAAGAAAGCCGAAATAGTAGAAAATGGCCGCAAAAAAATTGGTTATTAATAATTTATAACCGCGAGGCTGTTTCAATTTCTATAAAATTCTAGTCAGTTTAAGTGAAAATTTTTCTCAAAAAGACAACGTAAAAAACGTTAAGTTTATATGAGAAGTTCCTCTTAAGCGGTAGAATTTTGTTGGCAACCACGTATTGTAATGAAGACTGAGCCATTTTTCTCTTCTTTCTTTTTCCATTGCTGAAAAAGAAACAATCCCGCAAGGCGGGACTAGACAAAAATATGCTTCTGCCCGCATGGCCTGGGCTGGCCCGCTCCCGATACATCGGGATTGTCGGGCCAACGCACATCGCTAATGGAATGATTGAAATATAAATTAGTGTATAAAATAAAAAGTTTAGATTATGTTTCAATTGGGTTTTGTTTTTTATTGAAAAATATTTTGTTGCTTAAAAAAACAAAAGTATCGAGTCGGATTTCTATTCTAAAAAATTAATGCTCACGTTTTCAAAGTTTTTCTTCCGGGAATCGGGAATTATTCAATTCGACAAAAAAGGTTGTCCTTTTGAGACAACCTCTTCGTTTTTTGCTTAATTATGTTTGTTTTACTAAAAACTTCTATTGTTTTTAACCCAATCTTTGATGTAATCGGCTATATCTTGTGTATTGGTGCCAGGTGTAAAAAGTTTACCAACCCCAATTTTTGTTAATTCTTCAATATCTTCAGTTGGAATAATTCCTCCGCCAGTTAACAATACATCGTTCATACCTTCTTGTTTCATTAATTGCAACAATTTAGGGAAAACAGTATTATGAGCACCTGAAAGTATACTCACACCAATGGCATCTACATCTTCTTGCAAAGCAGCTTGTACCACCATTTCGGGTGTTTGGCGTAAGCCTGTATAAATTACTTCCATTCCAGCATCGCGTAAGGCTGTTGCTATTACTTTTGCGCCTCTATCGTGGCCATCTAAACCTACTTTTGCTACTAAAACTCTAACCGGACGTTGCATTATTTTTTTAATTTTTTAGGGGTAATTTTATTAAACTTTATGAGCATTTGTGGTTTTTCATTTTCTATAAATGATAAAAACTGATTGTCGTCCATTTCATAGTAATTAATGGTATCGCTATGGTAAGTATAAAATACTTCGCGCTCCTTAATTGGCAATGAATTAACGGTGGTTCTTCCTGTTTTATATACCGAAACAAAATTTAAATATTTTGCCAAATTATCGGATTTTACATTTTCAGCACCCATGTAAGGCATGTAATGCAAGCCATTTTTTTGCAATTTAAAATAACCTATTGTCCAATAGCCTTGGTTGTCGGCCCTTAAAGAACTTAATACATAATAACTACCCAACTTAGAAAGCACTAAACTATCGCTTAAGGTATTTTCATAATTACCATCTTTATCAATTTCGTGAATGCTGTTTTTATCAATGGTTAACAACAAAATGCTGTCTTTTTTTGAACCAGTAAGTAAACCTGCAAAGAAACTAATATTCAGTTTATAATCGCCTTGCATTTCGGCTGGAAAACCGTTTAAACGTTGGCCTGGCCACCTGTCGAAATAATTATTGCTTCCGCAAGAGGAAATGATAATTATTAAAGCTACAAAAGGAATAATTAGTTTTTTCATCATGTTATTTTATTTAATTCGATTCAAAGCATTTTCTAACCTTGTAATAGTTGATTCTTTTCCAAATAAAGCAGCCATTTCAAAAATAGGCGGCCCACCTGCTACTCCACTTAAGCAAACCCTAAACATTTGTAAAAAATCTTTATTTGCTACTTCATTTCTTTCAAGCGCTTGGTTGTAAGCTGCTTCAATGTTGGTATGGTCAAAATTTGAAACATTGCGAAGTAATTCAATTAAATCATTTATTACCAAAGGCGATTTTTCGTTCCAACGTTTTTTAATTACTGTTTCGTCATAAACAGTTGGCTCCACAAAAAAGTAATTGCTATAGTCCCAAAGTTCTTTTATAAAACTAATTTTTTCTTTAACCAAAGCGCAAACTTGTTCTAAGTATTGTTTTTCAGCTTTGATATTATAGTTAGCCAATTGTTTTTCAAGTTCTAAAGCTAAAACTGAATTATCAACTTTGCGAATGTATTGCTGGTTATACCACTTGGCCTTGTTTTGATCAAACTTAGCACCATGCTTACTTACTCTTTCTAAAGTAAATGCTTCAGCTAATTCTTCTTTGGTAAATAATTCTTGGTGTGTGCCCGGATTCCAACCTAAAAATGCCAATAAGTTTACAACTGCCTCAGGCAAATAACCACTTTGTTTGTATCCGCTTGAAATTTCACCACTATTTGGATCTTTCCATTCTAAAGGAAATACAGGGAAACCTAATTTATCACCATCGCGTTTGCTTAATTTTCCGTTACCATCGGGTTTTAACAATAATGGTAAATGAGCAAATTTTGGCATTACATTTTCCCAACCTAAATAACGGTACAATAACACGTGTAATGGCGCTGATGGCAACCACTCTTCACCACGAATTACATGCGTAATTTGCATGCTGTAATCATCTACAATATTTGCCATGTGGTAAGTTGGCATTCCATCCGACTTAAACAAAACTTTATCATCCATAGTTGAGGTATTTACCGTAACCCAACCTCTAATTTCATCGTGAAACTTAACTTCCTCTTTGCGAGGTAATTTTATTCTAACCACATAAGCATCGCCATTTTCTAAACGTCTTTTAGTTTCGTCTTCTGGCAATGTTAAACTGTTAATCATGGTTGTGCGAGTAATGGCATCGTACTTCGAATCAACGTTAGAGGCTTTTAACCTATCGCGCATGGCATCTAGCTCTTCTGCTGTATCAAAAGCATAATAAGCATAACCATCATTAATCAATTGGTCAACATATTTTTTATACATTGGCTTTCTATCGCTTTGGCGGTAAGGTGCAAATGGACCCTCGCCAAAACCAATGCCTTCGTTAGGTTCAATGCCCACCCATTTTAAACTTTCAATAATATATTCTTCGGCACCTGGTACAAATCTGCCTTGGTCGGTATCTTCAATACGAAGGATAAAATCGCCACCATGTTTTTTGGCAAATAAGTAATTGTATAAAGCAGTGCGAACACCACCAATGTGTAATGCGCCTGTAGGACTAGGAGCAAATCTAACTCTAACTTTTCTTTCTGTCATAATTATGCGCAGCGAAGATAACAATGATTTGAAGATAGAGAAAGGATTTTTGTTGGTTATTTTATATTGGTGGTAAGAAACACAAAAACCCATAAAAAAAGCCGCTAAAAGCGGCTTTTCTATTTATCAATGCTATTAAAGTTTAGTGGTTGTGGTGAGCAGCGTTATGCTCTTCTACAATTTTCATAAACTCATCTTTGCTAACTAATTTTTCTTCTACAGTAATCATATCTTTAACTGCAGCATTTACTTTAATTTTAACCGCTGAGTTAATCATACGGCTACGGTAGTCTTCTTTTTTCAAACTTGGTTCAATTAATTGGTTAATTAAATCTTCGTTTAAACCTGTCATGGCATAACCACCAAACATTTGCTTGGTATATTCAACAGCAGCAGCTCTAATATCAGCTTCTTCTATTTTAATATCAGCAGCTTTCATTATTTTTTCTTCCACTAAATGGTTTTTTAAATAATTAGCTTCAGGCTTGTATGCTTCATCAATGTTTTCAGCATTGAATTTATCAGCATATCTATCCATTAACCACCGTTTTAAAAATTCGTCAGGTAAAGTTACATTGTGTTTAGCTACCAAAGTATCCATCATGTTATGTTCTAACAAATGGTCAGCTTGTGCAGTGTAAAATCCTTTAATATCTTCTGCTACTTTTTCTTTTAATGCTTCAATGCTAGTGATATTTCCTGGGCCGTATGCTGCATCAAATAAATCTTGGTTAATATCGCCTTCTACATTGCGTTTAATATCCACTACTTCAAAACTAAAGTTTTGGTTTAAATCAGCAATTCCAACTTTAGCAACACCTAAGGCATGGCTCATTTCTTGCTCATCGTTATCAAATAAAGTGAAAATATTTACAGTGGAAGTAGCACCTTTGCTAATGCCTGTTAACAATGCTTTTGCTTCAGCATTTTTTACAGCCGATAATAACATTGGTACATTATCAGCCTTAACTCCACCTTCTAAAGCAGTTTTATCGTCAGCTAATTCTACTAAGTTTAAGTAAACCATGTCGTTTTCTTGCTCAGCAATACTTACTTCTTCTAATTTACCAAAACGTTTGCGCATACGCTCAATTTCTTCGTTTACTTCTGCTTCGTCAACACTAATAGCATATTTAGTAAACACATCGCCTTTGCCAATATTCAAATCAAATTCTGGAGCCATTCCAATATCAAATTTGAAAGTATAGTTTAAGCCTTTTTCTAATTTGTCAATTAAAGTTTCTTGGTTTAAAACTGGCTCACCTAATAAGCTAATTTTTTCACCATTAATATAATCGTATAAACCTTTAGAAGCAGCAGTATTAATTTCATCTAATAAAATGCTGTTTCCTACTTGTTTTTCAATCATACCCATTGGCGCAGTGCCTGGTCTAAAACCTGGTATGTTTGCTTTTTTTCTGTAGTCTTTTAACTTTTTGTCGTAGCTTGGCATGTAGTCAGTACTTTCAATTTGTACTGATATGGTACCATTTAAAGCGTCCTTTTTATCAAATGTAACGTTCATTTTTATCTATTTTTCTAAATTATAATCTTATTCTAAAAAAAATAAGACTGAAATATTATTTCCAGTCTTATTTCAGTTTTTGCTTTTTTGTGCGGATGAAGGGACTCGAACCCCCACGTCTCTCAACACCAGATCCTAAGTCTGGCGCGGCTACCAATTACGCCACATCCGCTAAAAGGACTGCAAATGTAGAAAATGTGACTTAAAATGCAATACTTATTTTTTTTGTTTTTATGATATTAGTTCAATTTTAACTGTTTAGTTCTTAAAAATATAGCATTTACTTCAGTAAAAAAGATTTTACCAACTTTAATATTACCTCGCAAAATTGGCATTTAATAAGCAATTGACCTACTTTTACGCCATTCAATAAAAAATCAGTGCACAGCAAACATCCATTTATACACCAATTAGGAATTGCCTTAAAAAATAATTTACAAGGTTATTTATTTTTTGATGCCTTTAGCGTTAATAAAAACGAATTGGTGTTGGTATTTAACAATATAGATAAATGGCTAAGTATGAAACTCATCATTGAAGCACGTACTTTTTTTATCCAATTTTACGATTACCCAATTGAGCGCAAGGGTTCTACTTACGTTTTATTCAACGAACTAAAAAACAGCCCATTTATAGATTTAAAACTACATGAAAATGAACGCTCATTTAGACTGGTTTTTAAAAATAACTTAAGCTTGGTGTTTAAACTTTACGGTTCGTTGGCCAATGTACTTTTATTTGATGATGAAAACCTTATTTCGCTTTTTAGGTCGCAAATAGAAAGTGATAAGCACCTGTTATTGAGTAATTTTACTAAATTAGAAAGTGCTGATATTCAAAATTCAATGCCAACACGTTTTTATGTTTATGAGAACGAAAAACAATTTCCTGTTTTAAACATTGAACCCCATAATTCAGGTGAAAACAAAGAATACGATTCTGTTTTTGAAGCATTTAATGAATTTACTAGGCAATATTTAGGACGGTATTTTTTTACACAAAAAAAAGAAAAACTCATTCAGCAAAGCCAAGGCGAACTAAAACGTTGGAAACCCATAGCTGAAAATGCTTCAAACGCACTCAATTTTTTAAAAAACAATGCCCGAAACGAAGAAATTGGTCATATTATAATGGCTAATTTACATTTAATGAAAAAAGGGGAAGAAACTTTGGAAACCACCGATTTTTATACCAATCTACCCATTAGCATTAAACTAAAAGCCAATTTAAATCCGCAGGAAAACGCTCAGTATTATTACAAAAAAGCCCGTAATCAAAAAAACGAAGAGCAATTATTGGCCACTAAAATAGAGCAAGCCAAACAAAAAATTGCCATCAATGAAGAAAAGTTAGCCATTGTTTTGGCCGCTCAATCCATGCGCGATTTAAAGCAATTTGATTTGCCAATAGGCAAACAAAAAAAGCAAGAAGAACAACGCGAAACATACCGAACTTTTATGCAAAATGGTTGGAAAATTTTGGTTGGAAAAAGTGCAAGCAATAACGATGAATTGACTTTAAAAGTAGCTCAAAAAAACGATTTATGGCTTCATGCTAAAGGAGTGAGTGGCAGCCATGTGGTTATAAAAAATCAAAATAACAAGCCATTTCCAAACGAGGTAATTCATTATGCAGCGCAATTGGCTGCTTATTATAGCAAGTCAAAAGGAAGTGCAATGGTTCCAGTAATATTTACACCTAAAAAGTTTGTTCGTAAACCTAAAGGTGCTGACCCTGGGCAAGTTTTTGTAGAAAAGGAAGAATTAATTTTAGTGGAGCCTAAAATTAGTTAATTGCTACAAATAATACTCGCTTGTTAAGTTTTTATAGGCTTCGGTTTGGGTATTGTCTTCGTTGTAAATTATAAATACTGATTCTGTTTCTACTATATTTTGGTTTGAAAAACTCATGATAACCCTATTGCAAGGTTTACTTGTTTTGGGCTTTATTAGAATAGATTCACTACAAAATAATCCTTTTTTCAAAGCCAATTTTTTAAAAATAGCGGCTTCGTGAACCGGTAAAATAAGTTTAAAATCACCTCTTGGACTCATTATTTTTTGAACACAATCAATGAGTTCTTCAAAAGTTAAATCATTGTCATGCCTAGCTTTGGCGCGTTGCAAATCGGCTATGGAATAATTGCTTTTGCTAATAAAATAAGGCGGATTGGTTATGATTAAATCGTATTGTTTGTTGGCAACAAATTGTTGCAAAGCAACCAAATGAGATTTTATTTGAGTACTAAATTTTGATTCACTAAAATTATTGCTTGCTTGTAAAAAAGCCAATTCATCTATTTCAATGGCATCAAACTCAAGTGCTGGATTTTTTTGTGCTAACATCAAAGCTAAAATACCCGTTCCAGTTCCAATATCTAACGCATTTTTTATATTGTTTACCGAAGTAAGAGCAGCTAACAAAACGCTATCTGTGCCTACTTTCATGGCGCAATTATCTTGCTCAATTAAAAACTGTTTGAACTGAAAATAGTTATTTGCCATTATTAAAAAGTTTTTCCAATTACCAAAGTTTTTTTGATGGCATTGCTGCTGCCATCTGTATTAAAGTAGGTAAAATAAACTACATAAATTCCTACAGGCAATGCACTATTTTTTTCACTTAAACCATTCCAAGTTAAGCTACCTTCAGTACCTAAAGGCAGGTTATTTAAAAGGGTTTTTACCAAAACACCTGAGCTATTAAAAATTTGCAAAGTGCCAGTGTAATTGTTTTTATCGAACTTATAATTAAACGTTACCAAATCGTTGGTACCATCGTTATTAGGAGTAAAAACTTCTGGTTCTATGCTGAGTGTTTGGTTCTTTATTTCGAAGTTTAAGTACTGCGAATTTTTATACGTTGGCGTAGCAAAACCGCTTGTACTAGCTGCCGAAGTCCAGTTATTTTTATCGTTGGTTACTTTGTTAAAATCAATTCGCTCCAAGCTCACACCTTCTTTGTTATCAATTAATGTAAAGTGCATTTTTTCGTTATAAGCCAATTCATCATAAACAAGTTCTGGTTTGGCAAATAAAACACAAGTCCCTTCATCATCGCTAAAGCTAGGTAAGGATTTTACTTCTATGATGTTTTTAGGATTAAACACTGCGTATTGACTTTTTAAAATTTCCGCATCAGTTGTTATGGCATAATAACTTTTGGGTAAAAGCATGTAACCATTGGGAGCTAAAGCATAAAAATTATCTATTTGCCCTGCCTCATTTCTATTGCCAATCCAAAGGTTTTTTATATCAATAAATTGATTGGTTTTATTGTAAATTTCTACAAAGTCAATGCCATTTGGACGAGGGTTAAATAAAATTTCATTGATAACAATATCATTACTATCAGCAGGTTTACACAAACCAAATTCCAACTCATTTTTAACTTCAATTGTGTTGCTTGCGCAATCCTGAGCTGAATCTATTTTGATATTATAAACAGTGTTGGCTTTTATGCTATCCGTAAAAGTTATTTGAAGTTCAGTTAAAAAATTATCGTTAAAACTGAAAGTGTAATTACCATTTATTTGCAGTGAAAAATTCAAACTGTTTTGTTTGCAAATGCTGTTACTATCGAGCGTTTTATTAAAATACAAAACCAAATGAGTTGCATCAATTGGATAAACGCGTGTGAGTTGTGGTTTTTCTGTATCTAAATTATTACCGGCAACTGAGTTTTTAAAACCAATAGTTCCTCCAATTGCGTTTTTACAAGCAGTCCAATTGCTTGCTAATCCACATGGATTTTTGATGTCAATCATTTCTAAACTCCAACCGCCACTTGCTTTAACTGGATTATTATACCAACTATTTTTATAACCAACTTGATGAATTATCAAATTGTTTTCGTTTAGCAAAACAACTTCATCATCTGTACTTAAACTTGGAAACGATGTAACTGCTAAAACATTTTTATATGCAGTAAATGCTGGCAATTTGCTGTCATCGCAAATTGCAATAAAACTATCAGGATAAAGACGAGCATTACCAATTGTGGCAATACTTGAACCGCTTTTTATTTTAAAGTTATTTAGTAAAATAATATTCTTGGAACGGTTATAAAGTTCAATGTATTCAGCATTTGGCAAACCAACTCCTGCAATTGGATTGGCTGAAATTTCAGTAATAATAATATCGTTTTGTTTTGCTAGTTCAATTGGAATATAAGTGAATGAAATAGCAGTGTTTTTATTTATTTTATTCAACGAACAATCAAAAGCACTATCCACTTGAATGGTATAATTTTGATTATAAACTAAAGGTTGCATAAAGTTAAAATAAACCGAATCAAACTTGAAGCCTGTGATTGTTTTATTAGAAACAGGAGCACCATTCACAGTTAAAACCAAACTTTGCATGGAAACAGAATCCATTTTTTCATTAAAAACAATAACTGCATTTAAGCTATCAGTATAAAACCAACTTTTTACCTGAGGTGCTGTTAAATCAGGCAAAGTGCCACTGAAAAAATTTGCTTTTCCTGGTGTTCCTCCAATTGGACTTTCAGAAGCTAACCAATTATCAACTCCTTTGCATAAAGTATAAGGATTGATTAACTCTAAGCTCCAACCTCCCCCACTTTTTATTGAAGAATTATACCAACTTAAATCGTAATTTATTTTGTCAATTAACCTATTTTTTTCATCTAAAATTTGCACCCAATCGCCATCATTATTTAAACCAGGCAAAAATGGAACAGCCAAGGTTTTACCATAACTTTTAAACAAAGGTTCGTTGGTGGGATTTGCTATGATTAAATACTCAAGTGGCTGAATGGTATAATTAGGTAATATAGCACTCGAACTATTATCCGTTATTTTCCAACCACCTAAATTGATTGGATAATTGGTTCTATTAAATAACTCAATAAACTCAGCATCGGGCAATCCATTACTTGGCGATGGATCGGGCATAATTTCATTGATTACTACATCTGCCACAGTTGGTTTATAAAACAAAAATTTCAATATTGAATCATTCATTTTATTGCCAACGGCATCCTCTATATTTTTAACTAATAGTTTATAATTAGTAGTAGAAATAAAACTGCCTTCAAAAAACAATAAAACGCTTTTTAAATCTTGATTCACTTGGGCACTGATTAATTGAGGAAAATTATTATCAAGCTCATAGTTTTGTAATTTAGAAGCAACATTACTATTTACTGTTTCCGAAAAATTTAACTTAATAATACTATCATTCAATATTTCAAAGGTTTGAATTTGAGGTGGGGTAATATCAATAATTGGTGCACCTATATAAACATCGTCAAGATAAAAGTTGGTAATATTTCCAGAAGTAAAGCGCGCAAAAAACCCACTGTAAGCTGTTGTTTTAAAAGTAGTATCAACCACACTTCCCTCCAATTGAAAATTACCTACTGCCGAAGTATCGCTATATAAAAACCAATTACCCGCTAAATCACGATTTACTTTTATGTTTAAAATATTATTGCTTTTGGCTATGGTTGCTGGTCTTCCAGCAATAATTCTAGTGCGTTTTGAACCTTCTTGTTTGTATAAACTTATAGTGTCGGTATTGCCAGTACTACCACCAAATTGAATATAATAACCGTTTAAGTTTCCTTTCAAATCTATTTGATCAGAGGCTAAATAATACCTGCAAAAATTTTGAGTACTTGGGCTTAAATTAAACCTTATCCAAAACCGCCATTCGGTATTGCTTAACTCTGTATTTTGCGCTACCAAACTAATATCTTTAGCCGATGTTCCTTTGCTTTGCAGTTGCAAGGCAGCGTTTACCTGCCAAAGACTATCATCGCCAAACCAAGTTGGGCTTTCAGTAAAATTTCCATCCGCAAAATCATCAACCAACTGCGCTTGAATGGAAAAAAAGAAAAAAATAAATACAGTAAGAAAAAATGTTCTTAACATAAAAAGTTACTCTTTAAGCCAAATACAAATTCCATTAGCTTTAATTGGATTACCAATTAAGGTTTTTTGAGTAATGCCATTTAAGTTTATTTCGTTGCTATTACCAATTAGTTTCCAACGGCCTTTTAAGTTCATTTTATTGGTATCAAAACTATTCGGCTTGCTATCATTATTAATCAATACCAATATTTTATTATCAATCATATAACCTAACATGGCTTTATTTTCAGGAACTATAAATTGAACAAAATTCTTTTCTAAAATAGGTTTTTTATTGTCGGGTAAAATGCTGGTTAAACTCGGTTCTGCATTAATTAAAGGCTGCAAAATTTGAGTTCTTAAACTCATTAAACCTTGCCAATAAGCATGCATGTTTTTAAAATTGCTATTGGTGTAAGGTTCTATTGGTAATTTGTCGTTTTGAGGTGTTTTTGTTTTACCTATATTCTCCCAAATAAATTGATTGGCTTTGCGCACATTATAAGTATCGCGTTTGCCATGGAAATATAACTTACCACTTGGAATTTCCTTCACAATTTCCATTAAAGGCGCTAAACCTTTACTTCGCATAAACTCGCTTCCACCATGCAATACTATTGGCCCAGGAGTTGTAAACAATAAAGTAGCTGCAATTTTATAATTGGCTTCATCTACACCAAATCTTCCGTCAAAATCGGTGGTTGCAAACTGGTCGGCTAAGGCATAATTATCGTGAATATCTAGGTAATTTATTCCGCTATTTATATTTTTTTGCGGAGCAAATGAACAACTCAAAGCTTTAATTACATTATCACGTTCCTCTAAATTTCCACCTGCCCAGCCGCGGTGTTTGAGTTTATCGGTCAATTCAAAAACTGGACCTTTGTAAGCATTTCTGGTATCATCGTTAAAATAACAAATAGGTGCTGAATCTTTATACCAATGCCAATTTGGATTTTTATTGTACTCTGGGTCGTTGCTATCAATCCAAGGTTCGCCATAAATTATAATATCGCTAGGTAAAGCAGCTTTAAGTGCCAATAAAGTTTCTCTATCGGTTTGTCCTGCCAAATCTATTCTAAATCCATCTACTCCAAATTCTTCAATAAAATGTTTGCATTGGTCAATAATCCAACGTTGCACCATGTAACGGTTTTCACTTTTGGTTTCGTTTCCATATTCGCCAATATGTTCTAAGTTTTTGGTTCGGTAGTAATATTGTTTATCAAAAGCATTAAAGTGAAACAAATAATTGCGGCCATCCATATTTTCGGCTGTGTGGTTAAATACAAAATCAACAATTACAGCTATGTTTTTATCATGAAATTTTTGAACCACATCTCTAAACTGCTTGCGTTCATCACCAGGTTCGGTTCCTTTTTGTCGGTAACGGCTTTCAATGGCAAAACTATGCGAGGTGCGATAACCCCAATCATAATTTTCGGTTGCAATGCCTTGTTCTATCATGTATTTATCTTTGCTAAATGCTTTTTTCCATTCGTCTTTTGGCCAATGAAGCATTTCTTGAACAGGCATTAAATGCACGGTATTGATACCTAAATTTACCAAATGGTCAAACCCAATTGGATAACCTTTTGAATTAGTTAAACCACTTACACCCATGCCAGCAATGGTTCCTTTCGTGTTTTCATCTAAGGGCAATAAGTCAGTAAAATCTTGCACATGCACTTCGTAAGCTATTACTTCTTCCATTTTAGGTCTACCATTTTTTAAAGGCGAAGCTGGATTAGTTTTTGCTGCTACCATACAAGCACCAAAACTATCATCGCTTACACGTGCATAAGGGTCGCTAATATGAACTGGATTGGTTTCAAAAAATGAATTTCCTGGATCCGTAAAACCGTGTACGGTATAATCATACCAAGTGCCTTCCAAATTTTCATTCAAAGTAGTTTCCCAAACACCTTGTTCATCTACTTTCATTTCTATGGTAGAATAAGGCGTTTTTTCGTAAAGGCTTTCGCTACCAAATTTAGGTTTGTATAAATACAATTTTACCATGGTGGCCCTTGGTGCAAAAACCCTAAAAGTGGTTAGTTTTCCATCTTCCGAAATATTTGCTCCTAGCTCTTTATTGCTTTTTAAAGTTTTAAACCAACCATCGTAAGTTACCAATGTTTTAAGTTTAAATTTGGGTATTTCTAAGTAGTAAACCCTGCGTTTATCAACGCCAGAAATTGTATTTAAATTAAATGAAACAATTCCTTTATCGTTAAATTTAATTCTGTGACTGATGGTATCAAAAGTACCATCTTCCAAGTTATACGAAATATCTTTGATGGCTATTTTTTCGCCTAAAGCATTGGTTAATAACAAATCTGCTTCGGTATAACTAGCGCCCTGCGGCAATCCTGCTAAACACACATATATTTGGTTATTATCTATCAAAGTAGCTTTAACACCCAAAGGCTCAACACCTTTCATAAAAATTAAATTGCCACCTTCGGTATTGGTAGCATTTGGTGCAGGGTCAAGCCATTGGCCAGCATCTATTCTAAACTTAAAAGGCATACTTGGTTTAATTATTTCAAAATTAGGATTATATACTTTTAAAGTCCAAATATTACCAACCTGTCTTCTCATTATCCATTTGGTATCGGCCATATCTTGACTCCAATTTCTAAATGCTCCTGTTACTACAACCTTATTTTTTACTACCACATTGTAATCTTTTTCATTAAAAATAAAAGTAGTAGTATCGTTATTATGCGCATATCCGTTGGGCTGAGCAAAGGTTAATAAACAATAAAAAGTAAAAATAATTGTACAAAGTATTTTTTTCATAGTGGCGAAAATCGGTATTTGTATCGAATATCAATATATTTGCCCAACAAAAAAATGATTTTAGGTCCAATAAGAAAGCTGCGCGTATGGTTCGCAAAATACCCAACTGCTAAAAAATTTATTAAATTTGGTATAGTTGGCACATCAAGTACAATGGTAAGTTTACTGGTATTTTGGTTACTTTCATTGCAGTTTCCTGCACTTAATTTATTAACCAAAGCAGCAGGTTGGATAATGGGTTTTTTTGTGGGTTTTACATTAAATAAATTTTGGACTTATGTGGACCAAACTGATGATGGTGAAAAATATTTAATAAAATATATAGCTGTTTACGCTGTTACTTTTTTTATTTACCTAGGTTTTAACTTTTTATGCGACCATTATATTTTCCCCAATATATACATGGCCGATTTTTTCAAATCTTTAGAATGGCTGAAAACTTCTGAATGGCTTAATAATAATGGACCTTTTGTCTCCAATATTATTTCTATTTTACTCAATGTAATGTTGAATTTTGTTGGCACTAACTTTTTGGTATTTAAAGTTCCTGAACCAGATAAAATTTTTGAGTAGGTTTTGGGTTTTAGGTGATTCAGTTCGATTTTAAAAATTGTATTCCATTCATAAATTAGCAGCTAATTTCATTTTTTATCCGTTGGTTAAAGCCAACGGCAATTGATAAAAAGGCAATTTTTTAGTTTAGCCAAATTGAAAAGTTTTGTTACATACTTAATACACCAAAATTAATGCACCGCACTCGCTTGCATCTTGCAAGTGAGTGTTTAATTGGCGTCCCGCCTTTTTTATTTACTATAAATTATCAGCCAGAGGCTTATCAATACCTTCACTCGCAAGATGCGAGCGAAGGCTAAATTCCTAAATTTTAGGCTGGCATGGTTTCCAAACAATACGGAAGTTTTGTTTTTTAGGCTGGCTCAATTTCCGTATAAAATTAATATGGTATTTTAAACTAAATTAATATTTTTGTTTTATATGAAAGTTATAGCCTTATACGATTTAAAAAATGGAGAGTATATTAGTTTTCTAAAAAATTACGCTCAAATTATTGACCTTAACAATGCAGGGTTTTTATTAGTAAAAGACTAGAAAAATGCGCTAGATGCGGTGGCCACCAACAGCGCAAAAGAATTTGATAAATAAAACATAAAAATAAAAGGAAATGAAAATAAATAAAACTTCCTCCTATATTTCAAAAATGGAAGTATTGGAGAAGTTTTTAACATAAAAACTTCCTATATAAACAAGTTAGCCGTCAGTGTAGCGAACCGCAAAAACCGACAGACAATCTGACAAAAAACAGAAATTAAAATCGTAAATTTGCGACTTTAACAAATGATAAAATATCAATGGCGAAATCTTTAAATAACAATCTTAAAAAAGCGAAAGCAGGTAAAAATGATGAATTTTATACCGAGCTAACCGACATTGAAAAAGAGTTACGACACTACAAAGAACATTTTAAAGGAAAGACAGTTTTCTGCAATTGTGACGACCCAAGAATTAGTAATTTCTTTCATTATTTCTCACACAAATTTGAAGATTTAGAACTGAAACGCTTAATCACAACTTGTTACAAAAATCAAGAAAGAGATTTATTTAGCGAACACAAATCTGAAAGTGCCATTTGGCTTGAATATAATGGCGACAAAAATGGCGACAGAGTTCCAAATCCAGAAGAAATTGGAATACATAAATTAAAAGGCGATGGAGATTTTAGAAGTCAAGAAAGTATCGACTTGCTAACGCAAGCCGATATTATTGTTACCAATCCGCCTTTCTCTCTTTTTCGTGAATATGTGGCTCAACTTATTGAACACGACAAAAAATTTCTAATAATTGGCAATCAAAATAATTTGACCTACAAAGAAATTTTCAAACTTGTAAAAGAAGATAAAATTTGGACAGGTGTTGATAATGGCGGAACAAAATGGTTTAAAGTTCCTGACCATTACGAAATTGAAACAGAAACAAGAATAAAAACTGTTGATGGTCAAAAGTATTTCAGTATGGGCAGTGTTTATTGGTTTACAAATTTAGACACCCGAAAACGACACGAAGATTTAATTCTTTATAAAACTTACAATCCGTCCGAATATGCTACTTACGACAATTACGATGCAATCAACGTAAATAAAGTGGCGGAAATTCCAATGGACTATAAAGGTTTAATGGGTGTTCCAATTACCTTCATTGACAAATACAATCCAGACCAATTTGAGATTTTAGGAATTGACAGAGTTTTAGTAGAAGAAGCAACAGGTAAAGTAAGCCGTTTTCGCATTGACAATAAAGAAATTTATGCTCGGGTAATTATTAGAAACAAGAGAATATGAAAATTGAACTTAAAGAAATAACGATAAGAGAAGTTGCAAACGGCTACTTAAACGATAACGAAGAAGGAGTTGTTGGTTTTGGTGGTAAACTAAACATTCGTCCAAAATATCAGCGTGAATTCGTTTATAAAGATAGTCAGCGTGATGCTGTAATTGAAACTGTGCTAAAAAATTTCCCATTAAACGTAATGTATTGGGTAAAAAACGAAGATGGAACATATGAAGTTTTGGACGGTCAACAAAGAACTATAAGTATTTGCGAATATGTCGAAGCAAAAAGTTTTACTTTTAATAAAAGGTTTTATAATAATCTTCAAGACGATGAGCAAAATAAAATTCTTGATTATAAACTTATGGTATATTTTTGTGAAGGCACAAATTCTGAAAAATTAGATTGGTTCAAAACCATAAACATTGCAGGCGAAAAACTTACTGCACAAGAATTGCGAAACGCAATTTATACAGGAACTTGGCTAACTGAAGCTAAAAAGTATTTCAGTAAAACAGGTTGTCCAGCTTACAACATTGGAAGCGATTATATTACAGGTTCGCCAATTCGACAAGATTATTTAGAAACTGTAATTAGTTGGATAAGCAAAGACAACATTGAGCAATATATGGCTGAAAACCAACACAAGCCAAATGCAAGTGAATTGTGGTTATACTTTACAAGTTTGATGAATTGGATAAAAGTAGTTTTTCCAAAATATCGCAAAGAAATGAAAGGTATAAATTATGGTTTTCTTTACAATAATTACAAAGACCAAAATTTTGACGCTAAAAAATTAGAAGAAGAAATTACGACCTTAATGCAAGACGAAGACGTAACGAAAAAGTCAGGCATTTACGAATACGTTTTGACACGAAACGAGAAGTATTTAAGTATTCGAGCATTTACAGACAAACAAAAGCGTGAAGCGTTTGAAAGACAAAAAGGAATTTGTGTAAAGTGTGGCGTTGAATTTGAAATTAACGAAATGGAAGCCGACCACATTACACCTTGGCACGAAGGCGGAAAAACGACAGCCGAAAATTGTCAAATGCTATGTAAACACGACAACCGAATAAAGAGTGGAAAATAGCGGAAAACAAAACACCGAACGGCTAACAGCAGTTTGGCAAAATGGCGGGTTCAGTGCTAAATTGAACATTCGGATTTCTAATAAACATTAGTGCTTAATTGAAAGTAAGTGCTTCTAAATCCGCCACTTCGCCAAGCTGCAAAACGTTATGCGCAACAGAATTCATTGTCTTCGGTGACTCATTTTCGCGTTTCATTTCTTTTTGTTGACCGTTGACTTTTCCAAAGTTTATTTTATTGTTTGTTTTAAAATCGTGACACCAAAAAACGCGGTTTAATTTTGCGCTTAGACAGTTTTTTTGCTCCGTGACAGTTTGCATTGCTTGCCTTCTTGCGTTGACATTGGACTCTATCAAATTTGCTTTGTTCATCTTGACAAGAAATAGACCTAAAGAAAATTTTGGCAAGCTTTCGTTTCTATCAATTCATACTTCATGGCGACAAAATTAAACAGGACTCCAATAGTTTATTTTGCGCTTAGACAATAAAAAACTCAATGACAGTTTATCGTTGACTTGCCTTATTTTGTTGACCGTTAACTCACTCCTATTTCCATCTATTCTTGTTGACCAGTGACAAGTTCAATGTAAGTTTTGGCAAGTATTCGTTTTCACAAAATCAATATCCTGGGCGACAAAATTAAACTCAACTTTTAAGTTCGACACGACATTTGCTGATGATTTTCTGCAGCGCATAACAGCACATTTGCAATAGGCGTGCAATTCGTCTCCGTTTGACGGGATTTTAGTTGTTGATTAATTCGTTTCCCTAAGCTACATTTGAGTCAAAACGCACGCCCATCGCAAATGTGCAAAACGTTATGCCCAATGCTATGACGACCGTGCAACCCGACAATTACGAACAGAAAATTAAATAAATGAAACGACTTTTAGCATTACTCATTACGACAATTATAGCGACCAATATTTCTGCACAGACAACAGACACCATTTCGTTTATAAAATCAAAACGAATGTCAGATGCAGACCTTGCAAAAAAGCGTGAAGGAACTTTTGTAACTGGTATTCCAGACTTTTCTTCCGACCCTGTGACAGGTTTTGGAATTGGTGTTAGGACAAATATTTATTGGAACGGACAACGAACAAATCCGTTTTTTGCTTACACACCTTACCTTGCTAAATTAAAAGCAAACGCAGCTTACTATACTTCAAACGCAAGAGAGATTATTTTATCGCTTGACGTTCCGTATTACAAAGGCACACGTTGGCGTTTCAAAGTTGACTTTAAGGCTCAACAAAATCCAGCAAACTTATATTTTGGTTCATCAGAATCAACACTAGGAGAATTACGACTTCCATCAACTCCAAATGGCGGACAAACTTATTCAACTTACTCATCATTTGACAAAGCAAGAAAAACATTACGACCAGGTGGAATTGGAGAAGAAAGTTTTGTAACAGATGCTCTATCAAACAGGTTTAGAGAAACTGAATATATGCTAAACCTCAAAGCAGACTATGCACTTGGAAAAAAGGGAGTTTGGAGAATTATGGGCGGTTACGAAATTCAACATTTGAGTTACAAAACTTTTGAAGGAACAGAAGCCGAAGCAATTGACCCTTTAACTGGACAAGAAACAACAGCTCCTAATGGAACTTCACTTCTAAGACGTGATTTTCAACAAGGATTAATTTCTGGTCTTGACGGTGGCTGGGTTTCTATTCTTCAAACAGCTTTAATTTATGACACAAGAGATTTTGAACCAGACCCAACAAAAGGATATTATGTTGAAATTGCAAACGAATTTTCAAATCCAATAATTGGTTCGCAATTCGACTTCAATAAACTATTCATTCAAGGACGAGTTTATAAAAAAATACCAATTGGACCTCGCACAGTGTTTGGTGGACGGTTTGGAGTTGGAAATATTTTTGGTAGTAACGCACCATTCTTTGAATTTCAAGACCAATGGAGTCCAGATGGAAGTATTAATGCTTTGGGTGGTAAACAATCATTGCGGGGACATAGAGCAAATCGCTTTTTATCTCGTTCTTTAGCATTTGCTAATTTCGAATTACGCATTAGACTTTTAGAAACTAAATTAGGCAAACAACGCTTCGCATTTGGCATGGCACCATTCTTTGACGCAGGAACAGTCAGGGACAAATGGCAAGACTTAAACTTCCAAAATATTAAAACTTCATACGGTGGTGGCTTACGAATTGCGTGGAATCAATCGACAATTGTTTCATTCGACTATGGCGTATCAAAAGAAGACAAATTATTTTACTTTGGCATCGGACAAGCATTCTAAAATAACAACAGAAATAATACGACAGACAAGAAGCACTGGGCATAACAGCACCTACCCAAAAGGCGGGGTTTCGTGTTCCAAAGACAGTTTTGTGGTTAATCAAACATTAGTTTTTCAAATCAAGTTTTGTGGTGAATCGCCCGCCCTTCGGGTAGCTGCAAAACGTTATGCGTAATTAAAAACAGTCGAACTATGTCAATGACACAAATAGCTTTTATTAAAAAAGCAGACCAACCGACAAACGGACAAATTCAAGACACTATCCAAAAACTTGGGTATGACTTCAAAATATTGAGCGGACTTGAAAAACAAATAGACCAGGACGGACTTGAATGTAGTATAAACGGACATCAAACATATTTTGAAACTTATGTTGACACAGCCGACAACGTAATAGCCGACCATGAAGCGGATTGGATAAATCCAGACTTAACAAACCACGACACAGCAATATCTTTTAATTGGGGTGCGGACTTTGCAGCAGGTGCTTGTATCGGACTTATTTCAATCGCATTGATAGACCATAGTAACGCTTTAGTTTACTATATGGACGACCAAATGAAATACACCAGAGACTTGCTACTTGCAGACACACCGCAATTCCTTACAGAACTTAACAAGCAAAGTAACAGACATTCAAATCAACAAGTGCCTGTTAAACCAAAGCCGACAAACACGCAGACTAAAAATACACTTTGGGACAGAATAAAAAACATATTCAGATAAACTACGCATAACATATAAGGATTAAACGCAGCTTTGTTTTTCACAAAGGTGCGATTTAATCCTGTGTTGACAGAAGCTTCGGTAGCCTGCTGCAACAATAGTTTCAACGATAAAATTTGTATTATG
>JAIXSO010000070.1 GCA_027484685.1 Bacteroidota bacterium
CCCAAAACCTTGTAAACCCTTTACAGGCTTGTCATCGAGGTAGTTTTTATAAGGATAAAAATGAAAATTGGTTAAGTGCATTTTCTACTTCAAATATACCAAAACAATAAAGGTTTTTATTACCTTTATTAGTTTTGGTTATACTACCTATATTATTACTAAAAAACCGCTTTAGTTTTTGGCAGAAGCGGTTTTGGTTTTAAGTATTGCGATGCTAATAATGGCTTTCTCAGAGCAGAAAATTATGTTTTATATCTGTAATGCAGTGAATGAGTTTGTTTAGTAGGATTGTACCAATGATTCTAATGGAATATTTAGCTTTTCATGTAGGTTACGAACCATTTCTAAGGTTAATTTTCGCTTTCGGTTTAGTATATCGCTTACACGACTACTAAAGCCTAATATTTCGCCCAATTCCTTTTTAGAAATATTCATTTGTTCCATTCTGTATTTTATAGCTTCAACCGGATCAGGAGAAGCAATTACAAAGTTTTTATCTTCATAGTCTTTTATTACCAAAGCTAACAATTGCGCTTCTTTTCCCTCTGAAGTATTCGATTTTGCAAGAAATATTTCTTCAAACCTATTTAAATAGTTTTGATATTGTGTTTTGTTTTTAATTACCTCTATATTCATTTTTACGATTTTTTATTCTTTTTATTCTTTTTGTACTTGTCTATTGTATTTGCATCTATTTTATCATACTCCACATGTGTTCCAATGAATTTGATAAATAACCATCCATTTTCATAGTTTATCTCTACAACTATCCTGTAATCATTTCCTTTAATATCAAATACTGCCCTGCTATTTTTAAGAATACTAATATTACCTCCATAATCATCTTTCAGCTTATTCGGGCTTTTCCAATTCTTTTTTGATACCTCTTCATACCAAATTTCTAAAGGTATTTTTGAGTCACTGTGCTTAGTATAAAAATCAACTATTGAACTTCGATTGTAAATATTCATGTTTCAAATGCTAATGCAAATATAATGCTAAATAACCATAATGGTAAATTAATTACCGTTTTGGTTATTTGTTTTGCAAATGCTGAGTAGTTTTTAAATAGTTTAGGCTCATACTAGAATATACAAAATTGTAAAGCATCATAACAAGGGTCATACAAGTATTTTGGGTGCTTTTAATAGCAATTATCCCAAAACTCTTGTATGATTTCGGCATGTCTTTTTGTATTGTTTTTATTCAGTGAACGCCTATTTTCCTGTTTAATTTTAAAAAACCGCTTAAGTTTCTGGCTAAAGCGGCAGGATTAAAAGTAAGAGTTACAATCAGAAAACTTTCGGATTCTTTTTTCATTTAAAATCCGTAGTACCCCTGCAGTTGCTTTGCTGCATACTATGGATAGTAGGGAAATTAAGTTTTGAATAACTATTTAAATCGAATTTTATTACAAAACATTTACTTTTAAATCATTACCATTAAATCTGCCCAATAAATAATTGGTTGTTTAATTTGTGCACCCGAAGGGAATCGAACCCCCATCATCAGAACCGGAATCTAACATTTTATCCATTAAACTACGGATGCATTTTGGGGCAAATATACCGTTTGAATAATTTAAAACTTTAAATAATTAATTTCGTTTTTATTAAATGTGGGCTTTACTAACTTGCACGCTCATATTTATAGCATAAAAATGGAAATTATTAAATCGACAAAGGAAAGCCACACCATTATGAATGAGTTGGTTTTACCCAACGACACCAACACTTTAAACAATTTAATGGGCGGAAAATTATTGCATTGGATGGATATTTGTGCGGCTATTGCAGCTCAAAAACATAGCGGCAAAACAGTGGTTACAGCTTCGGTTGATAGTGTTAGTTTTAACAAAAATATTCATTTGGGCGATGTAGTTACCTTAGAAGCGCAAGTTTCTAGGGCATTTAATACTTCTATGGAAATTCATATTGTGGTGCATGCCGAAAATATTCCTAATGGCGAACGTTTTAAAAGCAATGAAGCCTATTACACCTTTGTGGCCCTAGATAGAAATGGTTCTCCACTAAAAGTACCCGCTTTAAAACCTGAAACCGAAGAAGAGCAAAAACGTTTTGATGGTGCATTACGCAGACGTCAATTACGTTTGGTTTTGGCCGGTAAAATGAAAGCGAATGAGGCTACAGAGTTAAAAGCATTATTTATAAACGAATAATTGTTTTCCATCATCAAACGACTTGTAATAATATCAATTTTGTTTTTGGGCTTGTGCAGTTTTTTAAATGCCACAAGCCCATATATTTTTGTACTATCTCCTAATTTGTTAGAAGCCCAAAAACACATAGCTGCTTTAAGGTTAGATAAAGGAAAAGCCTTGGTTGAAGCCGAGAAGCAAGCCAATAAAATGAATATGGCTGTTCATTTGTTTGATAACTATATTGATTTTTACCGAGTGCTTTGTTTGCAAAAAAAGGAAGATTTTGATGCAGCTGAAAAAGTAAAATCGAGTAGGATAGATGCGCTTAAACGCATTGACAATTCAAATCCATATAAACTTTTTGCGCAAGCTGAAATACATTTACAAAATGCATTTTTAAAAGGCATGTTTGAAGAATATTTAGGCGCAGCTTGGGATTTTAAAACTTGTTATTCTTTGTTGGAGCAAAACCAAAAAGCATTTCCTAATTTTATTACCAATAAAAAAGACATTGGTGTTTTAAAGGCTATATTAGGAACAATCCCCGATTCTTATCATTGGATAGTTGGCATTGCAGGTATGAATGCCGATTTGAACGAAGGCTTGGCCTTAATGAAAGAGTATGTAGAAAAAGCCGATGACAAAGAAATATTGATGGAGCGCAAAAATGCACAATATTTTTATGCTTTGTTTAGCCTCAATTTTTTAAAAAATAAGGCCGAAGCGTGGAAACTGGCCGATAAATACACTGCAGATTATAAAACCAACTTAATGAGCGTTTGTATAAGGGCTTTTGCCGCTAAAGGAACTGATAACAATGAAGCGTGCGTAGAAACATTAACCCAACGCCCCACGGGAAGTGATTATATTTCGTTTCCATATTTAGAAATGATGCATGGCTCTGCATTATTGCAACGATTAGATTTAAATGCAGCAATTCATTTTAAAAAGTTCATAGCTTCTAATAAAGAAAAAAGCGATAACAAAGAGGCTTACCAAAAACTAAGTTGGTGTGCATGGTTAAAAAACGATACAGCCAATTATTTACTTTATAGAAATATAGCTGTAAATATTTCGGAGAAAGGCGAAAGAAACCAATTGGCTTCAAGTGGTGGAAAAGACCGTTTTCCAGAAAAAACTTTACTAAAAGGCAGACTTCTTTTTGATGGTGGGTATTACGAGCAAGCCGAGCAAATTATGTTGGCCAAACCTATTGGCACATTTAAAACAGATTTAGAAAAAGTGGAGTATTTGTACCGCATGGGCCGTATTTACCATGAACACAATAAGCTAAGCAAAGCTATTGAATATTACGAACTTACTGTAAAAACCAACTTTAAAGGAAATGAGTTTTTGGCTGCCAACTCTTGTTTGCAATTAGGTTATATTTATCAAAAGCTCAATTTTAAACAATTGGCAAAAACCTACTTTAACAAGGTTTTTGAATATAAAAACTACGATTACAAAAACTATTTACAACAACAGGCCAAAGCAGCTTTGGCTAAATTATAAATTGTTATCTTACTTTGAAAAATTTTAAATCAATCAACCCTTTTACCGAAGAAGTAATTGGAAATTACGACTTTATAAGCAATGAAAATTTAAATGTCGCACTTGGCAATGCGGCTGAACACTTTGGCTTTTGGCGCAAAACTACCTTTGCCGATAGGGCAAAATGTGTGCTTAAACTTTCGGAACTTTTAAAAGAAAATGCCGATGAGTTAGCTTTAATAGCTAGCACCGAAATGGGCAAGCTAAAAACTGAAGCTAAAGCCGAAGTTTTAAAAAGTGTGCGCCTTTGCGAATATTACGCTACCCGTAGTGCCGATATTTTACAAAGTAAATTGAGCCAGTCGGAAACGGGCGCAATGGTTGAAATTAAGTACGAACCGCTTGGTGTGGTTTTAGGCATTTTCCCTTGGAATTTTCCTTATTGGCAAGTATTGCGCAGCGCCATTCCCATAATTATGAGTGGCAATTGTATTTTAATTAAACCCGCTCCAAATGTGCCCCAAAGCAGTTTGGCACTTCAAAATTTATTGAATCAATGTGGCTTTGGAAATGGCGTTATACAAACCATTTTTGCCAGCGAAACACAAATAGAAAACTTAATTAAAGATTCAAGAATAGCTGCTACCACCTTAACTGGTAGCGAAAAAGCAGGTTCGGCTGTAGCAAGTTTGTCAGGAAAAAACATCAAAAAATCAGTATTAGAATTGGGGGGCAGCGATCCATTTATTGTAATGCCTGATGCTGATTTGGAGCAAACTTTAAATGGTGCAATGCAAGCTCGTTTTCAAAACAATGGGCAAAGTTGTGTTTCGGCCAAAAGGTTTATTATACATCAAAATGTAGCAGATGAATTTTTAAATGGATTAATTGAAAGGATTGAAAAACTAACGGTTGGAGACCCAATTGACGAAAATGTCGCAATTGGTCCGCTGTCTCGTAAAGACTTGCAAGAGCTGCTACAAAACCAAGTAAATGAGTCGGTTACTGCTGGTGCAACCATTTTGTACCAAAAGCCTGACTTACCTTCGAAAGGTTTCTTTTATCCACCCACTATTTTAGGAAATATTCCCAAAACTGCTAGGGCATTTACTGAAGAATTGTTTGGTCCTGTAATAAGTTTTTACACGTTTACCGAAACTGATGAAGCCATTGCTTTAGCCAATGCTACTAGTTATGGATTAGGTGCCAGTATTTGGAGTAAAGACATTATGCAAGCCAAACAGATAGCAAACAACATAGAAAGCGGCATGATTTACATAAACCAAATAGTAAAAAGCGATGCAAGGTTTCCGTTTGGAGGTATTAAAAAATCGGGTTTTGGTCGCGAATTAGGTGAGTTTGGCTTAAGAGAATTTTGTAATGTGAAGACTATTTGGGTGTAGTTGAATTGGCTACTGGCAGCTAGCCTCTGGCATTTAGTTGATAGACGATAGACCATAGATGAAAAAAACGTCATGCTGTAAGCATCTTCTTTGTTTGGTTTACCAACATTTCATTAAAAGCAGGTTTCTATGTTTCTATGTTCTATGTGGTTAAGTTAAAATGGCTGTTAGTTAATATACCATAGACGATAGTAAAACAATACGACTTAATTAACACATTGGGTCATGCTGTAAGCATTTTCTTTGTTTAGTTTACCAACATTTCATTAAAAGCAGGTTTCTGTGTTTCTATGTTCTATGTGGTTAAATTTTTTTATGTTTGTTATGACATAAATAAATGATTAACCATAAACCACATAAAAAACTGTATTACACATCAGGCTTAATTAGCTTGTTATTGCTGCCTATTTTGTGTGTTTTGTATGTGCAAAAAACCAAGGTTTTTGAGCGTTTGTATGCTATCGAGTTAAATGCTTGGACTCCTCTTATGTCAGAGTATTGGGTAATGGAAGGCTATGATTATTATATCCATCCTCAAAGAAATTACTTAAATATCTACCTAACTGGAAACGAAAAAGAAGATAGAACTAAACTGGATTTTGTGCAGTTGCAATTAAGAGATTTAGTCAAAAGTAAAGATACTCTTTCTGGTGTTCATATTGTTTTGGGAAACAATTCAAAATATTGGGAGTTTGTTGAAATAATTAACATTTCCATGAAGGAAAAAGCAAGAAGGTTTACATATGTTGGCAATGATTTTTGGTTTTTTAATTTTTATCCAAAACCAAAACCATTAATTGATAATGATTTAGTTCAACTGGATTTCAAATTAGTTGAATGTGGTGGTGTTGTTGACTATCAAATTGTTAAGCAAGAAGACAGTCAGACAAATTGGTTTGACAGCAAAAGCTTAGTTATATTTTACATTTTACTTTCAATCCTTTTTTTATTTATGTGTGGTATTGAAATCAGAAAGATTTTAAAAATAATTTAAGCCTAACAAAACAAATAACTTAATAGTTTTCCTAATAATTTATTTTAGAATATTTTAAGTAAAAACCTTGGTTTTGCAAGGCCTTTCGTAAAATAATTGTCATAGCATATCCTAAAAAAAACTTATTATTTAATTATCATGTTTAAACGAGTATTACTTATTTAAACATATAAAACAAATGAAAAAAAACATTTTTAAAACGGCTTTATTAAGCTTAACCCTAGGTGCTTTGTTATTTGCATCATGCAAAAAAGAAGATGACAAAACCACTCCAACTCCAACCACTCCGGCATTAAAAAGTATTTACGAAATTGCAAAAGCTGACACCAGTTTTAGTATTTTAGTAGCTGCATTAGACAAAGCAGGTTTGAATGGAACTTTAACCAATGCTGGTACCTACACAGTTTTTGCTCCTAATAATGCAGCATGGAGAAAAGAAGGTATAACGATTGAGGATATTAACGAAATTACCGATCCTGCTGATATTGCTGATTTAAAAAATGGTTTATTATACCATGTTTTAGGTGAAAAAGTAAAATCAACCGAAGTGCCTAATGCATATGTAAGTACTTTGTTTTTAGTAAATGGCAATGGTGTTTCGTTACGCACTACAAACAATCCTGTAAAGTTAAACAATGAGGCCAATGTAGTAGCTGCCGATATTGCTGCAAGTAATGGAATTATTCATGTTATTGATGCGCCATTAAACCCTCAATCAGTAGTGGATATTGCCGTGAATAATCCTGCATTTACTTCATTAGTAAGTGCTTTAGATAAAGCAGAATTAGTAAGCACATTGGAAGATGCACCTGAATTAACAGTATTTGCGCCAACAAATGACGCATTTAACGCTATTAATTTTAAATTGGAAGACTTTACCAAAGAGCAATTAACTCCAATTTTAACATCTCACGTATTAGGTTCACAAGTTAGATCATCGCAAATTAAAAATGGCGATATGGTTACTACGCTAAATACCAATACTAAGTTAACATTTAACACTACTTCAGGAGTTAAATTTAGCGGTGGCGATGTTACCGATGTAACAGTTACCACTGCCGATATTCAAGCTACAAATGGTGTAGTGCATGTAATTAATAAAGTGGTATTGCCAGGAAAATAAATTTTATAGTAGTCCTTTGCTATTAAACCAAAAGAGGTTGTTTTCTAAATTGAAAGCAGCCTCTTTTTTTGTTATAGCAGTTTAATTATTTTTTTTCTAAAAGACCTTGTTAATTAATTCTGTCTTATTAATATCCCAAAAATCAATCTTGCGGGCAAGGGGTTATTATATTTTAAGGAAATTTTTCATTATAAATTACGGTATACTTTTCTAGATTCAGGTAAAATTAATAATCAGAATAATAAAAAATTGTTTTTATTGCAATTGATTAATCATTGGTTGGGTTTGTTATTTAAGAAAACCTTTAGCCTTAAGTTAGGTTTTTCAAGCATGAACTTGATAGAAATTTAACTCAAAAACGTATTAAATATAAGGAGAATTTAATTTATGACTATGCCCTTTACTGTATTAATAGTTGATGATGAGGTAATGATTGCTGAGGATATAAAAGAAACTTTACAAGAAGTAGGATACCAAGATGTTTACCGAGCAATAAATTTTGAGCAAGCAACTGATTTACTCGAAAAAAAAAGTATTGATTTAGTAATGTTGGATATAAACCTGAACGAAAAACAATCGGGCGTTGACTTAGCTGAGCACATTAATCAAAATTACCACATACCCTTTATTTTTTTAACATCCTATTCAAGTCAAGAAACAATTAACCAAGTAAAAAAAACCAAACCAACTGCTTTTTTATTAAAACCATATACCGAAAACCTGCTATTGGCATCCATAGAAATAGCGTTGTTTAATTATTATACCCCTCAAAATTTACCAGATACAGTTACTGATGAATTTAGTCAGGCAGAAACAGATTTGGAACTTGTTATTAATGGAAATTTGGTAATAAAAGACAAAAAGTATTTTATAAAAATACCAGTTGAAGATATTTTATGGTTGGAGTCAGATAAAAACTATATTGATGTAAAAACAATTGATAGAAAATACACCATAAGAGGCTCATTAAAAAAAATTATGATTAACTTACCCGAATCATTTATTAAGTGCCATAGACAATATGTGGTAAATTTAAATCATGTTACTGGTTTTAATTCAAATGTGGTTACTATTGGTGATTATGAAATTCCGGTAAGTAGAAACGAACATGATTTGGTTTTGAATAAACTAAAAATGTAGATTGAAATCTAAAAAATGGTTGTTTAACCTTTCTATTTATGAATTTAAAACAACAATCGTTTTAAGATGTTAGCAAAAAAATACAATTTAAATGAAAAAAACCTTTTTTTTACTATTCTTCTTAGTTTATTGGGTAAACTTGGCTTTGGGTCAATCTAAAATCAATGTGATTGATTCGCTAGAAATTGTTTTAGTCAATAACCAAAAATTAAGAATAGCCGCTACTAAAAAAGAGTTTTTTAAATTAGAGACCATTAGGGTAAACACCCTAAATTTTCTGTCTAATGAATTGATAATTAAAGCTGATTTTAAAAAGGCTGAACCATTAATAAGGGAGGCCTTAGAAATAGCAAACAAAGTTAATTTTAAACGAGGCCAAGTGGATGCCAACCTCAATTTAGGTGAGTTGCATCGTAGGAAAAGTGAATATCCTCAAGCACAACAATATCTAGAGAAAGCACTAAATATTGCCAAAGAGATAGGATATAAGGCTGGATTAGCCAATGCGCACCATACTTTGGCAGGCGTTAACAATAATACATCGAATTATCCAGAAGCATTTAAAAATAATTTTGCTGCACTAAAAATTAGAGAAGAAATAAATGACAAGTTAGGAGTAGCAAAATCCTTAAATAGCTTAGGAAATAATTATGTAAAAATTGGAAATAATGATGAAGCTTTAAAATACTATCTAAAAGCGTTTAAAATATTCAAAGAATTAAATGAAGTAAGATTTATTTCTAATTCTTATAATAACTTAGGTGTTATCTATCAGCAACGTGGAAATTTTAAAGAGGCACTTATAAACTATTTTGAAGTGGTTAATTTTAGTTTGCAATTGAACAACAGACCTGGTTTGGCTAATGTGTATTTAAATATTGGGTTAAATTATTTTTCAATGAATGATTTTGAAAAGGCACTTGACTATAATTTTAAATCATTAAATATCAACAAAAGTATAGGTAATAATTTTGGGGTTGCAAAATGTTATTTCAATGCAGCAAAGACCTATAAGATTTTAAATCAATTGCAGTTATCCAGAGCCTATTTAGATAGTTCTTTACGTATTTCTAAAGCAATTGGAGCTAGGTTATTAATTAGAGACTCTTATGAATTAATTTCTATGGTTGATAGTTTGGAAATGGATTGGAAAAATGCTTACCATAATTATATAACTTACACTAAATATTACGATAGCATTATTAATAGTGAAAATTCAGACAAAATGAAGCAGTCTCAAGTTCAATATGAGTTGGAGAAAAAGGATTTGGAATACCAAAAGCTTTTAGAATTAAAGGCTATTCAGTTTGAATACAAACAAAAACAAGCCTTGGCCCATACTGAAAAAGAAAAACAAAAGCTTAAGTATGAGCAAAAAATAAAGGAGCAAAAGCTAAATTTTGAATATTCAAAAAAAATAACCCAAATAGAATCTGAACAGCAGCAACAACTGACTTTTAATAAAATATTAGCTAAAGAAAATAACTTAATGATTCAAAATAGCAAGAATGAGTTTATCATTCGTTGTTTAATGATTTTTGCATTGTGTGCTTTTGTAGCCTTTGGAATAAATTATTATAAGAACTATAAAAAGCAAAAGGCAGCAAATATTATTATTGCTAGGCAAGGCGAAGATTTAAAAGTATTGATTAACGAGTTAAACCACAGGGTAAAAAATAATTTTCAAACGGTT
Source organism: Bacteroidota bacterium (assembly GCA_027484685.1). Classification (GTDB taxonomy): domain Bacteria; phylum Bacteroidota; class Bacteroidia; order UKL13-3; family UKL13-3; genus JAAFJM01. The sequence goes on from JAIXSO010000070.1 coordinate 10,006, forward strand.
GGGTCTATGCTCAGCATGCAAACACGTTTTTTAGATGATAAGCAATTAATTGATATCTTGTTGCAAACTAAAAACAGGTTTTTGGCCATATCCAATGTTCACGAAAAACTATATCAACTCGAAAGCTTTAGTAATCTTCCAATTATTGATTACATGAAAGATATAATTGATAATATTTCAAATCAATTTGGGGTTAACGAAACCCAATTTGAATATACAATTACCGATGAATGTAATTTAAAAACCAATATTCAAACAGTATTGCCTTTGGTGCTTATTGTAAACGAGTTAATTACCAATACATTTAAACATGCATACAGCGCAGATTCTAAGCTGCTAGTAAATATTTCCATAACCAATATTCAGGAAAAAAAATACCAATTGGTTTACACCGATAATGGCCCTGGATTACCAACAAATTTTACTGAAACCAATAAGTTTGGAAAAAAAATGTTAAAGTTATTTGCCGAACAATTGCATGGTGATATTAAGTTTCATAACAATAATGGAGCAGTATTTACCTTAACTTTTGAATATAAATAATAGAATATTTTGCTAAAAATTTTCTTACCCAATTAAACCTTTTCTTTTTTAATTTTTCCTAGTGCTATTTTTTTATTTCTTTTTGTAATAATTGGTATTAATTCATAACTATTTTATACGGTTAAGTTTGCTGATTATCAAATTGTTATTTACCAAAAAAGAAACAAAAATGTAGTTAAAACACTTGCCGCCCCGTTTAAATAAAAATAACATCAGCTAAAACAAATAAATTACCGATACTTTTCAAACGTATACAAATTTTTGTATTCCGTCCCAAAAAAATTTTCAGATAAATATTATTAATAACCTTTGATAGGTAATTTACAATATTTAAAATGAAAAATAGATTTATTCTTGCTTTAAAAAATGTGCTTTTAATAGCAACCTTATTTTTTGCTACTAAAGCAGTTGCACAGTTACCCACCATTACATCCTTTACGCCTACTTCTGGTTCAATAGGTTCCTTGGTAACAATTACAGGTACAAATTTAAGCACACCAACAGCATTATCAATTGGTGGAGTAAGTGCTATAGCTGTTTCACGTACCGCAACCAATATAGTCGCCATGGTAATGCCTGGTGCAGCTAATGGAACCATTAGTGTTACAACCGCTGGTGGCAGTGCTACCAGTAGCAGTAGTTTTAGTGTTATAGCTAGTGTGCCCCCGGCAGCTCAACAAGGCAATAAACTAGTTGGAACTGGCAATGAGGGTAGTAACTCGGAACAAGGATACTCAATATCAATCTCTGCAGATGGGAATACCGCAATTGTTGGTGGATATACCGATAATTCTAGCCAAGGAGCGGTATGGATTTATACCCGTAGTGGAGGTGTTTGGAGCCAACAGGGGAACAAATTAGTAGGAACAGGCAATGTTGGTACAGCATTACAAGGTAATTCTGTAAGTTTATCAGCTGATGGAAACACAGCTATAGTTGGAGGTTATTTTGATAATAGCCAGCAAGGGGCTGCTTGGATTTTTACACGTAGTGGGGGAGTTTGGAGCCAACAAGGGAACAAATTAGTAGGAACAGGTAATATAGGTGTAGCGCAACAAGGTTTTTCAGTGAGTATATCAGCTGATGGAAATACCGCCATTGTTGGCGGAAAAGATGATAATAGCCAGCAAGGCGCTGCTTGGATTTTTACTAGAAGCGGAAGTACTTGGAGTCAGGTGGGAAGCAAACTAGTCGGTACTGGCAGTATAGGTGCAGCGCAGCAAGGTAATTCAGTTAGTTTATCAGCAGATGGTAATACTGCAATAGTGGGTGGAGTTTTAGATAATAGCAATCAAGGAGCTGTATGGATATTTGCTCGAAGTGGAAACGTTTGGAGCCAGCAAGGTGATAAATTGGTAGGTACAGGTAACGTTGGTGCGGGAAGGCAAGGTGCATCAGTAAGTTTATCAGCAGATGGTAATACTGCAATAGTGGGTGGAGCTTTAGATAATAGCAATCAAGGAGCTGTTTGGATATATACTCGAAGCGGAAGCGTTTGGAGCCAGCAAGGTAATAAATTGGTAGGTACAGGCAATGTTGGTGCGGCAAGGCAAGGATCATCAGTTAGTTTATCCGCTGATGGAAATACTGCTATAGTTGGAGGACCAGGAGATAACAATAATTATGGTGCTGCATGGGTTTATACTCGAAGTGGTGGAGTATGGAGCCAACATGACAATAAACGAGTTGGAGTTGGAAGTTTAGGAGCTGTTAGTCAATGCCGATCAGTGTGTTTGTCGGCAGATGGCAATACTGCAATGATAGGTGCATCATTTGATAATAGTAGCTTAGGAGCTGTTTGGGTGTTTAGTGGTTTAGCACAGCCTCCTACCATTAGTTCATTTTCACCAACATCTGGACCAATAGGAACTTTAGTAACTATAATTGGTACAAACTTAGCCACTCAAACTAGTTTAACTATTGGTGGAGTAAGTGCCATACCTATTTCGAATACTGGAACTAGTTTGGTTGCCATGGTAATGCCAGGTGCTACTACAGGTAACATTAGTGTTGCTAATTCTAGTAGTAGCGCTACAAGTTTCAGTAGTTTTACAATAACAACAAATGCAGTACCAGTAAGCCAACAAGGTGATAAATTAGTAGGTACAGGAAATATTGGTGCAGCACAACAAGGTACTTCAATTAGTATATCTTCAGATGGAAATACGGCCATTGTAGGTGGTTTTAAAGACAATTCAAATGAGGGTGCCGCATGGATTTATACTCGTTCTGGAGGAGTTTGGAGTCAGCAGGGTAACAAACTAGTAGGGACAGGCAATGTCGGGGCAGCACAACAAGGTTATTCTGTGGGTATTTCAGCCGATGGAAATACTGCTATTGTTGGAGGGATTTTAGATAATAGTAGTCAAGGAGCAGCATGGATTTTTACTCGTAGTGGAGAAGTTTGGACACAACAAGGTAATAAATTAGTAGGAACAGGTAATAGTGGAGCAGCTCAACAAGGTTATTCTGTAAGTTTATCCGCTGATGGAAATACAGCCATAGTAGGAGGAATTGCAGATTTTGTCAATAATGGAGCGGCATGGGTTTTTAACCGCATTAGTGGTGTTTGGAGACAACAAGGTAGTCCACTTCGTGGATCTGGTAACACTGGTGCGGCCCGAAGAGGTTCTTCAGTAAGTCTATCTGCCGATGGAAATACTGCCATAATTGGAGGATATTCTGACAATAGTAATCAAGGAACGGCATGGATTTATATCAGAAGCGGGGGAGGATGGTTTCAGCAAGGCAGTAAATTGGTAGGAACAGGAAATTCAGGTTCAGCGCAACAAGGTAGGTCAGTAAGTATATCAGCTGATGGAAATACAGCAATTATTGGTGGATCTTCAGATAATAGCAGTCAAGGCGCGGTATGGATATTTACAAGAAGTGGTACAACCTGGAATCAACAAGGTAATAAACTGGTTGGGACCAGTAATATTGGAGCATCACAGCAAGGTTGTTCTGTAAATTTATCCGCTGATGGAAATACTGCAATAGTAGGTGGAAGTGCTGATAATGGTAATATTGGTTCAATATGGGTTTATACTAGAAGTGGTTCAGTATGGAGCCAATATGGAAGCAGATTTATTGGCTCAGGTAACATAGGCAATGCAAGCCAAGGTGTTTCAGTATGTTTATCAGCCGATGGAAATACCGCTATGATTGGTGGAAATACTGATGATTCAAATCAAGGTGCCGCTTGGGTCTGTTTTGGTAATCCCCCAGCTCCAACTATAACATCCTTTTCTCCTTCTTCTGGAGCAATAGGAACTTTGATAACAATAACAGGTTCAAACTTAGGCACATTATCAACTTTAACCATTGGTGGAGTAAATGCAATAGCAATTTCAAATAATGGAACTAATTTGGTTGCGATGGTAATGCCAGGCACTGCAACAGGAGCTATCAACATTACAACCGTAGGCGGTACTTCCATCAGTGGGAGTAATTTTACGGTTACTGCAAATATACCTATCGGAGTCCAACAGGGTAACAAATTAGTAGGAACAGGCAATACAGGTGCTGCAAACCAAGGATATTCTGTAAGTGTATCCGCTGATGGAAATACAGCAATAGTAGGAGGATATTCAGATAACACAAATCAAGGAGCTGCCTGGATTTATATTCGAAGTGGTGGAGTTTGGAGCCAACAAGGGAGCAAATTAGTTGGAACGGGGAACTCAGGTGCTGCTCAACAAGGTTTTTCTGTAGGGATATCTGCAGATGGCAATACCGCAATAGTTGGAGGATTTGCTGATAATAACAATACAGGTGCCGCATGGATATTTACCAGAAATGGAGTAACTTGGAGTCAACAAGGCAATAAACTAGTAGGTACAGGAGTCGTGATGACATTAGCTCAACAAGGAAGGTCGGTAAGTATTTCAGCTGACGGAAATACAGCTATTGTAGGAGGAATAGGTGATAATACCAATCAAGGTGCTGCATGGATTTTTACTCGAAGTGCAGGGGTTTGGAGCCAACAAGGGAGCAAACTAGTAGGAACAGGCAGCACAGCTTCTGCAAGGCAAGGAACATCAGTTTGTTTATCAGCCGATGGAAATACAGCCATAGTTGGTGGAAATGCAGACAATTCTAATCAAGGTGCTGCTTGGGTATTTACCCGAAGTGGCAATTCTTGGAGCCAACAAGGAAGCAAATTGGTAGGAACAGGCAATACAGGAGCAGCGCAACAAGGTTTTGCAGTAAGTATATCTGCTGATGGAAATACCGCCATTGTTGGTGGAAATGCAGACAATACAAATCAAGGTGCTGCTTGGATATTTACTCGAAGTGGAGGTTCTTGGAGCCAGCAAGGTAGTAAGTTAGCAGGTACAGGCAATTCAGGTGCTGCAAACCAAGGTTATTCTGTAAGTTTATCCGCTGATGGAAATACTGCCATGCTTGGAGGATATTCAGATAATACTAATCAGGGAGCCACATGGGCTTTTACTCGCAGTGGAAACGTTTGGAGTCAACAAGGTAATAAAATAATTGGTACTGGAAATATAGGCGCTGCTGTGCAAGGTGTTTCAGTTTGTTTATCAGCAGATGGGAATACCGCTTTTATTGGAGGAAATATTGACAATAGTAATCAAGGAGCTGCTTGGGTATATATCAGTGCTCCTGCTCCTACTTTTGAATCATTTACTCCCGCATCAGGTTCAATTGGTTCATTGGTCACCATTTCAGGAACAAATTTAAATACATTTTCTACTTCTATAAGTATTGGCGGGGTCAATGCCATAGTAGTATCAAATACAGGAAATAGTTTGGTAGCAATGGTAATGCCAGGGGCTACAACAGGAACTATTGTTGTAAATACCAATTCAGGTACCGCCACTAGTAGTGGTAATTTTACCATTTCAACAAACTTACCTATAGGAATACAGCAAGGAAGTAAAATAGTTGGGACAGGTAATACGAGCAATTCTTCGCAAGGCAGATCCGTTAGTCTATCGGCTGATGGCAATACAGCTATTGTAGGTGGCCATGGAGATAATGCAAATCAAGGAGCTGCTTGGATATATACACGAAGTGGTGGAGTTTGGAGTCAACAAGGCAGTAAATTAGTTGGCACAGGAGTTCTTGGCGTTGCAATACAAGGTACTTCTGTATGTATATCAGCAGATGGAAACACTGCCATTGTAGGGGGGAGCGTTGACAATTCAAGTGTAGGTGCTGCATGGATATTTACTCGTTCAGGTGGTGTTTGGACACAACAAGGAAATAAATTAGTGGGAAGTGGTAATACTATATCTTCTCAACAAGGTACTTCAGTTAGCATTTCAGCTGATGGTAATACGGTTGTTGTTGGAGGAAGTGGAGATAATGTTAATCAAGGAGCCGTCTGGGTTTTTACGCGCAGTGGAAATATTTGGAGCCAACAAGGCAGTAAGTTAGTTGGGACAGGCAATTCGGGTGCCGCACGACAAGGTGCCTCAGTAAGTTTATCTGCCGATGGGAATACTATAATTGTAGGAGGAATAGGTGATAATTCAAATCAAGGGGCTTCATGGATTTTTGTTCGTAATGGAGGAGTTTGGAGTCAACAAGGGAGTAAATTAGTAGGAACAGGCAATTCGGGTGCTGCACAACAAGGAACATCTGTAAGTTTATCTGCTAACGGCAATACTGCAGTAGTCGGTGGTCCTTCAGATAATAGCAACCAAGGTGCTTCATGGGTATTTACTCGCAGTGGCAGTACTTGGAGTCAACAAGGTAGCAAATTAGTTGGGATTGCTAATATTGGCGCGGCACAGCAAGGAAGGTCTGTAAGTTTATCAGCAGATGGAAATACTGCCATTGTTGGAGGAAATTCAAATAATTCTAACAATGGTGCAACTTGGATTTTTGCTAGAAGTGGAAGTGTTTGGGGTCCTGGTTTAGGTGCAAAGTTTGTAATTGGAACGGGTAATACAGGTGCCGCCCAGCAAGGTTTTTCTGTTTCTTTATCAGCCGAAGGAAATACAGCAATTGTAGGTGGGTTTGCTGATAATAATAACATTGGCGCAGCGTGGGTTTTTGTTCCATCTTCTAATAATGCTAATTTAAGTGGGTTGTCTTTAAGCTCTGGTACTTTAAATCCAAGTTTCGCTTCTGGCACAACCAGTTATACCGCTAATGTTAATAATGCAATTTCAAGTATAACTGTTACACCAACTGAAGAAGATACTAATTCTATTCTTCATGTAAGGGTGAATGGGGGAACTTATACCCTAGTAAACAATGGCGTAGCTTCTGGTTCATTAAGTTTAAATGAAGGAAATAATACCGTAGATGTTAGGGTTACTGCTCAAGATGGCACAACAATAAAAACATACACTATAACAGTGACTAGAGAACCTTTGCTCATTACCTGGACTGGCGCTATTAGTAATGTTTGGGACATAGCATCTAATTGGAGTCCAACACAGATTCCAACCAGTGCTAATAATGTAATTATTGCAACGTCAAGTAATAATCCTGTTTTGGGCTCAGGTGGTGCTACCGTTAGAAATGTTGCCATCAATAGTGGAGCAACTTTAACTCTAGCAGGAAATTTGATTATAAGGGGTAATTTAAATACACAAGGAACATTAAATGCTTTAAGTGGTACACTTTTTTTTAATGGTTCAGTAGCGCAAACGGCTGACGCTAATGGAGGAACTGTTCAAAACTTAACCATTGATAATGCAGCAGGTGTAACCTTAACAGGTGCATTGAATTTAACAGGTGTACTAACCCCTACTAGTGGAGTATTAACTACTGGAGGTTTTTTAACATTAAAATCATTTGCTAACTCAAGTGGAAGCATTGCTAGTAATTTGTCAGGTAGCAATTATATTTCGGGTAATGTTATAGTAGAACGTTTTATTTCTGGTCAATCAAACCGAGGCAGGTGGCGCTTTTTATCATCACCTGTAAGTAATGCAACAATAGCTAGTTGGATGAATCAATTTTATGTAACAGGTCCTGGCGATAGTGTTCCTGCAAACCGTGTGAATGGCTCAACATTAGGGACTTTAAATACCAACGGTTGGCATACCAATATGGCCAATATTTCATTCCCTAATTCAACTATGAACTCGAATGTAAATAGTGTAAAAACCACTTCGGTAAGAACCTATAACGAAGCAGTTATAACAGGCGATATAAATAGTGGATGGGAAAATTTAACAAGTAATACCCAAAACCTAACACCAGGCAGGGGATTTAGAGCATTTATTAGAGGAGATAAAAATGCACCTAACTCAGCCAATACACAATTAGGTTTAGGAGCAAATAGCAATATTCAAGGTGCCGTAAACCTAACTTTAACAGGCCCAGTAAACCAAGGCGAAATAAATGCCAACCCAACATTTACAAGTTCAGGTACTATTGGCAATGATGGTTGGAATTTAATCGGCAATCCTTACCCTTGTTCATATAATTTATTTGCACATATCAATGCACCAAGCAATAGCTCCTTTTTTGCTAATATAAGCCCAACGGTTTATGTTTATAGCGCAGTAACTGGAGGATATGTAAGTTATAATACTGCTGGAGGCGGAGTAAGTGCAGGTTTAGATAATGGAATAATACCACCAGGGGCAGCATTTTTTATAAAAGCAACAGGTGCAAATCCAGTGTTTAAGTTCCAAGAAGCATATAAAACAACCAATAGTCATTTGACTGGAGGCGTGCATAAAACGGAGATAAAAACGGAAGAATTTGGAATAAAATATTTTAAAGATACCACAGAAAGAGATTACACGGTTATCAAAATGTATGATGGTGCAACTTTGAACAATGATGTGTATGATATAGTAAAAGTAAGAAACGAGAACTTAAATTTATCGGCTTATGGAACAGATTCGGTAAATTTAACAGCGAGTGTATTACCGCCAATAGTGGAAGAAACCCGTATAAAATTAAATGTAGAAGCCAGCCAAATTGGAACGTATAATTTTGATTTTACCAATATGGATAATTTTAATAAAGGTATTACTGTAAATTTATTTGATAGATATACCAACAAAACTATGGATGTTAGAAAAAATACTAAATACACTTTTGAAATGGGTCCAGATAGCAACCAATGGGGCAATAATCGTTTTGAATTGATATTGAATTTAGACAAAACCAATGTAGATGAGTTTGCTTTATTAAACAAAACACAAATGTTGGTTTATCCAAACCCTGCTACCGATGTATTAAATATAAATATTAACAACACTAACTTTAAAAACTCAGAAGTAGTGGTTTATAATATTTCAGGTGCTGAAGTGTTAAAAACCAATATGGCAGTTAATAATGCTCAATTAAATATTGAAACATTATGCAATGGTGTTTATTTTGTAAAAGTAAGTAACGAAAACGGCTTTAATAAAACAGTAAAATTTGTGAAATAAACTATAGTAAATAGACCATAGTCCATAGAATGAAAACTATGGTCTATTTACCTAATTAATCTATCATCTCAATTAACTAAACAACGAAAATGAAAAAGACAGTAAAATATATATTGGTATTAGCCATAGCAACAGTAATTGGTTTTGGAGCGCAAGCACAACCAGGCAGTGGAGGCGGAGGGTTTGATGATGAACCACAAGATGTACCCTTAGATGGAGGCATAGTATTATTAGCAGCAGCAGGTGCTGCTTATGGATACAAAAAATTGAAAAAATAAGAATTGTAGTAATAAAAAAAGAGGCTGTTTTCGTAATTAAAAACAGCCTCTTTTTTTAACTATTCAGGTGTAAAATTTATTTTTTTCTAGCTATAACTTTCAATGCTTTTTCAACTATAGCATTAGCTGTTAAGCCATATTTTTCCATTAGTTGGTCAGGTGTTCCGCTTTCACCAAAACTATCGTTCACAGCTACCATTTCTACTGGTGTTGGGTTATTAATAGCCAATAATTGGCAAATACTATCTCCCAAACCGCCATTCATTTGGTGTTCTTCGGCAGTTACAGCGCAACCAGTTTTAGCTACACTTGCCAAAATAGCTGAAGCATCTAATGGCTTAATGGTATGAATATTAATAATTTCTGCATTAATTCCTTTTTCTGCTAAAATATGCCCGGCTTCAATGGCTTTCCAAACCAAGTGGCCTGTAGCAAAAATACTTACATCGGTTCCTTCGTTAAGCATTAATGCTTTTCCAATTTCAAATTTTTGGTCTACTGGAGTAAAATTAGGCACAGCCGGACGACCAAAACGTAAATAAACAGGTCCTTCATAATCGGCAATTGCCATGGTGGCTGCTTTGGTTTGGTTAAAATCGCACGGATTAATAACTACCATATTAGGTAACATTTTCATCAAACCAATATCTTCTAAAATTTGATGTGTTGCACCATCCTCGCCTAAAGTTAAGCCAGCGTGTGATGCACAAATTTTTACATTTTTATTGGAGTAAGCAATCGATTGGCGAATTTGGTCATAAACCCTGCCAGTTGAAAAATTAGCAAACGTGCCTGTAAATGGAATATGGCCACCTATAGTTAAACCTGCTGCAACGCCCATCATATTTGCTTCTGCAATTCCTACTTGAAAAAAACGGTTTGGATTATCTTTAATAAAAGCATCCATTTTTAAAGAGCCAATTAAGTCGGCACAAAGCGCAACTACGCGTTCGTTTTGTTTTCCTAATTCGTGTAGTCCTTCGCCAAATCCACTTCTTGTATCTTTAATGTTTTGAATTTCAAACGTTTTCATGTGTAGGGTTGTTGTGTTTTCGTTATTTGTTATTGCTTCGCAAAATAATCAATGGAAAGCTAAAACAAACCTAATTTATTGCTATTATTATTAACAATTAAAATAAAAAAGGCCGCCTTTTTGGGGCGACCTTTAAATTATTTTGTTTATTTAAAATTAGTTTTGGATAATTAAAACAACTTTAGTTGAGCCAGTTGCATCGGTAGCAACAGCAGTAAATTTAGCTAAACCTTTTACTCCGCTAGCAGTTTGGAAAGCATAAACATCGCCAACAGCAATTGAAGTAACTTTTTCAGTTACGCCTGTAGCAAATGTTTCAGCGGCAAATGTATCATCAACCTTGGTGCTTGTTGCAATATTATCAAATTGTGTAGCAGTAACTGTGGTAGTTTTAAACTTAGTAGCATTTTGACTTGCCCAAGTATTAATTTCTGAATTCCAAATTACTTTTGCTCCGTCCATATTATTTGGTGCTGCAAATGCATTTTTATCGTTTTGACCGTAATAGTACACAAAATCAATATCACCAGAGTTTGTTCTGGCTGTGCCGGTTTCTCCAGGAGTGTAAGTTGTAAAGTTATTTGCTATACCTAAAAATTTGTAAGGAATAGCAGTATTTGTTTGCGCACCTAATTCAATTTCTTTTGATACAATTACTGCATTGTCATTTACAATATTGTAGGTAATTGACGATGTGCCAGTTAGGCCTTTGTTGTCTTTTGCTGTAGCTGTAAAAGTAATTTTTGAGTTTACTGATGCTCCTAATGAGTTAATTAAATCGGCTACAGAAATTGATTCTGTAAATCCATTCACTTGATCTGCTTCTAGTGACTCAAATGAGCTTGAACCAAATGTTTGTCCATCAACTGCAATTTCTAATTTCATTGAATCGATAGTTGTTCCTGAAACGGGAGTAACAGCAATTTTCATAAACGAAAACACAAAAAAATTGTTGGTGTCAACTTTGTTAGTGCCAGTGCTATCAGTAATTGAAACTGTTGGGCCTGTTCCTGTTGGGGTTGTAGTAGTTGTTTCGTCTTTTTTACAAGATGTAACTGTTAAAGCAATTGCAAAACCTGCAATAAATAGTGATTTGATTGTTTTTTTCATTTTGTTTTTCTTAAATGTTTTAGGCTTATTCTAAAAATCGTGCCAAAGGTAGTACTTTATTATTAATTTAGTGTTAGATTAGTAGCTTGACTCGAAGTTATTTTAAATTCTCTGATAAATGTATTATTACTTCTTGTAGCACCTTTTCCGCGATAAATTAGCTTATAATCACCTGGTTGTATAATCACTGTGTGGCGTTGTTGGTCTACTGGAAGTTTATGTACCCAAACTAACTCACCTCTAATTACCTGGTAAATATCCATGTAAAATGTTTGTATTGGGCAGGTAATATTTAGTTTTCCAGGTTGTGGAATTTGTATGGTAGTAACCATATTTTGGTCAACAGAGGCATCTTTAAAAAACATTCTTGGTAAGGTAAGTACCTCTAAATCGTATTTTCCTACAATATATTTTTCTTTTTGATTGGCATTTTGAACATGTAAGGTTTTGTTTTGATTACTTGGCCTTACTATAAATTTTAGGTTGTCGTAGTTGGTTAAACCATCAATTTTAACTAAAAGTTCGCCTTGTGGTGCATCAACCCCAATAACGGTGTGTTTACCTGCAGTTACAACTATATTATCTCTAACAATTGGTGGAATGGTGTGAACTACCATTTTATATTTGTACAATGGATCTAATAAAATTGTATCAGGATTTCCGCGCTCATTAATGGTATGCATGTAATTATACAACATGGTGCCTCTTTCTGTTTCGTAAAAAGTCATGTTTACGTTGGTTTCTGTAGGGCGGCTGTAAATGTCCAATAAATTAACTTGAGCTGTGGTATTGTTCAGTGCTTGAGAAACAACCATATTTAGTACATCGTTAAATTGTTGTTCAGTATTGGCATCGTAATACCTGCCCACACATTCAAACGCCTTTTGAAAATCGGCTGTGCTACCCAATCCTATAATAAAAGGTTTTAAAACTACGCCTTTGCTTTGCAATGCCTCTGAAATAGCGCAAGGATCACCTTGACATTCTTCTATTCCATCGGTAATTAAAATAATTACGTTTCTGGTATTGGGTTCTAATGGAAAATCGTATGCCGCTTGCTGCAATGAATAGGCAATTAAAGTAGTTCCTTTTGGCGAAATAGATTGAATGCGTTTTTTTATATCATCGTGGTTGTTTTTCCTAAACGGAACTTCTAGTCTAGTATCACGGCAATCGCGCTTGGCGGGTGGCGAAGTATGGCCATAAACCCTGAGTGCAAGTTCCACATTTGCAGCGCCTTGTAAACTATCTACAATATTGGAAAGTAACTTTTTAGCTACGTTTATCCTGGTGTCTCGCTCCATTCGGGCAAACATACTTCCACTAGCATCTAACAAAAATAATATGCGAGTTTTTGCAGGACGGTAAATTTGTTGGGCATTTACAAAGCTAGTTTGTAAACCATTTAATAAAAAAACAGCTACCAAAATAAGTAGCCATTTTTTACACCAAATATTTTTAAAATTATTTATCAAGGTTGTTTTTATTAATAACGTTAATATTTAGCTTTTAAGTATTAGTAATCGCCTAAGGTTTCTGGCAATTGGCTTAATGCGTTAGCAAGCTCTGCATCGTTTGGTGCTACGCCATGCCATTTGTGGCTTCCCATCATAAAATCTACCGGATAGCCCATTTCTGTTTTCATCATTATAAAAATAGGTTGGCCTTTTCCTGTAGCATTTTTAGCTTCTTCCATGGTGGCTAATATACTTTCAAAATTATGCCCATCCATGTGTAACACTTTCCAACCAAAAGCTTTCATTTTATCTTCAATATCAGCACCAATTCCCATTACTTTTTGCGTGCTTCCATCTATTTGTTGGCCATTAAAATCAATGGTAACAATTAAATTATCTACTTTATGGTGAGTGGCAAACATAAATGCTTCCCAGTTTTGTCCTTCTTGAATTTCACCATCGCCCATTAATACATAAACTAAATTTTTATCACCATTTAGTTTTTTAGCTAATGCTGCTCCTGCAGCTACCGAAACTCCTTGGCCTAATGAACCACTGGCCATTCTAATTCCTGGTAAGTGTTCTGCTGTAGCAGGATGGCCTTGTAAACGGCTATTTAATTTTCTAAAAGTGCTTAACTCACTTACTTCAAAATAGCCAGAACGAGCTAAAGCACTGTAAAATATGGGTGAAATATGTCCGTTCGACAAAAAGAAAACATCTTCTTCTTTAGCATCCATATCAAACGATGGATTGTGTTTCATAATATGAAAGTACAAAGCCGCAAGAAAATCAGCACAGCCTAATGAACCACCAGGGTGACCCGATTTTACTGCGTGTACCATTCTTAATACGTCTCTGCGCATTTGACTTGAAATAGCTTGAAGTTGTTCTATGTTTGCCATTTTTTTAAATAAATTTTTCTAAAATAATGAGTGCGAATGTAATTAAGCCAATTGGTTAAGCCATATTTTTGTTTACATAATTTTACCCATGTTATGCCAATGTGTAATAAATTACAAAAATAATGCCACTCAAGGAGTATAAACTAATTTTAAATTTCCGCTGTTTTTAACCAAAATGGTATCTTTATCATTATTGCTTTCTAAGTCAAAATCGTTTGAAACCTTTTGTTTGGCTAAAGTTTTGGTGTTAAATAAAAAGCTTTGTGGAGGTGTTTCGCTATGCAGTTTAAAACCAATTTTTAAATAAGCTTTGCCCTCGCTCCAATCTTTATCTACATAAGTCATAATATCTCCTGGCTGCAAATCAATTACAAATGCTTTTAACAGTTTACTTAATCCACCTGTAACCGAAATATATTTTTTACAACAAAAACTAATCAACTCAAAACCTCGCTTTTCTGGGCTTAATCTGTCCATTTTCCGGCCTTTGCTAAAAGTGGCTATGGCTACTATTTCATTATCAAAAAATAATGCATATTTATAATAAGCATTTAAATAACCTAGTAAATGGTTTTCGTTTAAAAAGCTTTCAGCAATGGCTTTGTCAACTTTTTTTACTTGGCAATTTCGGGCAAAAATGGTTTTGTTTTTACCTAAAATAGAAGCAATTATACTTAATACAATATCGTTTTTATGGTGCCAATCAAACACATTAAAACATATTTTTTTATTATTGATTGTAATAAAAATTTTATGGTCTAAAGTAGCTGTTTCAAATTTATAATCAGGAAAAAGCTTGTTTAATGGTTTTAAAATTGATTCTTTTGAAGTCAAATAGGTTTAATTTTTTACAAAATAAACAAAATTTCGGTTTGGCACATATTTCGCTAATTTCTGAAAAAATTAAATTTTTACTAACTACTCAAAAACGAATGGCAGAATTAAAAGCATCAAAAAAATACATAGTTAATACTTCATGGATTTTAATTGAAAAATTATCAAGAATCATTTCTGGTATTTTGGTAGGCATTTTGGTTGCTAGGTATTTAGGTCCTGAACAATTCGGAATGATTAGTTATGCATTAAATGTAGTTGCTATTTTTACTGTTTTTTCGTCTTTAGGCATGGATAGCATAATAGTTAGAGAACTTATTACCAGAAATATTGATAAAAATAAAATACTTGGAACTAGCTTTTACCTTCGATTAATTGGGGCTATAGCAGTGGTGGCAGTGGCTACATTTTATTCGTCCATAAGAGATGATGCTCAAAATACTTATATTGTTTTTTTAGTAAGTTTATCAGTAGTGTTGCAAGCCTTTACCGTGGTTGATTTTTATTTTCAATCGCAAGTTTTAGGTAAATATACTGCTATTAACCAAGTAATTACCTTGGTTCTTTCATCAATTGTAAAGTTACTCTTAATTTATTTCAATAAGCCAGTTGAATATTTTGCATCTATGGTGGTATTAGAAGCAACACTTACTTTAATTAATCAATTTTGGTTTTACCGAAAAAATGGACAACAGATAAGCCAATGGCAGTTTTCGTGGAAAGAAGCAGGTATATTATTAGGTCATTCTTGGCCAATTATTGTATCGGGTTTTGTTATGATGGTTTATCAAAAAATGGATCAAATTTTAATCAAACGGTTTTTAGATTTGAATGCCTTAGGTAACTACGCAGCAGCGGTAAGAATAAGTGAAGCATCTTTTTTTATTCCTATGGCAGTTTGCGCTGCTATACTACCTGGAATTATTAACAATAGAGATAATAAGGAATTACAATATAAACGACTAACACAGCTTTATTCATTAATGATTTGGGGCGCTTTGTTTATTTGTGCCGGAGGATTGTTGTTTGGCGATTTTGTAATTACATTTTTGTATAAAGAAAAATATTACTTGTCACCACAAATATTTAAAATACATATTTGGTCAATAATTCCAATATTTTATGGAACAGCATGGGGAATGTGGCTAGTAGCAGAAAATAAACAACGATATTTAATAATTTTCCAGTTTTTATCAATGGGAATTGCGTTATTTTTAAACTTAAAACTGATCCCTATTTATGGTGTTAATGGGGCTGCTTATTCGCTATTATTAACGTATTTTATTAGTATTATTACTTGCTTAACTTTTTATAATCCAAAATTGTCATGGACATTGTTTTTAAAAGCACTAAACCCGCTCAATCTTATTGATATCATTAAATACTTAAAACATTAAATATCTCAAAATGTCAAATAACTTAGTAAATATTATCTTCAAAAGTTTTTAATAATACAATTTTTAGTTTTGATTAGAAGTCGAAATAAAATTACGTTCAATTAGTTTTAAATATTGATAATATTTTTTGGGTTTATTGGAAAATGAATTACTTTCGACCTTTATAAATCTTGATAAATGGGTAGGTTAATTGTATTTTTTTTCAAAATTTTTGGTTTTGATTTTATATTAAGTAAATCAAGGAGTATTTTTACAATAAAAATTCATAAACATGCTAAATATATAGATGCGTTTGTTACAATACAAAGCTTGTTAAAATACACTCAGCCCAAAATTGTGTATGATATTGGTGCTAATTCTGGAGAGTGGAGTCAAACTTTAACTCAGTGTGCTAATAATGTAGAAAGTATAGTTTTTTTTGAGCCCCAACAGAAATTTGTAGATAAATTAAATGTTGTAAATTTAGGTAAAACTAACAAAAAAATATTCAGGGTTGGTCTAGGAAATGTTAATGAAGTAAGAAATATTGTTGGGGGTACCGCTAGTGCTTCTTTTTTAGATGTAAAAAGTGATTATGCTTTTGCCTCTGATGTAATTAAGCATGAAGAGGAAGAGGTGGAAATTTTTAGATTGGATGATATAATTAAAAATAATGGCTTGCCGCAACCAGATACTATAAAAATAGATGTTCAAGGTTTTGAACTAGAAGTGCTTAAAGGTGGTGTAAACACCTTAAAAAACACATCATATGTTATTTTAGAATTGTCATTCGATAAGTTCTATGAAGGGCAATATAGTACTTCTGAGCTTTTTAAAATGATGGAAGATTTAGGTTTTATAATGATTGATACAGGTTTTGAATGGCGTAAGGATTATAAAATTAATAATAGACTTCTTCAATTTGATGGAATTTTTGAGAATTTGAATTTAGTTAAAAAATAGTATGAATATAGCTTTAATAATATGTTCCGCTGGGTTAATAAGTAACAAATCGTTAACTTTTATTTCTGATAAATTTGATTTAATAATAAAGTAAGAATGACTAAAGTTATTGCACTTGTTGACCCTTATTTTAAAGGACACCACTTAACTTATATGAAATTGTTTGTTACGTGTTTGTTAAACAAGGGATACAAGGTTTGTGTATTAATACCTCAAAACGAGGAAATTAATGATTTTGTTAAAACTTCATTGCCTGAATATGCTAATAAGTTCTTTAGTTCTGGTATTGATAACAAAGAGTTTACATCGTTTTTGCCTTCGGTTATTAATAGATATTTTAGTACACTTTATCGTTGGTTTTACATAAAAAAGAAATTAGTCAATATTGAAAATACATATAAAATAAAGATTGATTTGGTTTTTTTTGCATGGCTCGACAGTTTTCTATTCAAATATATCCCTCTTTTTTTTGTTAATAAAATATTCGCTTACAATTGGAGTGGCCTTTATTTTCAGCCTAACCATATTAGATTAAACACCTTTAAATCCAGCCATAAAACTACATTTTTTGATAGAGATTATGTTTTAGGTGCTAAATCTTGTAAATCAGTTGCAATTTTAGACTCTTTTATTTGTGAACAATTAAGTCATAGAATATGTAAAAATGTTATTTCCTTTCCAGATATAATCAATATTGAATTTGATAGAACAAACGATATTGCCGAAAACATAAAAGCAAAATCATTAGGAAGAAGAATTGTTGGAATTATTGGACTTGAAAAACGAAAAGGTGTATTAGAAATGATTCAATTGGCTAAAAACTCTGATGAAAAGAAGTATTTTTATGTGTTTGCCGGGGAAATAAATTATTCGGAGTATACATTGGAACAGAGAGAAATTATTGAAAATTATTTTAATAGTCAAATTGAAAACAAGTTTTTATATCTAAACTATATTGTTAAAGACGCAACATTTAATGCAATTTTCAACACTTTTGATATTGCTTTCGTAATCTATCAAAACTTTTTGACATCGAGTAATATGCTAACAAAAGCTGCTTATTTTAATAAATTAGTGATAGCTGTAGACAAATACTATATTGGTGATACTGTAAAAAAGTATAACCTAGGCATAACAACGCCTGAAAATGATTTATCAGAACATTTAAAGGCGCTTAATTTTTTAAATGATAATTATGAGAAAATACTTATTGAAAATGAAACATTAAGAGAAGCCTTTTATAGCCAAAATACTTTACAAAAATTAAATGAAAGTTTTGACCAAATAATTAAATTAAATAACTAATGACTCAAATTATTGATAATTCATTGTTTTTCAGCAACTGTCCTTTGTGCAATTCTGAGAATATAGAAAAAGTTTATTCTTTGAACTATTCACGCAACTTATTTTACTCAACAACCCAAATACAACTAACGAATAATCCTGAACTTTGGAATTGTAATCAATGTGAGAGTTCATTCACTCAATATTGTGTGAATGAATTAGATAGTTACGAATTATATGCTCAAAGCCAATCAGGTGAAAGGTGGAAAACAGCCCCTTTTGAAAAGGAAAAAACAAAGGATGTTGTGAATTTCTTTTTAAAACAAATAAAATCGGGGACTACTGTTTTAGATATAGGTGCCAATACCGGTGAGTTTCTTAATTTTGCAAAGAAACTTGGCGCTGAAACAGTGGCAGTGGAATATTCAGAGCAAAGTAGAACATTTTTAAAAGCCAAAGCACATAAAGCATTTAAATCAATAAACGAATTAGATTCAAAGGTTGATATGATTACAGCTTTTGATTTGGTTGAGCACGTGTATAATTTACCTCAATTTATGGATAATTGTCTGGATAAACTTAAGCCCAATGGAAAACTAATCATTTTTACTGGCGATATATCAAGCTGGGGATATAAAAAGTCTAAAGCAAATTGGTGGTATATTAACTTTCCTGAGCATATTGTTTTTCCTTCCAAAAAGTTTGTTTCAGAATTAAAAGGATTCCGTCTTTTGGAAAAGAAAAATTGTTATAATAGCCAATATTTTCTTGGTTTAAATTTTTCAATTGCAGCAATTTTAAACTATCCCAAAGCTTTTGGCTTTCGCAAAGGAAAATCCCCTTATACCGGTTTGCCTTCCCTTTTTCCAGATCATATAATTTGGGTTTTAGAAAAGATTTAATGAGTTTTTGCATTAATTGAATTGTTTTCAAAGAGCAACTTAATATTTTGTTCATGGATTATTTGTAATGAATTAATATTTTTAGTAATTATTTGGATTTGACAATAATTTCACAAATATTTGAAGAGTTTTTGTTTTGCCTTATCTTCGTTAAAATTAAATCCTATTTCAAATATAAATTAATATGAAAAAAATATTTACAGTTTTAGTTTTTATTGGTTTTACAAACATCACTTTTTCTCAAATAAACACTAATTCCTTTGCAGCAAAACTAGATTACCAGTCAGGAACGGGCACTTCAAACCCTCAAGGTATTGTTACTGCTGACTTAGACAATGATGGGAAAAAAGATGTAATTGTTGGAAATATTAGCAACTCTTCTATTTCCATATTTAGAAATATCTCTACTTTATCATCAATTAGTTTAGGAACAAAAACAGACTATGCTACTGCAAGCCCTGTAAACTATGTGCACCCTGCTGATTTGGATGGTGATGGAAGAACTGACATAATCGTTTCTTCAAACTCTGGAAACAACTTTTCTATTTTTAGAAATACTACAACATCCATCGGCTCTATTTCTTTCGCCACTAGACAAGATATTACTGGAACTGTAACTCCCAGTAATTTTGATATTCAAGATATTGATGGTGACTCCAAAATGGATTTAGTAGGTTGTAATTATTTCTCTAATACTTTTTCTGTCTTCAGAAATACCAGTACAATTGGTACTATTAGTCTTGCAGCCAAACAAGATATATTTTGTGGCAATGCTCCAACGTGCATAGCGGTGTTTGATGCTGATGGTGACAATAAAAAAGATGTAGCAATAACTTTATATAATAGCGCCCAAACAACAATTTTTAGAAACACAACAATTTCAATCGGTAGCCCCGCATTTTCAAGTTCGGTAACTGTTGGAACTGGAGCACGTCCTAATTTTGTAAAAGCTGCAGATATTGATAACGATGGAAAAAATGATTTAGTAACTGCAAATTGGGATGGAAATAATATTTCAGTTATAAAAAACACAACCTCATCCATTGGTTCAATTTCTTTTCAAGCGGCTGTAAATATTACTTCTGGAAGTGGAACATCCAATCCACAAGGAGTTTCATTAACAGATTTTGACAATGATAATAAAATTGACATTACTGTTTGTAACAATAGCAATAACACCATTTCTGTTTTCAGAAACATAAGTTCAATTGGCGTCATAAATACCTCTTCATTAGCGACACAGGTTGTTTTTAACGTAAATACATCGCCTACTGAATTGTTCTCTTCAGACTTAAATGGAGACGGTAAAATGGATGTTTTAGTAGCTAATAATCAGTCTAGTAACATTTCCATTTTGCGTAATCAAATTATTGCTAATGAACCAACTGTTGCTGCAAGTAATATGGTATTTAGTAATAATACCTCTACCTCAACTACATTAACATTTAATAAAGGTAACGGAAATAGAAGGTTGGTTTTGGCTAAAGCGCTGAGTGCAGTTAATGCATTGCCTTTAGATAGTTTTGCTTATTCCTCGAAAGATACTTTTGGTTTAGGTGCGCAAATAGGTTCTGGTAATTTTGTAGTTTATAACGATACTGGCAACAGTGTAAACATTAAAGGTTTAACGCCAAGTACCCTTTATCATTTTGCAGTTTATGAATATAATGGAACCAATGCTTATAGTAATTATCTTACATCTTCAAATTTGACCGGAAATACCTCACTTGGATTTTTTTATTATAGCAAGAGTAGTGGTAGTTTAAACTCATTAGCAACCTGGGGCACTAATCCTGACGGAACAGGAACCAGCCCTAGCAGTTTTTCAAATAATAGTACGACTTATTATGTGTTAAATAACAGTTCTCCAAATATTAGTGCAGATTGGTTTATAACAGGAACCAATACCGCTGTAGTTTTTGGTGATGGTGTTAATTCTAGTAATTTTTTGATTCCAACTGGCGTGTCTTTTGGAGTGGATTCGTTTTATGTTAACAATAGTTTTACACTTACCATTCAGGGACAAATTTTTACAAATAAGGCAGGTTTTCATACAAGTAGTGTGGCACAATACGTTTTGGGGTCTCCTCAAAATATAATTGCTGCATCGTATGGTAATTTAGTTGTTAGTGGCTCCACCAAAACCATATTAGGCAATGTAACCGTAAAAGGTGTTTTAGCTATGTTTAACAATATCAACTGTAATGGTTTTACTTTAACATTGGGAGAAAGTAGTACACAAACAGGTACTTTAAATAGGTCGGCTGGTACAATTATTGGTAATTTTAAAAGGTGGTTTGCTGCAAGTGTCAATTCAGGAACAGCAGGTTTAATGCCAATTGGAACAGCTAGCTTTTACCGACCAGTTCAAATAAATTTTACCAGTATTCCAAGTTCTGGTGGTGCATTAACTGCTAGTTTTATAGCAAGTAATGGCGGTAATGCTGGTTTTCCTTTGTTTGATTTTACAACTTCGCCAATAGTTCAATTAACTAAAAGTGCTAATGCTGGATATTGGAGAATATTGGCAACAGACGGAATTGCTGGCGGTAGCTATACTTGCACTGTTACAGGAACTGGGTTTAGTGGCATTAGTTCAGTATCAGACTTACGATTGGTACGAAGAAATAATTCAAGTAGTTCTTGGTCGCTTGTAGGAACATCAGTTTTAGGAAGTGGTACAGTTGCTAGTCCTATTGCAGGAAGTACTGGAATAACAAGTTTAGGCGGAGAGTTTACCATTGCTTCCGATAGTACTTTAAATTCTCTTCCAGTAAAACTAATTTCGTTAAGTGCAAAATGGTATCAAAATAATAAAGCAGAAATTACGTGGCAAACAGCCAATGAGGTAAATAACAGTCATTTTGAAGTAGAGAAATTGATAGAAAACGAATGGCAAACCATTGGCAAAGTACTAGGAAAAGGCAATAGCAATATCACTATCAATTATTCTTGGATAGATAATTCAGCACCAATTGGTAAAAAACAATATTACCGATTAAAGCAAGTTGACTTTGATGGAAATTACGATTATTCTAAAATTGTGTCATTGAATGAGGATATTAACAAGGCAGGTTTTGTTACTATTTTCCCTGTACCAATGCAAAACGAATTGCAGGTAGTTGCCGAAAATGAACAAATTACAATTGTATCTGTTTATGATATGAGTGGTAAAGAACTATTACAAGCAACTAATCAAAACACCATTGATGTTTCGAAGCTTGCAACGGGAATGTACACCATTAAAGTAGTTACAGACCAACAAACGTATTTTGAGAAAATTGTGAAGTAATTGTAATCATAAATTTATTCAGTATTTCTTTGTGAATGTATTGCGATAAGAACGGTTATAATTTATAATTCAAAATGGCTTTAGAGCTTTAAAAAAGAGGTTGTGTTAAAAAAACAGCCTCTTTTTTTTTGAAAGAAATAAATTGTTTCTGATAAATTAACGTCAAAACAAGTTTATTGAATTTCTTATTCGTTTATTATGCTATTATAAAAATGAAATCTTTCCATATGTTTAAAAGTTCTGTTCAACATTTACTACCTCAGCAGTGTAACTGTTCCGTGGAAGTTAAACTTCTTTCCATTTGTTCCCTCGGCCGTAATTATGTAAAAATAAACGCCTTCTTGGCAATCAGTTCCTTTATATTTCCCATCCCACCATTTTCCGTTTGGCATTTGGTATTCATAGATTAGTTGTCCCCATCTATTCCAAATAGTTCCATTGAGGTATTTTAAAAAATTCATATTATTTACCTTGTTTTCAAAAAAATCATTCAAATTATCTCCATTTGGAGTAAAAACGTTGGGAATTTGAATAATTATTTCACCATCAGCAATAATGGTTAAGCTAGCAGTGTCAACACAGCCAGATTTGCTAATAGCAGTTAATACAACATTGTAAGTTCCAATATTTTCAAAAGTATAAGAAGGGTTTATTTGGGTAGAAATAATATTATTTTCAAAATTCCAAATATACTTTGTAGCATTGGTGCTATTATTATTAAACTGCACGGTTAAAGGTATAAATCCATTGGTAATATTGGTTGTAAAATCGGCAATTGCACTATCCAAAGTAATTTTTACTGAATCTGCTGTTTTACAGTTTCCATCACTATTTTGAACGGTTAATTTGTAAAAACCAGTTTTAGGAGTTGTTATATTAGGATCCAAAATATTAGGATTGCTAACCAATACTGCTGGTTCCCAATTAAATATATCGCCTTTGGTAGCAATTCCTTTTAATTGGTAATTGGTTCCAATACAAATGGTGGTGTCTAATCCTGCATCTACTATTGGTTTTTCTTTTACAATAACTTTAATAGTATCTAATGAAGGGCAAGCAGTATTGAAGCTTTTTACAATAAATTCTGTTGTTATTGGTGGAAATGCCTTGGTTATTAAGTTGGTTGAGTCAGTTAAATATTGAGGATTTAACCAACGAATTTGACTTGCACCTGAAACACTTAAAGTAGCGGTATCATATTCGCAAATTGTTTGATCAACACCTGCATTTATCGGAATTATGTTGTTTATTATAACTTTAACACTATCAGTGTTTATACAAAAGCCATTATTTGTTGTTAAATAAAAAGTTGTTGTAGAACTTGGCTTGGCATAAGTTATAAAAGTATTTGCATCATTAACAAAAATGCTTGGGCTCCATTTGGCTATGCCGTCCCCCGAGCCATTTAACATAAAGCTATCGTTTTCGCATATTGTGCCACCAATTCCAGCATCTACTAATGGCAGTGGCCTTACTAATACATTAACTGTGTCGTAATAGGTACATGAACTAAAACCACTTCTAACAATATAATCAGTTGTGATTTTGGGTTTTACAAACGGGTTCGCAATAGTAGAATCGCTTATATTTATTGCTTTTATCCAATTGTAATTAAAACCACCAGTTGCATTCAGTTTAACGGAATCGCCATTACAAATTGCTAAGTTTGTTCCTGCATTCAAAGTTAAAGGAGTTGACACGATAACATCTACAGTATCGTGTTTGATGCATGATCCTGCAATTGAAGTTAATACGTAATACGTTGAAATATTAGGTCTTACAAATGGATTTAATATATTGGTATTGTTTAAGCCAGCTTTTGTTTCCCAAAAAAATGAACCCATTGCCGAGCCATTAAGTTGAACGCTATCTCCTGGGCAAATTCCTCTATCAGATCCTGCATTTGCTGCTATTTGAGTTACATTTACTTTAACAGTATCGCGTGCAAAACAATGGCCATCTTGCGCTAACAAAATATAATTTGAGGTAATAGTAGGTTTTGCAAATGTGTTTGCCACTAAACTATCCGTCAACCCTGATTTAGGGTACCATTTTAGTAGATTATAACCTGTGCCGTTTAATTGAATACTATCTCCTAAACATATGTTTTGGTCTGTTGAAGCATTGCTATTTGGTGCAAAAACAGTAACGTTGATAGTATCGCGTTTAACGCATGCGCCACTTGTGGCTTCTAATACGTAAAGTGTGGTTGTTTGTGGTTTAACAAAAGGAGAAAGTTGATTTGGGTTGGTTAAACTTGGATTGGTTTGCCACAAAAACGAACCTATAACTGTAGCACTTAATTGTATGCTATCGCCCTTACAAATTGAAGTGTCTTTGCCAAGTTGAACTTGCACTTGATTTATAAAAATTTGAACAGTGTCTCTCTGAACACATCTGCCAATTGATGATGTTAAATAATAGGTACTATTTATACTTGGTTTTGAATAAGTGATTACGTTTGAGGTATCGTTTAAGTTGGTTTTAGGAGTCCATTTTAAAACTCCATTGCCCGTTCCGGTCAATAAAACACTATCTCCTAAACAAATTGTTTTATCTGTACCCGCATTTGCTGCTGGGCTATTTACTGTAATTTTTACCGTGTCTCTTCTTGTGCAGCCTAAATTTGTAACTTTTAAAACAAAATTGGTTGTAATATTGGGTTTTATAAAAGTATTTAAAGCATTGCTATCACTTAAAAATGAACTTTTTTCCCAAATAAATGTGCCAACTGCTGACCCATTTAATCTGATACTATCCCCATTACAAATAGTTGAATCTGATCCTGCTTGCGCCAAAATAGGCCTAGTATTTACTTTGATAGTATCGTAAGCAATACATGTTCCACTAATTCCTCTTACTATATAGCTTATTGTATCAGTTGGCTTGGCAACAGGGTTGAAAATATTTACATTGTTAAGGCCTAGCGAAGGTGTCCAAAAGTAAGAATTTGCTCCAGAAGCCGTAAGTTGTACACTATCACCTCGACAAATAGTTGCATCAATACCAGCATTAACCGAAATATTTGTAACAGTTAATGTTATTTCCTCCGATGAATCTACTTCACTACAATTATTAGTTACTTTGAGTTTATATGTGCCCGAAATTTTAGCGAAATAACCAAGTTTATTAGCACCAGCTATGGCAATATTGTTTCTGAACCATTGAAATGAAACTCCATACATTGAATCAAGAAGTTGGAGTAAAATACTATCTCCATTACAAATGCTTGTATTAGTTGGTTTAAGTTTAAATGGGGCAGTAGGTGCTAGCTTTGCAAAGTACGAATCTTCAGCCCCTGAACTTGTTAAACTATTTGTTCCAAAAGACGCTGTGTTTGAAAAGTAACCACAAGTAAAAAGGTTCCCAAATTTATCGCAAACTGTTGAGTAACAATAATCATTTCCACTGCCGCCCATTTTAACACCACTTATGGCTTGTCCACTCATTGGGTTAATTATGCCTATAAACCCATCTCCAGATCCGTTTGAGTTAAGAATAACGCTGTTACCTAAGTTAATTGTATTATTAAAATACCCACTAATTACTAAATTTTTTTCTTTATTTATACTAACTCCCCAACCATATTCAATTCCACTACCTCCTATTACTTTAACCCAATTTAATATGCCAACACTGTCATAAGAAGACAAACAAAAATCATAGCCTCCGTTATTAGTTAATGGTAAACTAGTTCCTGGAAAGTTTGAACTAAATGAAGAGTTACCTTGGCCAAAATGACCGACAGTATAAATATTTCCATTTTCATCAGCTATACAACTCGATAACCCTTCGTCTGCAGCACTTGTCATGCCATTAGCCCAAATCCAATTACCCGCATTACTAGCCTTTGCTATATAACCTCCCCAGAATGAAGAATTGTTTATTGTGATAGCTCCGAATGTTGCTGAATATCCTGAATATCCAAAATTACCAACCACATAAATGTTATTTTGACGATCAATAGTTATATCTATTGCTAGGTCAGGGCCTTGTCCCCCAGCTGAACTTACCCATTGTAAAATACCTGCTGGAGAGTATTTAGAAATAAAGATGTCATGACCACCAATACTTGTTTTGTTCATAGTTGGTCCACTTTTTGTGCCGAAGGTTGCTGTACTACTGAATAAACCACCACAAATAATATTCCCATCATTATCTAAATTTAAACTACAGCCTTCATCTGAACCATTTCCACCAGAACTAATTACCCAGATTAATACCCCTGATGTATCATATTTGGCAAGAAAAGCATCATTTCCTCCATTTGAACTTAATGTTTGAGATGTTCCTGATGTGGTTGAAAAAGTTGCAGTTCCACTAAATGTTCCTGTTGCATAAATACTACCTTTATTGTCGTATTTAATTTTTAGGAAAAAAAAACTACCGCATTCGTTTCCACTTCCACCAATAAAGTTTTTCCAAATCAAATTTCTATTACAATCCATTTTTGAAATATAAACATCTACTCCTCCCATTGAATTTATTGATCTAGATGCTAAGGCTCCCGTGCCAGGAAAAACTATTGTTCCATTAAAACCGCCAATCAGGAAAGTATTTCCGTTATTGTCGGTATCTATTGCCCTCGCGAAGTCAGACTGAGTGCTTCCAATTTTTTGAGCCCATTTAAAACTTTGGGCTTGAACCGAATTGAAATAAATAACTAAATAAAAAAACAAAATAAAAGATCTTTGATTCATTTTTAATTACATTATTTGCAATAATAGGAATTACAATTTAATTATTAATTTTAAGAAAACTTTTTAAATACTTGTTATTTATTAATTTTGAACTCAAAAGGATTTTACAGTGTTCAATACTCCAATTTTATTTTTAATATTTAACAGACCAAATACAACCAAGGCAGTATTTGAAAGTATAAGAGCGGTAAAGCCTTTAAGGTTATATGTTGCTGCTGATGGTGCAAGAACTGATAAAGTTGGAGAGGGTCTTTTGGTCCAAGAAACTAGGGCTATTTTAAATGATATTGACTGGGATTGTGAAGTAAAAACTCTGTTTAGAACAGAAAATTTAGGTTGTAAAATAGCTGTAAGCTCTGCAATTGACTGGTTTTTTGAAAATGAAGAACAAGGAATAATTTTAGAGGATGATTGTTTGCCAGATTTAAGTTTTTATAGCTATTGTGAAGAACTTTTGGAACTCTATAAGTCGAATCCTAAAATTCTCCATATAGGTGGCGTGAATTTTCAAAATGGAAGAAAAAGAGGTAATGCCTCTTATTATTTTACTTCATATAACCATGTGTGGGGTTGGGCTTCATGGCGAAGGGCGTGGTATTATTATGATGTTAATTTGAAAAATGTTGAAGAATTTGAATTAAAGAAACTTCTTGACACCAAATTATCGTGTAAAAGAGAAAGAAGGTATTGGAAGTATATTTACAATATGGTAATTCTAGGAAAAATAGGTACCTGGGACTACCAATGGTTATTTTCAATTTGGTTTAACGATGGAGTCTGCATCTCTCCCAATGTAAATCTGATTAAAAACATTGGATTTAATAATGTTGGTACTCATACTGTGGGTGATGATGTTTTAGGTTTAAGTAATATTGAGCTTAATTCTCTTTCTAAGTTAATTCATCCTGATAAGGTTGTAATTGATAAAAAAGCAGATAGTTATGTTTTTAGAAATTTTATTAATCCTCCCTTTTTTTTATACCTTTATAAAAAGTTAATTTTTTTGCTAAGTAAGTAATATATTTGTTTTTAATTGATGAAATTTTATGTTTTTGAAAGCTGAGAGGTTAGGTGGTTTTTTAATTAAATCCGTAGATATAAATTATCTTGATAGGGTTTTGTTATTGTTTCGCAAAAGATTTATAAAAGGCTTTGTTAAACTGAAAGGTAATAGATTTTATTATACTGATTCTGTCTCTTTTTTGACAATTTTTAGCGAGATTTTTATTAAGAAAATTTATAAATTCAAATCGAATTCCAACCAGCCAATTATATTTGATTGTGGTGCTAATATAGGTTTAAGTGTATTATATTTTAAAATGTTATATCCCAATGCTATAATTCATGCATTTGAACCAGACCCTGAAATTTTTAAATTATTAAATCAAAATTTGCGACCTTATAATTTTAACAATGTTTTTCTTCACGAAAAGGCAGTTTGGATAAATAATCAAGAATTGTCTTTTTTATCTCAAGGTGGCTCTTCAGGTAAAATCGGCTCTTCAGGAAATGCCATTAAAGTTGGTGCCATTAGGTTGAAAGATTTTTTGCAGAATCAAGAAATTGATTTTTTAAAAATGGATATTGAAGGTGCTGAATACAATGTATTACTTGATTGTAAAGATGAGCTTAAAAATATAAAAACGCTTTTTATAGAATACCATTCTTTTTATGACGAAGAGCAGCACTTGGATGAGATTTTATTGTTTATTAAAAGTGCAGGGTTTACGTATTATATTCAACATGAAACCACTAGTAACAGCCCATTTGTTTCAATTAATTCAATTGGTAATATGAATTTACAAATAAATATTTTTTGTTATAAGAACTTTTAAATGAAGAGTGTTTGTATAGTTGTACCTGTTTATAGAAAAATACCAACTCCTTTTGAAATCGTTTCGTTAAAACAATTGGCAAAAGTTTTAGGAGAATTTGATATTTTTTTCATAGCCCCCAATGGATTAGATATTAAGCCGTACAATAAAATTATTTCAAACGCAAAAACTGTATTTTTTGAAAAGAATTATTTTAATAGCGTAAAAAGCTATAGTTCTTTATGTAAAAAGGCGGATTTCTATAAATATTTTTTAGGCTATGATTATATGCTTATTTATCAAACAGATTGTTTTGTATTTAAGAACGAACTAATTAGTTGGTGTAATAAAGGTTATGATTACATTGGTGCACCTTGGATATCTCAAGAGTGGATGGTTGGGATGGCTAAGGATTTAAAAATGCCATTTATTTACAAATATTTTAATAAAGTCGGTAATGGAGGTTTTTCCTTACGTAAAATTAAGAAGTTCTATTACTTTGCTTTCATTAATTCTTTAATAGCCAATTATACCAATTTCAACGAAGATGTTTTTTGGTCAAATCTTCCAAGAATATTATTTCCACGATTTAATTATCCATCTTTCAATGAAGCTTTGTTGTTTGCTATTGAAGAAAACCCTAAAGAATGTATGAAAATAAATAGTAATAATTTGCCTTTTGGTTGTCATGCTTGGGAAAAATACGACTTAAATTTTTGGAGAGAAGTTTTTGTGGATTATGGGTTTGAAGTTTAAATCAATCACCTCAACAATGTAACTGTTCCATGGTATTCAAACGTTTCTCCATAAATGGTTTTGATATTAAAAATGTAAAAGTATACACCCTCTGAACAGAAGTTTCCATTATAAGTTCCATCCCACCAAGTTTTTGTAGGATAACTAAATTCATAAATTAAGCCGCCCCATCTGTTCCAAATGGTTCCTTTTACATATGCTATTTGGCTTGAATCAGAGAAAATTATTTTAAAAACATCATTTAAATTATCACTATTTGGGGTGAAAACATTGGGGACATTAAGTTTTATATTTCCATTTACTATTATTTCATCCGTTGCTGTGTCTTTGCAATTATTTAAATCAGTTACAATTAATGTTACTTTGTACTTGCCTGTTTTAGTGTAGATAATATATGGGTTAGTTAAACTAGATGTGTCACTATTTCCCAAATCCCAATAGCTATTGACGTTTTTTGGTGTGCTTGTATTATTAAATGTTACTGTTAAAGGCACTATACCAGCAGAAGTAGATGCTTTAAAATTAGCCTTCGGATTGTTAACTGTTATTTGTATTGTGTCAAAGTTTATGCAGCCATTGGTTGAGTTTTCAGCTTTTACTACATATTGTAAACTCTTATCAGGTGTTGTTTTTGGACTTTTAATTAAATAATTGTCAAGAAAATTATTTGGCAGCCAAGTAAACTTATCTGCATCTGAAATGGTGTTGATTAAATACGATTCTCCTTTGCAAATAATTTTATCCAAGCCTCCATTGATATTGGGTTTTTCGTTAACGGTAATTGTTATGGAGTCTTCGGCAAAACAAGTTCCTGAGCTTGATTTTAAATAATATTTTGTGGTAGTATTAGGGCTAGCTACTGGATTTGGAATATCGTTGCGACTTAGCCCAGCACTTGGTGTCCAAATAAAATTGGTTCCTCCTGTTGCCATTAGTTGAATGCTATCATTTTTACAAAGGCTAGTGTCTTTTCCTGCATCTATAATCAAACTACTAACAACAAAAACTTCTACTGAATCAATTTTTCGTTTACAAATTCCATCACTAACTAAAACATAATATTTGGTATTGGCGGTTGGTTTTGCAAATGGGTTATAAATGCTAGTATCGCTTAAAGTATTATTGGTTAACCATTCATATTTTGTGCCTCCACTTGCATTTAGTTGTGCGCTATCACCAATACAAATACTTTTGTTTAATCCAGCATCTGGGTTAATGGTAGAAACATCAATTCTTATTGTATCTTTATTTGAGCATGAACCAATAAATCCTTCAACAATAAAAGTGGTATTGGTAATTGGTTTAGCTATCGGATTTGAGATAGTATCACTGTTTAAATATATTCCATTGTTCCAAATAAATTTGTCGGCACCAATAGCATTTAACTGAATGCTATCTCCTAAACAGATAGTATTATCTCCAATAATTTTTACAGCTGGTTTGTTTTTTACAGTTATTCTCACGGTGTCTTTGTCTTCACAAACACCATCCGAAACAGTTAAAATATAATCTTTTATGTTCAAAGTTCTCGTAAATGGATTTGAAATGGTATCGTTGCTTAAAAATGTTCCATTATTCCATTTAAATTTAGGCCCACCGCTAGCATTTAGTTGAATGCTATCTCCAATACAAATGTTTTTATCCGTTCCAGCATTAGCATTTAATGAGTGTTGGAAATTATATAAAGTAACTACTTCGCTATAGCTCAATGCTCTATTATAAATCCTAATATCATCTATTTTTCCTGTGTAATAATCGGTAAATCCAGGGTCGTCTTTACCAATGTAAAGTGGATTGTTGGTATTTAATAAAAATGTTGAGGGACTAGAATTTTGTCCTATAAGTACACCATTTTTGTAGTAATTTAGTGTATTACCATTCATCGTAACCACAAAGAAGTCCCATTTGTTTAAATCATTTGTTCCTATAAAATAGTCCCAAATTTTGTTGTTTAAAATTCCTGAAATTCCTGTGCCAATAAGAGAAACTCTATAATGGCATGTAGTTGCTGAATTTGACTTACTTAAAATAGAACCGTAATTAACACCAAACCAAACTGACCAAGCAGAAGTGTTTGCCCAAAATGCAACAGTAATGCTTGAAGTTGGAGAAGATAAACTTGTTGAATTAGGAACTAAAATATAAGAACTTCCATTAAATGAGTAAGCTGAATTAGGATTGCCAAATCTATCTGTTGTTAAGGTTGCACCATAATTAGTACCATGATTGTTAAAACCTGATTGGTCCTGAGCATTTCCACTGAAAGGATAGCAGGCTACAAGTCCGGTATTAATGGGGTTTGCTATGGCACATTGATTACAAATAACTTGTGCTGTTGTATTATTTAGTAATAATATTAAAAATAATAAACTAGCTACAGATAATATTTTCATTTTATATTTGGCAAATATTAAAGCATACAATTATATCCAAAACACTTTGAAAATCCTACTGCTCGATAACTATGATTCGTTTACCCACATGCTTAAAGATTATATTGAGCAATGTGGCGCTGCATGCTTGGTTTTTCGCAATAATGAAATTTCTGTTGCTGAAATAGAGTTATTAAATTTTGATGCTCTAGTCATTTCTCCAGGTCCTAAGGCGCCAAAAGATGCAGGTATTTTAATGGAATTAATCGCTTGCTATTACAATAAACTTCCAATTTTGGGTGTTTGCCTTGGGCATCAAGCTTTGGCGCAATATTTTGGTGCTAATTTAACCAAAGCGCAATTGCCTAGGCATGGAAAAGTTGATTTAATGGAACATAATCACGATGAAATGTTTAAGAATGTGCCAACTCCTTTTTTTGCTACTCGTTACCATTCGCTAATTATCAATAATTTGCCTGAAATCCTTGTTGCTACGAGCAATTGCAATGGCGAATTAATGGCTTTTAGACATCAAAATTTACCTATTTGGGCGGTTCAGTTTCACCCTGAAAGTAGCCAAACGGTTTTTGGAATTGAAATTATTAGAAACTTTGTAAATCAGGTTGCAAAAACTAAATTGTTGCAAACCTAGTTATAGTAAGTATATTTGTTTAAATTTATTCATGTTTGCATATCAACTCATATCTAACGAAATGTTTGCCTTAAAACCAAGTGACTCCGCATCGAGTGCATTGGTTTTTATGGAAGATTGGCAGGTAAAAGATTTACCTGTGGTGCAAAATGGTAAGCTAATGGGAACTGTTAGCGAAAAAGTACTTTTTGACAATGAAAATGAAAAAGTAGCCAATATTTTAAACCCGAATCCTGCCTTTTGTTTTGAAAATACGCACTTTTACGATTTGGCTAAGTTGTTGTTTATTAGAAATTTATCTAGTATTTCGGTTTTAGATAAAGAGCAAAGTTTTAAAGGAATTATAGCTGCTAAAGATTTAGCCAAACAACTTTTTGATCATAGTACACTTGCGCAAGATGGTGGAATAATAGTTTTGCAAATGAATGCGCGTAATTATTCATTGGCTGAAATTGCAAGAATTACCGAAGTTAATAATGCTAAAATTTTATACCTCCATGTAAATCCTTTGGCCGATGCTGAAAATAATATTCAGGTTTCGTTAAAATATAATATTACTGATTTAAAATACATCATAGCTACTTTTGAGCGATTTAATTACCAAGTAATATTTAGTAGTCAACAAATAGATGAGGATGATGCCTCAAGCAAACGATACGATTGGTTAATTAAATATTTGAACACATAAAAAACTATGCATTTAGCCATTTTTGGTAGATATTTTAAAGAAGAACGCTACACTGAATTGCAGCAGTTTTTTGATTATTTAAAAACTAGTAAAATTAATTTTACAGTTTATAGAAAGTTTTTAGAAGATGGCTTACGCAATGGCTTAAACATTTCACCTAAAACTAAAACTTTCGATACTTACGAGGATTTTAATAAAAATAATTTTGATTACGTAGTAAGCATTGGTGGTGATGGAACCATATTGATGTGCTTGGAATTTGTACGCGAGAAAGAAACACCCATAATTGGTATCAATACTGGTAGATTAGGTTTTTTGGCTGGGGTTGCAGCTAAAGATGCATGCCAAATGGTAGATGAATTAGCCAAAGGCAGATACACAATCGATTCAAGAACAGTGTTGAAATTGGATAGCAATAAATCAGAAATGTTTGGAGGAGTAAAATACGCCTTAAATGATTTTGTGATTCATAAAAAAGACAGTTCGAGTATGATTACCATTCATACTTTTATAAATGGCGAATTTTTAAACTCTTATTGGAGCGATGGTTTGATAATTTCAACTCCAACTGGGTCAACAGGTTATAACTTAAGTTGTGGTGGACCTATTTTGTATCCATCATCAGCTAGCTTGGTTATTACCCCAATTGCACCACATAATTTAAATGTAAGACCAATTATTATTTCTGATAATAATGTTATTTCATTTCAAGTTGAGGGAAGGAGTACCTCGTTTTTAGCAACATTAGATTCTCGTTCAGAGAGCATTGAAGCAAATACCGAGTTAGCAGTTAGTAAAGCCGGTTTTAAAATGAATTTATTACGTTTAAATAACGAAAATTACCTACAAACACTTCGCGAAAAATTGATGTGGGGAATTGATAATAGAAATTTTAAAAATAGCTAATAGTTATTTTATTTCAATTTTTTTTCCAAAAGTTAAGGTTTTCAAGTCTAGTTTTACATAATAATAGTCGTTTTCCGAATTCCTAAAATTGCGGTCATCGTTGGCATCTCTTTGTATTTTTAATAGTGCAAAGTTGAGTTTTTCAAAAATTTCGAAAGATTCTACATTTTCACTAGGCAAGGTTAACGCCCTCAAATTATTTCCGTAAATATCGCATACATAAAGCACTGCTGGATCATATTCGTCAATTTTACCGTTGTTGTTATAATCAACATTTTTTACTCTACAAAAAAAGTGCTGTTTCGTAAAATTCTTATTGGGCTTTTTATTGTAAAAAGTTTCGTATCGGTTATTAATATTTAAAATATAAGTGTTGTAGCCAAATAACCTTTTACTGCTATCTGTTACAAAGTTGTAGAAAATTAAATTAGCACAAACATCTTCCCAATTGGCAATTTTATTATTTGAAAAATAGTTAGAATTGTAGCTAATTGGAATAACAATAGTAGAAGCACTATCAACCATTATTGGGTTTTCAAAGTCGAATTTTAGGCTGCTACTTTGTGCAAATATTTGATTGAAGAACAATAAAGTAACAATTGAAAACAAAAGAGCATGTTTGTTAAAATGGGCCATTTTATAATAATTTTCTCCTTAAACGCTTGGAGTATTGGTTTTGTTACACAAAAAAGCCCCTAAGTTTTACTTAGAGGCTTTTTAAATATCAATACTAAATTATTATGAAGTTGCTTTTTTAGCCGCAACTGTATTTTTTAACCATTCGTATGTTACTGATTTTGGTCTTTCTAAAGGTAATCCTAAAGCTCTGTCCCAAAGTAACGAAGCCATTACACCTAATGCTCGACTTACACCAAATAATACGGTATAAAACTCATATTCAGCAAAGCCATAGTGTAATAACAATGCACCTGAATGTGCATCTACATTTGGCCAAGGGTTTTTAATTTTTCCTGTATTTTCTAAAATAGGAGGAGCTACTTTGTATATTTTCCAAACTATATTAACTAACTTGTCATCAGCCATATATGTTTTAGCAAATTCTTGTTGAGCAGTAAAACGTGGATCGGTTTTACGCAACACTGCGTGTCCGTATCCTGGAACCACTTTTCCTTCAGTTAATGTTTTTTGAATATAGCTCGCAATTTGTTCTTCAGTTGGATCTTCACCAATTTCTTCTTGCATGTCTTTTATCCAACGAATAACTTCTTGGTTTGCTAATCCATGTAATGGACCTGCTAATCCGTTCATAGCTGCTGCTAAACTTAAATATGGGTCAGATAAAGCTGAACCAACCAAGTGAGTAGTATGAGCTGAAACGTTTCCTCCTTCGTGATCTGCGTGAATAACTAAATATAAACGCATTAATTTATAAAATTCATTTTGGTCGTAACCTAACATGTGAGCAAAATTTGCAGCCCAATCTAATTTCGGGTCAGCAGCAATATGCTCATTGTTTTTATAAGTTCTACGGTAGATATATGCTGCTACTTTTGGTAAACGAGCTAATAATGTGCAAACATCTTCGTAAGTGTAATCCCAATAATCTTTTTTGTTAATTCCGTCTTTGTATGCTTTTGCAAATACCGAATCAGTTTGTAATGCATTGATAGCAATTGAAAACTGAGTCATAGGGTGAGTAGTAATAGGCATTGCATCTAAGGCTGCGTAAACGTGCGCAGGAACTTCGGCACGTGTAGCCCAATTAGCTTGAATATCCAATACATCATCATAAGTTGGTAATTCGCCTAATAACATTAAGTAAAACAAACCTTCTGGAAGTGGTTCAGTTCCTCCTGGTACTTTAGGTAATAATTGTCTTAATTCGGGGATGGTATAACCACGGAAACGAATTCCTTCGTTTGAATCTAATAAAGAAGTTTCTGTTAATAAGCCTATTATTCCTTTTTGTCCGGCATATACATCTTCTACAGTAAAATTACCAAGAACAACATCGCCATTTTCTTTTACAAAGTTTCTAATTTCTACAGCTAGTGGAAGCGCTTTTTCAGCAAATTTTTTCTTTAAATTACCCATTTTTTATATATATGATGTGATTGCCATTTTGTGGCATGATATAATTGTTAACCGCTCGAAATTAGTATTTGTTTTCTACGAAGCAAAAAATATGAACAAATATTTCGTTTTTTGATGATAATCATCGTTTACTGTGTTCCTGCATGATTTCCCTCAGTTATTACAGTTCCTTCGGTATCAATTATTTCTAGCTTTCCATCTAATTTAACAATGGCCCTTCCATTTTTAAATGGTCCAATATAATCAAATTTGCATTCAATTACTTCTTCGCCCTGTTCGTTAATATAGCCAAATTTTCCATTGCGTTGCACTTTGGCTATTCCTCTTTCAAATGGATAAATTTCTTCGTATTTACATGGAATAAATTCCTCGCCTTCCATATTTATATAGCCATATTTGCCATTTTTATATACTTTGGCTTTGCCTTTTATAAATGGATATATGGCATCGTAACCTTTAGCTACAGTTTTTTTCTTAGGCTGAGCACTGCTGCTCATAAAAGCCAAGGTTAATATAGTTATTAAAAATATTATTTTTTTCATTAGGAGGGCGAATATGCTAAATTGTTTTAAATTTTCAAAGTAATCATTGTTTTAAGTTTATTTCATCTAGTTTACTTAGCAAAAACTCAAATTCTGAGTCAGTTATATTTAAATGTAATACAAATCTAACTAAATTATTTCCCATACTCACTGCATTGATTCCATTTTCTTTTAAATTATCAATTAGCTGAGTTGTGGTCCTGATTTTAGTGTTGACTTTAAATATAACAATATTGGTTTCTACTGGATAAATACTTTCAACAAATAAACTGTTTTGCAAAACGCTTGCCAAACTTTTAGCTCTTTCGTGGTCAATTTTTAAACGCTCCACATTGTTTTGCAAAGCATAAAGTCCCGCAGCAGCTATAAAACCAGCTTGGCGCATGCCACCACCCATTGCTTTTCTAATTCTGGTAGCTTTTGTTATATGTTCTTTATTTCCAAGTAAAAGCGAGCCAACAGGTGCGCCTAAACCTTTGCTTAAACAAATGGAAATGGTATCGAATAATTGGCCATATTTTTTGGGTGATTGGTTTTTGGCAACCAATGCATTGAATAGCCTGGCCCCATCTAAATGTAAAGCCATATTGTTATTTTGGCAAACAGCTTTAATTTTTATCATTTCGTCAATTTCCCAACAAGCCCCACCACCTTTGTTTACGGTGTTTTCAATGCTTACCATACTGCTAATTGGAAAATGAATATTGTTTCTATCGTTGATGTTCTCTAAAACTTGGTTTGCTGTAAATCTTCCTAAATTACCTTCTAGCAATCTAACAGAGGCACCCGAGTTGGAAGCTATTCCGCCACCTTCGTATAAATAAATATGCGAAAGTTTATCGCAAATAACTTCATCACCTGGCTGAGTGTGCAATTTAATAGCAATTTGGTTGGTCATGGTTCCGCTTGAACAATACAATGCTGCTTCCATTCCAAACATATCAGCTGCAAAATTTTGCAATTCGTTTACGGTTGGGTCTTCACCAAAAACATCATCCCCAACTTGAGCCTCCATCATAGCTTGTAACATTTGTGGGCTTGGTTTGGTAACGGTATCGCTTCTTAAATCAATCATACTTAAAGTTTCAGTTTTATTGCTAAGCAATTAATAAATATTTTATGAAAGTGTTGGAACTAAAATTCCTAATTATTAGCATAAAATAATTATAGTTCAATTCATTGTATTAAATATTACAAAGCAAAATTATATTGCGGTCAAAATTAACACTCATATATTTAAATGGAACCAATTATTAGTTTAAAAAATGTATTTAAAAATTATGGCTCAAAACAAGTATTAAAAGGAATAAATTTAGATATTTATCCTGGGCAAATTATTGGTTATATTGGTCCAAATGGTGCAGGTAAAAGTACTACCGTAAAAATTTTGTGCGGCTTAATTTCTGATTTTGACGGTGATGTGTTAGTAGGTGGATTAGATATAAAAACCAATGCTTTGGCCATAAAAAGCAAAATTGGTTACGTGCCTGAATTGGCAGAGCTTTACGATGTGTTAACGCCTTTAGAGTTCTTAAATTTTATGGCACAATTGTACAGCATTGATGAACACATAGCTGCTGAGCGAATGAGTAAAATGCTTACTGCTTTTGGTTTAGAAGCTGTAATGAACCAACGTATGGATACATTTAGCAAAGGTATGCGCCAAAAAGTGCTCATTATTTCGGGTTTGCTTCACAATCCTGATATTATTATTTTAGATGAACCACTGAGTGGTTTAGATGCCAATAGTGTTATAACTGTAAAAGAATTAATTAGCAAGTTGGCCAAAGATGGTAAAACCATTTTTTATTGCAGCCACATGATGGATGTAGTTGAGAAGGTGAGTGATAGAATAGTTTTAATTAACAATGGAACTGTAATAGCTGATGGTAGTTTTGAAGAGTTGAAACAAGAACAAGGCAATCAAAGTTTGGAGCAAATATTTGCGGTGTTAACCCAAGGTTCAAGTACTAACGATGCTTCCGATCAATTGATGAATGCGTTTAATAACTAATTGGAAAGTTTGAATGAATTTTATAGATAAATTTTTAGTAAAATTAGTGCTTTTGCCAACCTCGTTTTACCAAGGTTTGGGCATTGATACCACGCAGTTAAAAGCCATTTTACAAACCAAAATAATACTTGGCGATAGAACGCCAACAGGCATAAGAGCCATAAAACGTGCCAATCAAAAAAAGCCAACCTCAGGTATAAGTATTACCCAATTTATAATGAGCGTAGTTTTAGGTTTAGTTTTTATGTTCTCGTTTTTTATTGGCATAAATTACGAAACCAAACTTACCCTTTATTTCTCAATGTTTATGTTCATTTTGGCATCTACTTTAATGGCCGATTTTACCACTGTTTTAATTGATGTGCGCGATAATTTTATTATACTTCCAAAACCTGTAAACGATATTACCTTTTTAGCTTCAAGGCTGCTATACATTATAGTTTATATTTTAAAAACTTCGCTTCCTATGACTTTTATGGGAATGGGTTTTGTAGGCTATTTTATTGGTATTTGGCCTTTGATAGTATTTATTGTGATGGTTTTATTGGTTACATTATTAACCATATTTTTTATCAATGCCATTTATATTGTAGTGTTAAAAATTACTACTCCTCAAAAGTTTAAAACCATTATTTCTTATTTTCAAATTGCAGTAGCTATATTAATTTATGCCAGTTACCAAATAGTGCCGCGCTTAATAAGTAAAACGGAGTCTGCCACATTTAATATCAATAATAACGATTGGATTTTTTTAGCTCCGCCTTATTGGTTTGCTTGTGCGTGGCAATATTTAACCACATTCAACGGTGGTTTTACTATGGTTTTTTATACAATGTTGAGTATAGCAGTTCCGTTTGTAAGTATTTGGTTTGTAATAAAATATTTGGCACCATCGTTTAATCAAAAATTGGCCATGATAAGCAGCAGCAGTGGCGAAGAACAAACCTTTAAACAAACTATTCAAACTCAAAAGCCAATTAGTAATAAAACTGGTTTGATAGAAAAAATAAGCAAATGGGTAACCCCAATTGGAGCTGAAAGAGTTGGGTTTATGCTTACTTGGAAAATGACAAGCCGTAGCCGCGATTTTAAAATGAAAGTTTATCCTTCATTAGGTTATTTGGCGGTTTATCTGGTGTTGATGTTTTTAAATAATAATAACGATGGTAGCGAAAGTGGTTTTAAATTGCCACCTGCCGACTCATTTGTATATATTTTTGTGGTATATTTTAGCAATTTTGTATTGATTACAGCTTTGGGTTATTTGGTTTATAGCGAAAAATACAAAGCTGCTTGGATGTATTATATTCCGCCAGTTGATAAGCCAGGAAAGTTTATTTTAGGTTCGGTAAAATCAATTTTGTTTAAGTTTTATGTGCCTTTGGTTATAACCATTTTAGTGGGTGCTTATTTTTTATTAGGCGCTGCATCGTTGCCTAATTTTATGTTAGGTGTATGTAACCAAGCATTGATTATTTTAACCATAGCCTATATCACCATTAACCAAATGCCATTTTCGGCTTTGGCAGGTAATAAAACCAAAGGCAATAGTTTTGTAAGAGGATTATTTACCATGTTAATTCCTGTTTCGGTTGGTTTGGTGCATTATTTAATTAGAAGTTTTTTACCTGTGGTGGTATTGCTAACTTTACTTTCGGGCATTGCCATTTGGATGATAATGGACTCCATAAAGAACAAAACTTGGGAACAAATAAAAGTGCAAGAGGATTTGTAGTTAGTTGATGGTTGACAGACGATAGACCATGGACGATAGTTGATAGACCATGGTTGATGGATTAAATTTGAAACTATTATTTACTCAACACTTTTTACTCCGCATTTCGTCATGCTGTAAGCATCTTCTTGGTTATAAGTAATTATTTGCCATTAGCTAACTTGTGCTGACACATAAATGTCATTCGCAATTGATTTTTTACTCCGCACTCAACAATTCGCATTCCGCATTTCGTCATGCTGTAAGCATCTTCTTAGCTATAAGTAATTACTTGCCATTAGCTAACTTGGTTGCCTCATAATTGACTTTCGCAATTGATTTATTACTCCGCACTCAACAATTCGCATTCCGCATTTCGTCACGCTGTAAGCATCTTCTCGGCTATAAATAATTATTTGCCATTAGCTAACTTTTGCTGACACATAAATGACTTTCGCAATTGGTTTTTTACTCCGCACTCAACAATTCGTACTTCGCATTTCGTCATGCTTTAAGCATCTTCTTAGCTATAAATGATTATTTGCCATTAGCTAACTTGGTTGCCTCATAATTGACGTTCGCAATTGGTTTTTTACTCCGCACTCCAAATTTCGCACTCCGTATTTCGTCATGCTGTAAGCATCTTCTTGGTTATAAGTAATTATTTGCCATTAGCTAACTTGGTTGCCCAATTAAGGAGATGCCCTGCATAACGAAAGTATTTATCTTTAATATTGCTAATAGAAAAACTGAACTATGAATAACGAAAAGGCGCGGGAACATTTCCCCCTTGTGTATTGGATTTGTTGGTAAGAGAAGGGGGCAAGGGGGATGTTATGTTGTGAAAAAACACCAAAAAATTCAATAACTAACTCTTTAAAATCAGGGTCTTGCTGCAAGCATCTTCTTATCGCCATTGCAGGCGTCCTCGCCTGCAATAAAAATGGCCTAATTGATGTTGGCGAGGACGCCAACATCGGCAAACCACTGAACCGCCAATTTCTTGTAGGTGCTGTTGAACAAAACCTTCGGTAGCCT
Source organism: Bacteroidota bacterium (assembly GCA_027484685.1). Classification (GTDB taxonomy): domain Bacteria; phylum Bacteroidota; class Bacteroidia; order UKL13-3; family UKL13-3; genus JAAFJM01. The sequence goes on from JAIXSO010000070.1 coordinate 51,609, forward strand.
CCTTTGCTACAACAATAATATGCAATAATTTTATTAAACAGAACTCATAATCAAAAAAAATATGAGTTTTAAGAAAGAAGATTACAAC